>DBQN01000051.1:0-25732 GCA_002305255.1 Firmicutes bacterium UBA1393 | reverse complement strand
TGCTCTCTAGTGCGCCCGTGTACAGCAATGGCGTCGGCCCCCGCTTCCTCGCAGGCCTGGGCGACCTCTACGGCATTCTCGAGGTGTTCGTCCCAGCCCTTACGCATCTTGACGGTCACGGGAATACCGACGCTCTGCTTGACACGCCTGACTATGGTTGCCGCCAGCTCAGGCCGGCGCATCAGCGCACAGCCCTCGCCTCCTTTGACTATCTTCGGCACCGGACAGCCCATGTTGATGTCGATCATCGCCGCTCCGCGCTCCTGCATGATGCCCGCGGCAAGGGCCACCACGTCGGGGTCGGAGCCGAATACCTGAGCAGCCACGGGCCATTCCGCCTTGTCAATCTCAAGAATCTTCAAGGTGGTGCGATCACCGTACTTCAGGCCCATAGCGCTGATCATCTCGGTGTACACGAGGGCGCAGCCCATCTCCTTGCACAGAATGCGATATGGCATATCGCACACACCGGCCATGGGCGCCAGCACCAGCGGGTTCTCGAGGCTGACAGCGTGCTCGCCGCGGCCGATCACAAATCCCCGAATTGGGTGCCGCGCCTCCGTCGCCGGGCTGGCTGCTGGAGGTGAGGTCGAGCTACTGCCTATTTCCTGCTCCTGTTCCTGCTCCAGATCCAGCTCCATTTCCTGCCCCCTTGCCCCGTGCCTTCTTCAACTGGCCCGCTACTGACTGGTCCATCTCAGCGACTATCCTGACTTCATCATCAGCGTAGTCTTCGCTTATGATCTTGGCCTTGCGCCTCACGAACGCGATGTTGGGATCATCATAAGCCATCGACAGCTCAAGCCTCACCCGGCGCGGCGACAGCTCATCCTGGATCATCTCGGCAAGCTTGTCGAGGCCCGTCCCCGTGATGGCCGACACCGCGACGCTCACGGGATACTCATTCCTGAGCCTCTCGATGGCGCCTGCTGCCTCCGGCAGATCGCTCTTGTTCAGTACGGTGATGGTCGGGTGCTCACTCGCGCCGATCTCCTCGAGAACCTCGAACACGGCCTCACAGTGCTCAGCAGCATTGGGGTGCGATGCGTCGACCACGTGAAGCAGCACATCTGCCTCAGTCACCTCTTCAAGTGTGGCACGAAAAGCCATGATGAGCTGGTGAGGCAGCTTCTGGATAAATCCCACGGTATCTGACAGCAACACCGCCTGCCCTCTGGGGAGGGTGTACTTCCTGGTAGTCGTGTCAAGCGTGGCAAACAGCTTGTCTTCCACGTATGTGCCGGCTCCGGTCAACGCATTCAACATACTGGACTTGCCCGCATTCGTGTAGCCAACCAAGGCCACCACCGGCATGTCGGCCTCACGCCTTCGCCGCCGCTGCACGCTGCGGCGCTGGCGCACCTCCTCCAGCTGGCGTTTGATGGCCGCGATTCGCGAACGGATGGTGCGTCGGTCAACCTCGAGCTTGGTCTCGCCCGGGCCCCTCGTTCCGATACCGCCGCCGAGCCGCGACAGCTCAGTGCCGTGCCCGGCCAGTCTTGGAAGCCAGTAATGCAGCTGAGCCAACTCCACCTGGAGTTTGCCCTCTGCAGATGCCGCCCGCTGGGCGAATATGTCGAGGATGAGCTGTGTGCGATCGATCACGCGCGCCTTCATCACCGACTCGAGGTTCCTCTGCTGCGCAGGGCTGAGCTCGTCGTCGAAGACCACGAGGCCTGCGTTGACGGCACTCGCCATCAGAGATATCTCCTCAGCCTTGCCGGTGCCCACATAGTAGGCGGCGTCAGGCTTCTGTTTGCGTTGGATAACCTGCCCCACCACGGTGCCGCCGGCGGTCTCGACCAGCCTGGCCAGTTCCGCGAGGGACTCTTCGATGTCCCAGCCTGCGGGTGATGAGGCGTCCACCCCTACCAGTACCGCGCGTTCAGGGGCGGATCCCCCGTCTTCATCAGTTGCCTTGTTCGGAGCTTGCAGGCTGTAACTAGTGTTGTTCATTCTTCACCAGCTCCCGGCGGAAGCCTCGTTTCGTTCCCAGATCATCCTGAGGCCTTCAAGGGTGAGGTATGGGTTGACTAGGTCGATTTCGGACGACTCTCCCGCGATCATCTCTGCCAGCCCTCCGGTGGCCACTACCTTAGCGTCGGCGCCGAGCTCGCCTTTGATTCTGCGCACGATGGCGTCTACCTGTCCGGCAAAGCCGTACACTATCCCGCTCTGCATGCTCGATACCGTATTGCGCCCTATGACTGTCTGCGGTCGCACCAGTTCGACCCTGGGCAAGCGTGCCGCCCTGGCGTAGAGGGCCTCAGCTGATATCATGACACCGGGCGCTATCGCCCCTCCCAGGTAGTCGCCTACGGCGTTGATGGCGCAGAAGGTGGTGGCGGTGCCGAAGTCGACGATGATGAGCGGCCCACCGTAAAGCTCGAAGCCTGCGACGGCGTTGACTATCCTGTCGGCTCCGACCTCCTTCGGGTTCTCATACCTTATCGACATCCCCGTCTTCACCCCGGGGCCGACGATAAGGGGTTCGTGGTTGAAGTACTTTCTGCACATGTTGTCAAATACACTTATCAGAGGCGGAACCACGCTCGAGATGATTATGCCGCTGATCTCGCCACGCGGCATTGAGCTGTAGTCTAGCAGGTGAAGCAGGAGCAGGCCATACTCATCCACGGTGCGGCTGCGATCAGACGAAATGCGATAGTCGGCGAGGAGCTTGTCGCCCTCGAAAACCCCTATGACGGTGTTGGTATTGCCTATGTCAATGGCAAGGATCACACCTACCACCCTCCCGCGGCAATTATAACACAGCGCCCTGCCGCCTTTGACAGCCTGCGGCAGCTGCGGGTAGAATGGTTGTCGCAAGGAGGAGGACACATGGCAGGTGTCATACAGGCAACACTGGTCGGCCTCGCCGCCGGCGTCGTTGGCACTGGCATGGGCGCAGCCCTTGCCACGCTGTCCGGTCGTCCCTCCAGGCGCATGCTGTCATTGATGATGGGCCTGGCCGGCGGCATCATGCTGACTGTGGTGTTCATGGATCTCGTGCCTCAAGCTCTGCAATTGGGCGGTGCCATCAATACCATCTTCGGCTTCGTCATCGGCGTGCTGTCGCTGGGTGCTCTCGACGTCTTCGCTCCCCACCTGCATCTGCCATCTGGTGAGTGCGAGAACTCGCGCTACCTCCGAACCGGAACCCTCGCTGCCATCGGCATCGCCATGCACAACTTTCCTGAGGGCCTGGCCATTGGAGCAAGCTATGCTCATGGTACGTCGCTTGGCTTCACGATGGCTGTCATCATTGCTCTTCACAACATACCTGAAGGTATGGCCATGGCCGCCCCAATGTGTGCAGCCGACGTGCACCGCATGAGGGTGGCTTTCATCGGAGGCCTGGCGGGAGTGCCTATGGGAATAGGGGCCTTGTTCGGCGCGGCCTTCGGCAGCGTGTCGCCTGGCATACTCTCGGTGTGCCTGGGTTTCGCCGGTGGCGCCATGGTGTTCATCACAGCGGATGAGCTGATACCAGAGGCGCAGCGCTTCGCAATAGGCCACTCCGGAACCTTAGGGCTGGTTCTGGGCATAATCCTTGGAATGTTGGTGGTGTTATAGTGAACAAGTCACCTGCGTCATCCCCTGTTACCAGGGGCGTGACAAGAACCGCCCTTCTGGTTGCGCTGACTCTTGCGATCCAGTCGGTGGGCGTGCAGCAGACCATAGTCGGCCCCACGGTCAACATGCTTCTGATCCTCGGTGTCATGTTGGTCGGTGTGGCCGGTGCCTGCGCCGCCGGGGCAATCACCCCCATTACCGGGCTGTGGGCCGGGATTCTTGCCCCGCCGCTCGCCCCGATGGTTCCGCTGATAGGAGTCGGCAACGCAGTAATGTGTCTGCTCTTCTGGGCAGTGTCACGTGCGCTGAGGGGCATCGGCACGGCGGCACAGCTACTCGGTGTGCTGGCAGGCTCCCTCGCCAAATATGCCATCCTGACACTGTCGGTGCGCTTCGTCGTCGAAGTACCTCCGCCCGTGGCCGCCGCCATGGGCTCAATCCAGCTGGTCAACGCACTCATCGGAGGGGTGGTTGCCCTCGCCGCCGCCCGGGTGCTTGAGCGCACAGGAATAACTGCCCGCTAGCGGCCTGCCGCGCGAACATTTGTAGTGCCGTCGGCATAGGCTTATAGTGCCTATGACCTACACTGTTCGCAGGAGGCAGGCCCATGCATTACATGGTCAACACGGGAGACACTCTCTGGCAGATCGCCCAGAGATTCAGGATGGACGCCGACACCATTGCCCGCGCCAACTCCATGTCAGAGCCATACTCGGTGTATGCCGGTCAGATACTCCACATCCCCAGGCGGCACCGGCTCATCGGCTACATAGTACCCCACGCTGCGGCAGCGGGCATAGCCGACGCGCTGTCGGCGCCTGAGCCTTTCGATGAGGTCATCTTCACCGCTGTGACTGTCAACCCCGATGGCTCGGCCACCTCGGGCCCTGTAGATGTCACACTTCAGCTCGCCCGCGCTCGCCGCACACGGGCGCTGGCAAATGTGACCAACCTGCACAAGGGCACCTATTCGGCCGAGGCAGCCGACAACGCACTGCTCGATGGAGACGCCCGCTCGCGACTGGCCTCCGTGGCCACCGACTGCGCGGTATCAAACCACCTCGACGGTGTGCACCTGGAATTCGGAGCCATCAACGAGAAACATCTCGACGCCATCTCGGAGCTGGCCTGCGAGATCAGGGCAAGGTTCTCGCGCCTTAGCCCGTGGTATACCATCTCCATTTCGGTGCCGTCAGGATGGCGCGAGGGCCCGTTTGACCTGGCCCGCGCCGCCCAGTGCGCCGACATGCTCGTGGTCGAGGGTTTCCAGCGAGGCTCATACGGACCCCCCGGTCCCCCCACCGACCTCGCCTGGCTCGAACAGCAGGCTTCGTACGCTCTGGAGGACGTGGGACGGACAAAGCTGTGCGTTGCCCTTGGTGCTTACGGACTCGACTGGGGCGACTACGACCGCGCGGGTTTCCTTACCGTAGAAGGAGCCCAGGCCATCGCCGCCAACACCGGCTCGAACGTGCAGCGGGATCCGGCCCACGGCGGACCGTTCTTCCAGTACATCGACACCATCGGGAGATCCCATAGCGTATGGTATGAAGACGCAGCATCTATCCTCCTCAAGCTGTCACTCCTCGATTCACTCGGCGTCAGAAGGGTAGGCCTGTGGCGCCTGGGCAACATGTGCAAGGAGATCCTCTCAGTTGTGTCACAAGCAGTTGTGTGAGGTACTGGAGGAATTGTCGGGTATTTGTCAAATGACACTCCGAGGCAGAGCGATGATCGGAAGCCACTCGTCGCTCGTTGCCCGGCGCACATGTGCGGGACAGGCCATGGGCTGCCGCGCCGCACGCGCCCGCGTACGAAGGAGGAGTGAACAACTTGCAGCACAATGTCTACTTCGATGGTAACGTCCAGAGCCTCACGCTAACCAAAGGCAACGACCGCGCTACCGTGGGAGTCATCAAGCCTGGCAGGTACACCTTCTCCACGACATCTGAGGAGACGATGAGCGTCATCTCAGGCCACCTCAAGGCAAAGCTCCCCGACAGCGCCGACTGGCGCACCTACCGCGAGGGCGAGCATTTCGTCGTACCCGCAGGCCAGTCTTTCGATGTTGAGACTGACGTAGACTCGGCGTACCTGTGTGTGTATCGATGAGTGGAGTGCTCTCTTCGCTCAAGCTCACAGGCTGCGAGCTTCGTAACAGACTGGCCATGCCGCCCATGGCGACTGAGACCGCGAGCGAGTCGGGCATGGCCGGTGAGGCAACGGTGGCGCATTACGCCCTCAGGGCACAGGCCGGCACAGGCTTGATCATAGTCGAGCACACCTATGTGACGCCGGCCGGCAGAAGGAGCCTGAAACAGCTAGGGCTCTACTCTGACTTCCATATCGCCCCCATCGCAAGGGTGGCTGCGGCCGTGAAGGCCGCTGGGGCCGTAGCCGCAGTTCAGCTCACACATGCTGGCGGCGCAACGACACCCGAGATGGCAGGCGGACCCCCGGAGGCGCCGTCGAGCGTGGTCATCCCCGGGCGCGCTCACTCAGTGGAGCCGGTTGCCCTGTCGCTGCGGCGCATAGCCGAGATCCAGGCGGCTTTCGTCGAAGCAGCCGTAAGGGCGTGGAGGGCGGGCTTTCAGATGGTAGAACTGCACTCTGCCCACGGCTATCTGCTCAACCAGTTCTTCTCGCCCCTCACCAACAAACGTACCGATGAGTACGGCGGTTCCAGGAAGAACCGTTTGAAGTTCACGCTGGAGACAGTTGCGTTGGTACGCAAGGCGCTGCCTGAGCATGTGACCGTCGCCATCAGGCTCGCCGGAGAAGACGGCGTGACGGGCGGTCTCACAGTTGAAGACGCGATCTGGGCAGCCCCACTGCTGGTGGAGGCGGGGATCGGGTTCATCGACATCTCAGGTGGACTCGCAGGTTGGGGGCGCGACGAGATCAAACCGGAAGGGTTCTTCGCTCACCTATCTGAAGCCGTGAAGAGCGTGGTGAGTGTGCCTGTCATGGTGACCGGAGGTGTGGTCAACCCGCACACCGCCGATAGGCTTGTCCGTGAAGGCATGGCCGACGTGGTCGGCGTGGGCCGACCGATGTTGGCAGACGCAGGTTGGGCCGCAGACGCCATACGCCAGCTCTCAGAGGCGTCCGGGAGCTAGACGGTAGACGGTCAGTGGCCCGACAGGCCCACGATGGAGCACAGCTCCGACAGCCTGCGGATCTCGTAATCCGGAACAGTGTCAGACGTGTTTGGCGCCGCCGATGGATTGAACCAGCATGTAGCGATATCCGCGGCGGCGCCTCCCCTTATGTCGGACGTGAGTGAGTCGCCGACCATGAGCACCCTCCGCCGATCTTGACAGCCCATGGCGCTCATGGCAAACGCGAATATGGCCGGATCGGGTTTCGCCACTCCGACCTCCTCTGAGATGATCAACTGCTCAATATGTGCGCCGTAACCGGAGAGCGCGAAGCGGGATCGCTGTACCTCGCTGATGCCGTTCGTCAGAATGGCCATCCTCACATGCCCCGACAGCGTTTTCAGCAGGTCAGCAGCTCCATCCATGGGTATAGCCTGACGGGCCAATCGATTCAGGTAATCGACGGCAACCCGTTCGGCATTCACGGTGGAACCGATCTCGGCGAGGAACCGCCGAAACCTCTCTACTCTGACGAACTCGGTGCTCACGACACCCCGTTCGATGAGCGCCCAGAGCTCAGCATTGATCGCTCTGTAGCGCCTGATCACATCCTGATCAGAAGGAAGTCCCGCGTGCTCCAGCGCCTCGCCAAGAGCCCTTCGCTCGCCGGCGTCATAGTCCCACAGCGTGCCGTCGGCATCGAACAACACCAGGTCGTAACTGAGTGTCATCTGTCTCCTCCACGTGCACCGGTCCCCACTCCGAGCGCGGCATTGTCTCCCTTGCCGGTGGGCAAAGCGGTAATCGTCAACTCAAGCTCGTCGCCGCCGGCTCTTCCGCCGCTTCTTCCGCCACCTCCGGGTTCTCCGGATTGCGGCAGCGTCGCCTGCTCCGGCGTGGGCCTGGCCACCTCGGCGTGTACTCTGAACGCCGCACCCGATGACACCTGCTCAGGCAGCTTCACCGCTGGCGCCACCAGCGTCACAGACTGGCCGGGCTGCAACCTCGCTATAGTCTCCGTCCTCTTAGGCAGCGGTTGCACTCGCGGAGTCGTCGCGACGCTCTCAACACCCAGAGATGCAAGCGTGTCGACCACAGGCGCGACAGATCCGTTGGTCACCACCACCTGAACATCGAAGGGGCCTGACACCTCAGCGTCGGCGGTGGCCGGAGCGACCTTGATCAGCCTGACCACCGGCCCTGATGGCGGCCCCGCGGCATCCTCGGCCACCGGCTCGAGCGATGCGAGCAGACTCACTGCCGCGGCGCTGGCTGCCGGCGGCCCAAAGCCGACGTTCTCACGAGTCCACAGATGCACTGTGCGCGTGCCGTTCCCGAGCATACAGTGTGTCTCCGGGCGCCTACCTCCCGACTCTACATCCCCGCTTACGCCGGCGCCGGTAAGCTGCATGACAAGGGCATCGGTTTCGGCAGGCTCACTTAGGGGCACCGACACCTCATATCCCACCGCCTGCCCCCAGCGCGTGGCCGCCACCCATGTGCTTTCAATCCTCGCTCCGTCAGGAAGCATCGAAGTGAGCTCACCGTCGCTGACCTCAAGCCCTCCTACGAGAAGACCGTCGCGGAGGAATCGGACACTTGTCGCACCCACGGCCGATTGCGTCCAGTCATGCGGAATCGACACACGCCACTCCAGAGTAGGCTCGGCCTCAGCAGCCTCGGGCAGCTGCGATCGTCGGCTGCCGGAGCGCAGCGCCAGCAGAGTGGCAACTGCCCCGGCAAGCACCACCAGGACCAGTAGACCTATCAGTGCCGACCGGGTGTCGATTCCCGAGCCACTCCTCCGGCGCCTGGTCATTTACTTCAGCTCCACCGACCCCATGAGCGCTCTGCACCTGACCTTGAGGATCTTGCCTGAGACGGGGTCTCCTGTCCTCACAAACGTGCGCCCCGACACTATGCCGCCTGACGACTGGCGGAAGAACTCAACGCCTCCCAGGATGGCACTGCCCTCGCACTCCACGGCCAGCCCCTCCGGCACCCTGATCTCGATTGAGCCCAGCATCGCCGATAGGTCAAGATATGTGGTGCCGTCCTTGATACGGGCCGTCCGCAAATCGAGTTCTGCCGAACCCATCAGCACCACGTAGGAACCTGACTCCAGAGTCCATCCCGGCTCCTTGAGCTCAAGCCCGCTCATTACGACCCATCTGGTGCCTCCGTCACTGCCCTCAGCGTCACCACCGTCGAAGGGACGGCCCCTGAGTATGGCCCAGCCTACCGCCATGATCAAGAGCGCCCACGCAACGCCCCAGAACCTGCCCCAGTTGAACCTGTACCACCCGGCGGTTCCTGAAAGCAGCATCAAGCCGACGATCAGAAGCAGCCAGCCGCCGACATTCGAGCCACTGCCACGTCCGCTGACGCTGACCTTGATGTGACGGTCTCCATCGTCCTCTGCGGCAGCGTCGTCATCCCGATCGTCGTCGCCGCGCCTTCGCACCAGACTCGACAGCCCCATGGCCACGAGTAGGATGGGCCAGTAGCGCCCGATCCAGAATCCTATGTTTATGCTGGTGATCCCCAAGTTGTTAGCGAGTAGTGCCAGACCGACGACGACAACGGCCAGTCCGAATACGATACTCGATATGCTTCCCGACATATGCACGACCTCCCAGCTGCTGGCGGCTACAGTGCCGCCGCATACCCATCTTTCCTAGGCTCACTCCCTGCAATCAGCACCCCCGTGGAACTTGAGCGCCAGATCATCTGCCCACCGCCGAAGCCGGCGCGCTCCGGCTCAACGTACACAGCGTGACCCATCTCGGCTAGAGCCTTCACACTCGACTCGGGAACGGAAACCTCCACCGCGACCCTGTCGGGGCCAAGCACCCGGATACGGGGGCAGTCAATTGCCGCCTGCGGGTTCTGCCCGTGGTCCAGCACCGCCGACACCACCTGTACATGCCCCTGCGGCTGCATGTCTCCTCCCATCACCCCGAAGGCCGCGCATGCCTCGCCGTCCTTTGTGATGAAGCCGGGAATGATGGTATGGAACGGCCGCCTGAAGGGCGCCAGCTCATTGGGACTGCCGGGCCTGAGTGAGAAGCCTGCTCCCCTGTTCTGCATCGATATCCCGGTTCCCGGTATCACGACGCCGGAGCCGAATCCCATGTAGTTAGACTGAATGAAGGAGACCATCATCCCCTGCGAGTCGGCAGTTGCCAGGTAAACGGTGTCGCCATCATGAGACTGCCATCTCGCCGACCCAGGCAGACCGGGTTTCGGCGAGACCATGGCTCGGCCCTCGAGTATCTGCCCGCGCCTGAGCGCCAGATAGTCGGGGTCGAGGAGCCCCTTCACCGGTATACTGGCCAGTCGCGGATCACCCACGTAAGCGTGGGCGTCGGCGAACGAGAGCCTGAGGGCCTCGGCGATCAAGTGAAGCGACTCCGGCCCCAGCTGGTCCATGCTCGACATGTCAAAGCCTTCGAGGATCCCAAGCGCCATCAGAGCAACGATTCCCTGCCCATTCGGGGGGATCTCGTGAATCCTGTAGCCCCGGTAGCCCACAGAAATGGGATCTACCCATTCGGGCTCATGGCGTTCCAGGTCATCAATGCGGAGGAGGCCACCTGTTTCTTCAGAATGCTCCGCGATGGCGCGAGCGATGGCGCCTCTGTAGAAGGATTCACCGTGCGTGAACGCGACGGACTCAAGGGTACACGCCATGTCTTCCGACCTGAATACCTCGCCTGCCGCGGGAGCCCGTCCGCCCGGAAGGAATACCCTCTCGAACTCCTCGAACACTCCGCCCTTGCCCTTGAACCTGCGCTCAGCTGCCTTCCAGTAGCCGGCTATGACGGGCGGAACCGGCGCGCCTTCTCGCGCGTACTGAATGGCCGGTTCCAGCAGCTCACGGAAGGGAAGGCATCCAAACCTGTCATGAAGCCGCGACCATGCCGATACGGCTCCGGGAACGGTCACCGCGGGCCAGCCCAGGGCAGGCATCTCGGTGAGCCCGTCGCGCCTCAGCGCATCTGCGTGGGCCATCGCCGGCGCCGCTCCCGACGCATTCAGCCCCGTGAGCACGCCGTCTTCCCACACGAGGGCAAACGCGTCACTCCCCAGGCCGCAGGACGTAGGCTCCAGCACGGTCAGGGCGGCAGCCACGGCTATGGCGGCGTCCACTGCATTGCCGCCATCTGCCAGTATAGCAATTCCTGCCTGGACCGCCAGTGGATGGCTTGAGGCCACCGCGCCCTTCATGCCCATGACCGGACTGCGCCTCGACACGTGAGGCTGCGAATAGTCGAAAACGCCAACACTCATGCTGCAGGCCCTCCATGCTCCTCCATGCTCCTCCATGCTCCTCGGCTGTAGTGTTCGTCCCCCCGTTCGCTTCTCCTTCACCGGACGTATGCTTCATACCTCAAAATATCCATACCTGGAGGACTTGCACCGCGAAGTGAAGAATTACTACGGCATCTTGCGGGGAGTGAAGCAAAATGCGTCTGAAGTTGTTCTTCACGTCAAAGCTGGTGGCGGCAGCTCTGACTCTGTCGGCACTGCTTGTGGCGGCCACCACTCTCGGGGCTACAGCAGCAGCCCCTGCCACCGCCTCAGCCACTGTCGCGATCCTCGACTCCGGTTATACAAGACATCTGGCATCTCTTAACGCCTGGGACTATCGGGCTGAGTTCGTCGACACTAACGCCCTTATCACCGCGTTTGCCCGCTGGGGAATCTCGGCGGCTGTGATCGGCGACGGCGATGTCGAGGTGGGAGCACTCTCTTCCTACAAGGCCATTGTGCTGCCGAGGGCCTCCAGCATGTCGCAGCTGGCTGCCGACAACATCACCAACTTCGTGCGGCAGGGAGGCCGAATACTGTCTACCAGCGACACATCGCTCGTAGACGACTTCTGGCGCACGCGCGACACCTTCGCCCTTGCACAAGCCATGGGCATCCGGCCTGTGTCCACAGGGACGTCCTCCATCGGTCAGATCAGCGTCAGTGCCAAGGCACACCCGGTGTTCAAAGGCATTTCCGATCCCATCAGCCTGCCCTCTGCAACCGGGCTTAGTGTCAAGGTCGAGCCCGACTCGAACGTGCTGGCAGTCACATCGTCAGGGCTGCCGGCCATAGTGGAGAACAGGTTCGGCATCTACTGCGCGGCGAACATCCTGAGCCCCTCGAACCTGGCTTCGCCTCAAGGCTCGACTCTGGTGAAAAACATCGTCACCTACCTGGCTGAGACGAAGTACGCGGCGCCCTTCGCACTCGATACCATACGGGTCAGGGCTGCCCTGTACCGGCCTGCCCTCACAGAAGCAGAGCTGCGCGCAGATATGAAGCGCCTGTCGGAGGCCAACTTCAACACGGTGATGGTTCAGGCATACCGTGACGGCACGGCGCTCTGGGCGTCGCGCCTTGCACCGGTAGACCCGGCGTATGCATCGTTTGATCCGGTGACCGCGGCGATCTCCATCGGGGCCGAACTCGGTCTCGAGGTGCATGCCTGGTTCAGCGCCTTTGATGCGGGCGTGGCGGGCGCCGATGGCAGTCTCCCTCAGTTGCTCGTTGAGAAGAAGGGCTGGGCGGCAGTGGGCCAGGACGGCAAGATACCGTCGGCATCGGAGGGACAACGGTGCTTCCTCTCACCGGCACATCCTGAGGTTCAGGCGTATCTCATCAGCCTGGTTCAAGAGTTCTGCGCAAGCCACCCGGTGGCTGGGGTGTACTTCGATTACCTGCATTACCCGTACGGAAGAACCGTTCCTTACGACTACAACCCAGTCGTTGAGGAGAGGGCCAAAGCCGACCTCGGCTTCGCGCCCAAGTCCATCAGGCTCGACATGGGCAAGTGGAACGCGTGGTTCCAGTGGCGGACTGCCGACCTGACGGCCTTTGTAGCCAGGCTGAGCACGGCCGTACGTGAGACTGCCCCCGGTACTCAGGTGTCGGCGGCCGTGCATCCTTACGCGGACGCAGTCCTCACCAGAATGCAGGACTGGAGTGCCTGGTCACAAGCTGGCTACATGGACTTCGTGGTCCAGCTCGCGTCCACTGACAACGCCGACACATTCAGCACAGTGATCGGATCAGCCGACGGCTTCGCCGGTCTCGACACGCATGTGCTGGCTGCCATAGATGCGAACAAGCCTTACCTGGCGGGACTGGCCCGGGCCGCCGGCGCCTACGGCGTGGCCTGCACGGTAGACGCGTCGGTGAGCGACGCAGCACTCTCGGCTCTGTCGGAGGCTGCGTTCAAGTGGTAGGGTATCGCCGGTAGTGATGTCAGTGATGTTCGGGCGGCGCTGTTGCGATGCGACGGCGCCGCCCTTCTGCCTGGAGCAACCTCGCCTACCGGGAGGCGTCTTGGCCGCTCGAGTTGTCGCCGGCTGAAGTCGTGCCGAGCACAGTCGCAGTAGGCGTCTGAGGTAACGCCGAGAGCAGGATACCCATGCCTATCAGGGCTGCGCCGACAATGAACCAGCCTCCAATGGTCTCATCCAACAGAGCCCAGCCTAGGCCCGCTCCAACCAGGGGCTGGACGAAGAAGAACAGCGATCCTACGTTGGCCCTCATCAGCTCGAACCCGGCGTTCCACATGTAGAACGCCACTGATGTCGACATGACACAGATGTACACAAGGCCGACCCACGCCAGAACAGGCCACTCGGCCGCCGGCAGCGGAGGCGGCTCGAGGGCTGCCAGAGGCAGGTTCACCACGACCCCGACAACACTCGCCCAGAACGTCGCCGCCAAGGCACCCCGTCTCGCAGAGAAGCGCTTCGAAAGCACCGTGTAGAGCCCCCACGACACCCCCGCGATGACAAGGAGGATGTCTCCCACAAGCGAACCCGACTGCCCGGCGAGGTTGGGCACGACGATGGCTGTGGCCCCTACGGTGGCGAGGGCGACGGCGGCCAGTCGTCTCGCATCAGCCTGCTCTCCCAGGAACAGCCTTGCGAAGACTACGATGAATGCAGGGGCGATCCCGGTCAGTAGTGACCCGTGGGCCGAGCCTGATAGCTTCGTGCCCATGAACTGGGCACCGAGGCTCACCACGTAGCCCACCACGCCGATGACGATGACCTCGCGCACTTCCGGCCTGCTGATGGCAAGACTCCTTCTGCCTCCGGTAAGCATCATCACCGCGCCCAACAGCGCAGCGCTGACGAACAGCCTGAGTGAGAGGAGCGTGAAAGGGCCGATGAACCCCTCGCCCAGCACCCAGCTGCTGAACACATACATGCCGCCCCAAATGGCCGCAGCGAGGCTGAGGTACAATCCGCCTCTGATGTTTGGGTTCATCGTGCTCAATCCCCCCAGCAGCTCTCGGTTCGCCTACAGTAAGGTGCAGATGACCCTTCGCCTAGCACCGGCAGGCTGAGAAGCCAAGGAGCCGGGAGGGCGAAGGGTCATTGTCAGACGGTTGTTTAGCGCGTGCTCAGATCGGCCATGAGCTGCTTGACTGTGACCGCCGCGTCGCCAAGGAGCAAGGTGACCTTGCTGCTCGGCTTATACAGCGGGTTGTCGACTCCGGCATATCCGGGCTTCGTATCGTAGTTGCAGATCACAACGTGTTTGGCCTCAGCCACGTTGAGGATCGGCATGCCGTAGATGGGCGTGCCCTCCGCCGTGTTGGCCGCCGGGTTAATCACGTCGTTCGCTCCGACTACCAATGCGAGATCAGCGTCGGCGAACTCCGGGTTGATGTCATCCATCTCGTAGAGCTTGTCGTAGGCGACATCTACCTCTGCAAGCAGCACGTTCATGTGCCCGGGCATGCGTCCGGCCACCGGGTGAATTCCTACCTTCACGTCTGCTCCGTTCTGCTCCAGCATGTCCATGAGCTTCTTCACGTCGGCCTGCGCCTGCGCCAGGGCCATGCCGTATCCGGGGACAACAATGACCTTTCTGGCCTGCTTCACTATGTCGACGTAGCCGACGGTCGAAGTAGAAGTAGTCGCAGTCGGCGCCGCCGAGACGGCCTGCCCATCGGTGGGAGCGATGCCGGCAGCGGCACCGGCGCCGTCGCCGGCAGCAATGTCGGCCAGCAGCTTCTTCAACGTCATTGCCGCGTCACCCAGCAACAGAGTCACCTTACTGCTTGGCTGATACAGCGGGTTTTCGACTCCGGCATATCCGGGCCTGGTGTCGTAGTTGCAGATCACGATGTGTTTGGCCTCAGCCACGTTGAGGATCGGCATGCCGTAGATGGGCGTGCCCTCCGCCGTGTTGGCTGCCGGATTAATCACGTCGTTCGCCCCAACCACGACTACGAGATCGGCGTCGGCGAACTCCGGGTTGATGTCGTCCATCTCGTAGAGCTTGTCGTAGGCCACGTCCACCTCTGCTAGGAGCACGTTCATGTGGCCGGGCATCCGTCCTGCGACAGGATGTACGCCCACCTTCACGTCGGCGCCTCTGGAATCGAACATGTCTATCAGCGCCTTGACGTCGCTCTGCGCCTGGGCAAGGGCCATGCCGTAGCCCGGCACGACTATCACCTTCCGCGCGTTTCGCGCTGCCTGTATATGCGCAGGCACCGCTGGGGACGCTGACCCGGCTGACGCGGTTGGCGCCGTCGACGCGGACGACACCTCAGCACCCCTGCTCCGAACGGGTGCGCTTGCCGTCGACTTGTCCGTCGCATGAGCAGGTTTCAGCACTGTCGTAGCTCCTGACAGCACCTGGCCGAGACTGCGGTTCATCGCTCTGCACATGATCTGCGTCAGGATGAGACCGGATGCCCCGACTACCGCACCAATCGAGATGAGCAGGGGATTGCTGATAGCGAAACCCGAGATCGATGCTGCAACTCCCGAGAAGGAGTTCAGCAGCGACACCGTGATCGGCATATCAGCTCCGCCAACGCGGATGGCAAAGAGCACACCGTATACCAGCGAACCTATGAGCGTGAGCATCGCCAGAACAAACAGCGTTCCCGTTCCCATCATCAGCGACAGCGCACCGAGAACCGCCGTCACTGCCAGCACTGCGTTGTTCAGAGTACGCTGGCCCTCGAACACCACCGGCCTCGAGCTCATGAGTCCGTGCAGTTTCGCGCCTGCCACGATGCTGCCCGACAGGGTAACGCCTCCTACGATCAGCCCCAACACCGCCGTGATCTGCTCGAACATCCCCATGTTGAGACCGGTGACAGAAGCCACCGAAGCCGAACCGCCCGCCAGCAGCGTAAGAAGTGATACGAGCGCGGAGCTGCCTCCTCCGAGACCGTTGAGAAGCGCCACCATCTGCGGCATCTGCAGCATGGTGACCTTCAGTGCTGACCAGTATCCGATGGCCGTACCGACTGCCATGCCCGCCCAGAGCAGGCCTTGCCCGATGATGTTCTCAGATACTAGTGTGATGATTATGGCCACGGCCATGCTGACCGCCCCGAGTAGATTGCCTCTCACCGCCGTCGCGGGTGAACTCATCATCTTGATGCCCCACACCGTTCCGATGACACAGAGGAACCCGAGTATGTCAGCCAGGCTGAGCCCTAGTACTATTGCTTCCTTCCAGTTCATTTCGACATGCAGCGGACCCTACGTCCGCCTGCACCTCCCTCCCTATACTGACGCTGCTCTGCCGCTATCGATGGAACATTCTCAGCATTCTATCGGTGACGACGAAACCGCCTACCACGTTCACCATGGCGAGCACTATCGCCACGAATCCCGCGATTTGCGCCAGTACAGGGTTGTCCATCATACGAGCGATGGCCGTTGCCGTAAGCGCTCCCAGTATCGTGATCCCCGAGAGAGCATTCGAGCCCGACATCAACGGGGTGTGCAGCAGGCTCGGCACGGCCGAGATGACCTTATAGCCTACTAGGCTTGACACTACGAACAGGATGACCAATACCAGAGGCGACACTGTGACGAACTCCTCCCAACTACCCCTTGATGCCCATGGCTTCGAGGGCGCCTGCGTGAACCAGCTTGCCGTCCTTCGACACCAGCGATGAGGCGATGATCTCGTCGGACATGTTCACGTTGATCTTGCCATCGGAGACGAGGTTAGACATGTAGTTGTAGATGTTATTCGCAAACATCCAGGTCGACGCATTCGGCATCATTCCGGGGATGTTCTTGGTGCCGTCGATGATGACGCCGCCGATATCCAGAATCTGGCCTGACTTTGAAAGCTCGCAGTTTCCGCCCTGGTCGATTGAGATGTCGACGATGTTGGAGCCGGGCTTCATCGCCTTGACCATTGCCTCCGTCACGATGACAGGAGCGAGCTTGCCGGGAATCAGTGCCGACAGGATGACGATGTCAGACTCAATGATGTACGGTGCCAGGATCTCACGCTCGCGATCGAGCCACTCGGTGGGCAGCTTCTTCGCGTATCCGCCCTGGCCAATGGCCAGTTCAGCCGGGACACCCAGGTCGATTATCTTAGAGCCCAGCGTCTTGGCCTGTTCATTTGCGTCAGGCCTGATGTCGGCAGATCTCGTGACCGCGCCCAGCTTCTTGGCGGTGGCGAGTGCCTGCAGACCCGCGATGCCGGTGCCGACCACGGTGACGATGGATGGCTTTATCATCCCGACAGCCGTTCCCACCATGGGCATGAACTTCGGCAGCCTGTTGGCGGCCATGAGCAGTCCCTTGTAGCCTGCCACAGTGCTCATGGAGCTCAGGGCGTCCATCGACTGAGCCCTGGTTATTCTAGGTATGCCGTCGAGGGTGAACGCCAGCACTCCCTTGGCGGCGAGCTTCTTGACCATCTCGTGATTGCCCGGGTAGGCAGGGTGCAGGAAGGTGATGATCGTCTGCCCCTTCCTGAGCATGTCAACTTCGTGAATGCCCAGGGCCTCGTTCTGGATGGGTTCCTTGACCTTCAGGATGATGTCGGCCTTTGCGAATACGTCGCGGACGTCAGCTACAAGCTCGGCGCCGGCGGCCGCATAGTCCTCGTCGTGAAAGTATGAGCCTTCACCGGCTCCTTTCTCGACCAGGACCTTGGCGCCCTCGGCGACCATCTTCTTGACGGTGTCGGGCATCGCAGACACGCGACGTTCGCCTTTCATGATCTCTTTGGGCACTCCGATTACTAGGCCACCGAATCTCATTTCTAGCCACTCCCCGTGTATTGATTTGTAGACAGCGGCGAAGACTTGTCTCCGCCCTGGGTTACCCCCTCAAGTCAGTTGACGAGACCAGAGTCACGCCTGCAGCAACCATCTCTCTGATGGCCGCCTCAATGTCGCCGGGCCTGACGCCCACTCCGCGGCACCCATCGGTCACCAGATACGTACGGTAGCCCAACGCCACGCCATCGAGGGCTGTGTACTTGACGCAGTAGTCGGTGGCAAGGCCCATAATGTATATGGCATCCACAGTACGGCTGAGCAGATACCGGTTGAGCTCCGTCGCCTGAAGATGCCCGTTGTCGAAGAATCCGCTATAACTATCGATGGCAGGGTCGGTTCCTTTGTGTATGATACGATGCACTCCCCCTGCACTCAACTCTGATGATAGCTCTGCGCCCGGCGTGCCTTGCACACAGTGGTCGGGCCAGAGCATCTGCTGAGCGCCGGCTACTGTCACGACCTCTCCGACGCGCCGGCCGGCGTGCGAAGAGGCAAAACTGATATGGCCCCTAGGATGATAATCGGCCGTAGCCGCAACAACATCGAACAGTGGTATCAGTGACTTCGCGACACCCACGACCTCGTCGCCTCGGGGAACCGCGAGGGCCCCGCCCGGCAGAAAATCGTTCTGGATGTCGACCAGAATCAGGCCATTCATCGGCCCACCTCCACAACGTGTGTTCTTCGACGCCGCGCACGCTTATCCTGTCGCTACTAGGCAATATACGTGCGCCATTGTGCACAGGGAAAACCCGGGGTCTCCCCCGGGCATCAAGTACCAGATGCGCGGTGTCGATATTACCTTGCGTCACGACTCTTCTTCGCCCGTGAGCATCATCGCCAGGTCTTTCAGGAACCACTCCGCGTCGCTCACTATACCTACTGCCTGGTGACTGCCTCTGTCTACAAGCTTGGTAACCGTGGCCGGGTTTATGTCGACGCATATGGTCTTCACCCTGGCGGGAAGAAGGTTGCCGGTGGCGATGGAATGCAGCATCGTGCAGATCATAAGCGCCATCTCCACCCCAAGGATGCTCTGCCTCATGGCGTTCTGCGCCGCAACCGTGTCGGTGATGACCTCGGGCAACGGACCGTCGTCGCGGATAGATCCCGCCAGCACGAAGGGCACATTGTTCTTCACCAGTGAGTACATGACGCCCTCTTTCAGGACGCCCGCCTCCACAGCGGGTTTCAGCCCGCCAAGCTCGCGGATTCTGTTGATGGCCAGCAGGTGATGCCTGTGCCCCGATGGAGCCGCGGAACCGTCGCGCAGATATACCCCGAGTGATGTGCCAAAGAGCACGGACTCAACGTCGTGCACTGCCACGGCGTTACCGGCAAAGAATACGTTGACATAGCCCGCATCTATCAGTTGCGACAGGTACTGCCCGGCGCCGGTATGTATGACCGCGGGCCCTGCCACCACCAGGATCTTTCCGCCTTCGGCCTTGATCTTGCGCATCTCGTCAGCGACTCTCTGCACGAGCAGGCTCTTCTGCCGTTCGCTCGACACGTCGCTACCCATGAACGAGAAAGCCTCGGCTTCCTCTTCCTTCTCGGCTGCTTGGGCGACTCTCAGCCCGGTGCAACCGATGACGACGGCGTCTCCCACCTTTACGTCGGCTATCGGAGTACACCGGGCACTCTTCGATGCCAGATCCACAACAATCGCGCAGTCCATCTCCATGGGGTCGACCTTGACCCAGGATCCGCCAACGTTCACAAATGTGTCAATGTTCGTGCTACAGTAGAAGTCTTCCGGGCACACGCCGTCCTTCTTGACCTTGGCCAACCTGACCTCTTCAGAACCCACGCACACTGCCCCGAGCGCCACGGCCTCCCTGACGATCCGATCAAGTTCCTCGCAGCTGTCGGCGCGCACTACCAGACTGGCCCACGATACGTCATCCCTGTTCTTGCCGATCTCCGTGTCTCTGACTTCGAACTCCCCGCCGAGATTGGTGATCACGTCAATAACGCGCGAGAGCAACTGGGTGTCGATGAGATGTCCTGTGAGTTCGATTTCGGCACTGTACACCGCTGATCCACTCCTTATCGGACATTAAGGTCCTCAGCCTCCTCGCGTTGTAGGCCTTCCAGTCACATGGTATCAAAGCCCCAGTGCCAAGGCAACCCGCGGTTCGCGGTTGGCGGTTGGCCGTTCGCGGTTCCGGCTTGGTGAAGCGGGGCGAACGGGCAAGACTATGCAGGCGATACCCTGGGCGCAGTCGCTATGGTAATCTGGAACTGGCGCAAGCCGACGCAAGCCGCCGACAGCCGACCGCCGCCTGCCAGCCGCCGACCGCCAACCGGCTGGTACAGGTCGGGTGGCGCCGGTGCCGTGAGCCACCGATCACGACAGACTCCGATGCGGCGGGCGGTGGCGGAGCGTGATGCGCAGACCAGCGGATCCGCAGATCCTGCAGGCGTGATGCTTGATCACAAGAGAGGAATGGTTGGGTGAACTCGATAGTGGATGATCAGCCTCAGTTCGATGCAGCCGTAGCTATGAGCGGCGGAGTTGATTCGTCGGTTGCCGCAGCCCTCCTGGTGGAACAGGGCCTTAGGGTGATAGGAGTCACCCTCAAGCTGTGGCATGCCCGGATGGACGGCTGCGACGATAACCTGTGCTGCTCCGCGGATTCGGTGGAGTCGGCAAGGCGGACATGCCGCCGTCTTGGCATCGACCACATCGTGCTCAACGCTGAACGCGAGTTCAGGGAGCGCGTGGTCGACGACTTCATCGATGCCTACAGCCGTGGGCTGACTCCAAACCCCTGCGTCGTGTGCAATCCCACCATCAAGTTCGGAGAGTTGCACAGACGCCTCGCTGCCTTGGGAATCCACAAGGTGGCTACGGGGCACTATGCGCGCATCGAACGCGATCCGTGCACCGGCAGGTTCCTGCTGATGCGCCCGATGGATCATGTCAAGGATCAGACCTACATGCTCTACAGGCTGTCGCAGTCGCAACTGGAGTCGACGCTCTTCCCGCTGGGGAACCTCACCAAGCAGGCGGTGCGCGAGACCGCCCGCCGGCTGGGCCTGGAAAGCGCAGAGCGCCGCGACAGTCAGGAGGTGTGCTTCACGCCAAAGGGCAGGTATCGCGAGTTCCTGCTGTCAGAGAGGCCGGCGCTGGGTGAGCCCGGACCGATTCTGGACCTTTCGGGGCGCGTCATCGGAGAGCACCGTGGAATCGCTATGTACACCGTTGGCCAGCGCCGCGCTTTGGGCAGGCTCGCCGATCGTGGTGGCGCCCAGGGTTCCAATGAGGCGATGTATGTCATCCAGATACGCCCCACCGAAAACGCCATCGTCGTAGGGCCGCGCTCCAGCGCCTACTCGAGACGGCTGACGGCCTCTGACCTGAACTGGATCGCCTTCGAGCAGCCGCCCGAAATCATGAGGGCGGATGTGAAGATTCGCTATACTTCACCGGCGGCCGCTGCAACAGTGTCGAACGTGGGCGCGGCGACGGCGGCTGGTGCCGCCACCGCTCTCACTGCAGTCGCTCCTACGGGTGCCGGTCTCACTGCAAGTGTGCTGTTCGATGAGGAGCAGCTCGCAGTAAGCCCCGGGCAGTCAGCAGTGTTCTACGATGGCGACACGGTGCTCGGAGGCGGGATAATCCAGTCTAGCATGACAGAATAGCCTCGTAGCCTGGCGGTTGCGGCCGCTGCGGCAATCACGCGTTGCGCCTGCGGGCGCCTAGTCCTTGTCGCCGCTGAACAGCCCGCGAACGCGGCGCACGGCAATGCGGCCGGCAATGAGATGTATGACTGACGCGAGCACGGCAGTGACAGCAAGGCTCAATGCGAGCGCCGCACCCTCACTCCAGTGTGCAAACCAGCGCAGTTCATTGTAGTAGGCCGCGAACAGGAACAGACCACCCATGACGACACTGCCGGCCATGCTGCCGAAGGTGGACAGCAGCGCCTTGGCGGGATCCTGCTTGTTGCCCCGCCCGGCACCTGACAGCCTGATACTGAAGTTGGGCTTGATCGCGTCTGCCATCACCATCAGGGCCGCGAGGGCCGATAGCATCGCGAGCCCGGCTGGAAGCGACAGATACAACGGATACTGCGGAATCGCCGCCAAGAACCTTGTCCCGACGAGTAGCACGGTGAGCACCAGAGCTCCCGGCGCGGTCGCAAAGGCCAGCTTGGCGCGGTAGTATGTGGTCGAGCTGATGGGCGCGGCCTTCATGAGCCATAGTGCTTCGCCGTCGAGGCTGACGGCCACACCAGAGAACTGCCCCGTAGTGACGGCCGACATCATGGTGAAGATCATCATGATCATTGCCTTCATGACACCCGCACGCTCTTCCGACGATCCTCCAGGCCCAGAGATGTTGTACAGGAAGAACGCCGCTCCGACAATCGCAACTAGCACGCCGTACCAGAGCACTGGCTGGCGCAGCACCATCGTCAAGTCGCGAGCGAATATCGCCCATCCGGCACCCTGGTGTCGATTGATGAGGGTACGCGTCGAGCCGTGCGCCGCCGCGGCACGCTTCCCTCTGCCGCTGGTAGTCTCCTTCGCATTGCCCCAGCCAACGACGAACGCGCGCTTGGCCAGAGCCACGGCAGCCGCGGTGACGAGAGCTGCCGATGCGACCAGTGGCACAAGAGAAGTCCACACAGAGTAGCCATAGCCTGGCATTGTGAGAAGCGAGGACTTCAGCATCCAGATGTGCGGAGACCATGACTGCAAGCCCATCTTCAGCCCCTGGGCAATCTGAGCCACATCCGTGTAGTTGAGGGCTCCGTTGTTGCGGGCCATGGTGGCGCTGAACAGCTGGAATACCGCGAACACCAGAAAACCAATGACCAGCGATCCGACGAGGATCACCTGGCGCATTCTAGCGGAACTCACGTACCTCATGATCACCATGACCAGCATGGCTACGAGTGCGTTAAACAACACTACAGCAAGGATCATTGCGACCAAGACGAGCAGGTAGAAAGAGACAGGCGCACCCGACGCAGCTCCCCAGCCTGCCCATATGGGATAGAGAAAAGGAGCAATGGCTACAAGGTTGGTGAAGGCAGCCATAGCGAGCTTGGCGCCGACTATGGAACCTGCGGGCAGCGGGGTGCTAAGCAAGAACCTGATGTCGCCCGCCTCGAACATCGACTGGAACACCACGGATATCCCGGTCATGAACAGCATCACGAACACGCCCAACGATATGCTAGACAGCAAGTTGACCCATATCAGCCTGGCGATATCCGAGTAGTCGGCCAGCGTCGCATTCATGCCGGCGGTGAAGCCATATGCTGCCCGCCCGATGCCCACAGCCACAGCCAGCAGCACCAGATAGCCCGACCAGCCCTTGAGAAGCTTCCGAAACTTGCTTCGGCGCGGTCCTTTCCCGACCGAACCGTTGATCATCTGCCGTATCTCAGCCTTGAGGATCAGAAGTGTGCTTCGCAACGCCATCAGCCCTCCAGATACCGGGAGACTTCAGCATAATCGGCGCCGCCGGTGAGTTCCAGGAACAGATCCTCCAGAGTCGAACCGTTCTCCCCTGCGGATGCTCCCTTGGCAGCAGCTACGCGTCGGAGATCCTCCATAGTGCCGACGGTGAGCAGCTTGCCCTTCTGAATGATCCCGATGCGGTCGCACATACGCTCTGCGATCTCCAGCACATGAGTGGTTATGAATACCGTGACGCCTTCTCTGGCGAGCTCACGGAGGATGTCCTTGACCTGGCGCGCGCTGCGAGGGTCCAGCCCTACGGTAGGCTCGTCCATGAAGAGGATCTTCGGCTCGTGCAGCAGCGCAGCTGCGATGACTGTCTTCTGTCGCATACCGTGCGAGAACCCGCCGGTTTGCTCCCTGGCTCTGTCGCTCAACTCGAACATCTCAAGCAACTGAGCAGCGCGGCGCTCAGCACGCGAACGCTCCATGCCGTAGATGTTCGCCACAAACATCAGGAACTCCCACGCGGTGAGCTTTTCATACATGTTGGGCTGATCCGGGACGTAGCCCACCAACGCCTTTGCCTTCTCCGGCTCAGCAAAGACGTCGATTCCACCAAGCGTTACTTTTCCAGACGTAGGTGCGGTGATGCCTATCAGCATGTTGATGGTTGTAGTCTTGCCCGCACCGTTAGGCCCAAGAAAACCGAATATCTCCCCTGCTTTGACCTCCAGATCGACGCCATCGACTGCAACCACGTCGCCGAAATGTTTGGTCAGTGCGTGCGCCTTGATCATCAAACATCCTCCCCTGCTGGTCGACCGAGTGTCATGGGCATTACGTCAACGAGGATAGTCTAGCCGTCACAGGGCGTCAACGTCCATGTGGCTAGGGTCCATATGGCCAGGGCGAATGCGGCCACGGTGGATGCGGCCTGGTATCCCTCGCTCAGACACCGTGGGCGCTGGCGCGATGACCACCATCAGTGCTGCGACCCGGGTGACGGTGGCGCCCGTCAGCTCTGAAGAGGGTCGTCAAGATCAGTACGCAACATGCCAGCGCCAGGCTCGCCGCCTTGAATGGCAGCGCCGGCCCGCCTGCCGTAGCGAGCAGTCCGCCTGATGCCCCGGCTGCCACGAAACCTACACCGCACATTGTCTCACACAACCCGAGGGCCCAGCCGTGGGCCCAGGGCCGGGCACAATCCGCGCCAAGGGCCATGGCCACGGGAGCGACTGCCCCTGAGCAGACGCCGGTCATTGCCACCGCGGCCGCGAGGGGCACGAACTCTGCGGTAGTGCCTGCGAGCGCGGCGCCGAGGGCCCCGATGACCAGCGCAGGCAAAATCACCGCCGGCCTGCCAAGGCGTTCAGAGAGTACGCCTGCGGGAAACGATGACACGGCCCTGCCCAGCCAGTACATGCCTACCAGCACTCCGACGTGCTCCACCGACAGCCCCCGGTATTCAGCGAGGAGCGGGACGAAGGTCATGGCGAGAGCCACGAGCAGGCAATAGGAGAAGCACGAGAGCATGGCGGCGGCGAAACCGGCACGCCGGCCTTCTAGAAGGCGCCCCTGACGGTGCGGATCACTCGCGTCACTCGCCGTGCCGCCGGCTTGACCTGCGCCGCTAGTCGCCATGCCGGCTGGATCGAGGCGACGGAGCGTGCGCGCACGTGGATTTCCCCTGGCGTTTCGGGCAGACCAGATCATCCCGACGGCGCCCACGCACATCGCAGCAGCAAAAGACGCCCTGTACCCCCAGCGCGCGGCCGTCCATCCGGCGACCAGGCTGGCAGCGAAGGTGGCCACGGGGTAGGCCGTGTACACCACGCCCATGGACGCGCCTGCGGCAGGCCCCGCCGCGTGGCTCGCGCTCTCAAGAGCCGGCCAGTATGCCGCGATGAACAGGGAGTCGAGAGCCTTGCCAACCCCTATTACACCTAACGATGATGATATCACGTAGGCGGCAGCAGCCAGGGTGACCGTGAGGGCTGACATGAAGAACATGAAGTCGTGGCCGGCCCGGTCGGCCAGCCTGCCCATGTAGAGCGATACCCCTGCATGCATCACCGACCCCATGGCAGCCATGGCGCCAACAGTGCCGTATGACGCTCCTAGGGCCTGAGCGTGCAGCGGGAAGACAGGTTGAGTCAACCCAGATGACATGCACAACACTGTAGTGAGGCCGGCAAGGTATACGAGACGGGAGACTGAACGTCTGGCCATTAGGGCACCACGCTCTCAAGCAGACTGACGCATCGTCCTGATGAAGGCGTGGGCAGTGACGCAGCGTCGTCATGTTGTCATATGCGTCTGTGATAGCCACAATTCTCGCGAGACACAGCATCTCCTGCTGGGTTGCGGGGGCTGCGCGGTAATGCACTGCGGTGAGCAGTGCATCTCCTTATAGGGTATACGGTAGTTCGCTGTGGTTCGTTCCCGGTCGTGTCGCGCCGGTAGGCACCCTTGCCCGCGTTCACCCGTCGGCAGTGAGTTGTCGGCGAGTCGACGGCGGCAAGGCCTGAGTCCGGTTTGCCTCGATTCTGCAACTTAG
>DBQN01000027.1 GCA_002305255.1 Firmicutes bacterium UBA1393 | reverse complement strand
TCACCGCACGATAGGAGCCATCAACCCCCAACTGGGACAGGTGATATGGCCACACGGCAAGAGCACCGTCCTCCACCGTGAACCTGGCCATCTGCCTAGTGACTGACTGTACCCTGGCGGCTATGATATGTACATCTTGCCAAGTGAGGAGCTGATGTAGATGTTGGTCATGAGAATCAGGCTATCATCGGAAGATGCTTTGGGTGAACTAGGGTTGCGGGCTTCTCACTGATCGAACTGCTTCCGCCACTTCTTTCAGTGAGACTCCTCCGCGACCGACGATAAGAAGTCGAGGAGGGTCTTCAACTGAACCTTCAAGAGCTAGGCTGGAATGAACGACTCCAGCTTCATTTCGATCCGTACGCGGCCGCGGGCTTCCGCATAGGGCGCGTGGCCTCTGAGCACAAGCACCTCTACCGTGTTTACTCCGACAAGGGCGATTGCCTGGCAAGTGTGTCAGGACGGCTGCGCCATGCGGCCTACGGTCGGGAAGCTTACCCCGCAGTGGGCGACTGGGTGGTCATCACTCTATCCGACGATGGCCACCATGATCACGCGGTGATCCACGCCATCTTGCCTCGGCGAAGCAAGTTCTCGCGCAAGGTGGCCGGTAAGGTCCTAGATGAGCAGATCGTTGCCGCCAACGTGGACACTGTGTTCATCGTGAATGCACTCAACCACGACTTCAACCTCCGTCGAATCGAACGCTACCTCACCGTGACGTGGGACAGCGGTGCAACGCCCGTCATCGTGCTCACCAAGGCCGATCTGTGTCCCGACGTTGATGCGCACGTGGACTCGGCCCAGAGCGTGGCACCAGGCGTTGATGTGGTCGCGATCAGCTGCATCACTGGTCAGGGCCTGAACCAGCTAGACCGCTACCTGCTCCCGGGGCGCACGGTTGCCCTTCTCGGCTCATCGGGCGCCGGCAAGTCAACCATAATCAACCGGCTTGTGGGCGCGGAGGTCCAGCGCACGCAGGCGGTACGGACAGATGATGACCGCGGTCGCCATACAACGACTGCAAGGGAACTGATCGCCATTCCCGGTAAGGGCATGATCATCGACACCCCAGGCATGCGCGAGCTTCAGCTCTGGGCAGGCGATGATGACACAGTGTCAGATGCCTTCGCGGACATCTCTCAGTTGGCAGTGGCATGCAAGTTCTCTGACTGCTCACACGGCAGTGAACCCGGGTGTGCGGTACGACATGCGCTCCGCGAGGGAACCCTCGACCCGGACAGGTTCGAGAGCTTCCTAAAGCTTCAGCGCGAACGCGCCTACATCTCGCGGAAAGAGAACATCCACGAGTTGCTGGCCGAGCGGGATCGGTGGAAGAAGATCAACATGCAGTTCAGAAAGGCGAACAAGCGCTAGGTGGCCGCCTCAACGCACTAGACCGAACCCCTCGACAACGCTCATACACCGTCGAGGGGTTCGTATTGCTTACGCGCCAGCACTTAGAACTGCTGGCTTGCGCCGCCTCCACCTGACTCGCCGCCACCGAATCCGGCGTCGCTGCCCGACGAGTCCGAACCCGCACTGGATGTATCTGCACCGGGATCGGGCACGGCGCCTGCCGCGTCCAGCGGTGGCAGCGCGAAGTCCACCCACTCCTCGGCCCCGCACCTCCCGCATCGATATCTTGCTCTCGCGGCGCCTCCGGAGGTCTCAGTGGGATGCACGAGCAACTCATCGGCCACCTTTCTCATCCTACGCCTGCAAGTGGCGCAGCGGGGCACACTCCGCATCGCCAGCGCGATAGCCCCGACTACGAGTGCCGTGACTGCACCCAGCACGACGATCACTACTAACCAGGTATTTGCGGGCTTCGTGACCGGGTCCGGCTGAAACTCATCGAGGAGGATCCTCGCAAGCTCGTCTACGAGGTCTGCCACGCCGTCGCCGAATCTGTCGTCGCGCAACGGCGGCACAGCAACACTGTCGAGGATGCTCCCCACGCGCGAATCCGGCAGGATGCCTTCGAGTCCGTAGCCGACCTCCACTCGGATGCGTCGGTCGTTCACTGCGAGCAGAACTAGGATGCCGTTGTCCTGGCCCTTCTGTCCGATCCCCCACTCCTCAAACAGATCGACTGCGTACTCCTCGATGGTCATCGGCTTCGTGGTGGGCACCGTCGCCACCGCCATCTCGATGCCATTCTCCTCTTCGAGCTCGTGAAGGGCTTCATTGAGCTGTGCCACCATGTCGACACCCAACACGTTGGCGTCATCCACAACGTAACCCTTCGGCGGAGGCGCTATGAGGGACTCAGCCCACACCACCTGTTGAAAGACGGCCACGCACACAATCAGGAGAGCCACCGACAGAAGCCTCCGACGCATTGTCCCGCCACACCTCCCACGAACCCAGACTCGGTTATGTATTGAACATATGCATCTGTCCATCACAATCCGCTGTCCACCACCTCAACCAGCATGGGTGCAAAGCCAGGTCTCAGGATCGTGGAGCAAGACGCGCTCAAGATATCACTGAGTTCTGACGGTGGAGCTCCGCCGCAGAGCAAATTCGTCAAACGGAGCAGCCAGACATGTCGACGTCTCTTACATACGAGCGCCACTACCCCTTGACCTCGAAGATGGATCCCACTCTCTGATACCCAAGCTGTTCATAGTACGGGTCAACATCGCTCATGACGTAGGTCGTCTGATCTGCGAAGTCCGCGGCCACCCGCTCCATGAGCATCCGCCCCAACTGCCTCCCGCGGTAGGACCTCCTGACCAGCAGATCATACACGTACACGCCAAACCCATCGTCCTCACGGCAGCGGGCATAGCCACATAGGATGCTCCCGTCGAAGACTACATATGTCACGCTCGACTCCAGGGCGCGCTCATACCTCTCGCGTCCCTCTGCGCCGTGGTACTCGAGCCAGTCATCGCCCTCGTCCTTGAGCATGTCGAACAGTAGCTCCTCGTCTGCCCTGGAATACCGTCTCACGACCATCGAGATCCCCCGATTCACGTAGTGAACCCGCCGGATTCAATACCCTATGGATGCCGCACCTTAGCGCCAGAAGGCCGGCATGTCATTGTCTGGCGACTTCCGGTCAGCCTGGTCTGCCGCGTCCAGTTCACATGTGACCAGTGTGGTATGCCTATCCACCCGTATCGTCTGTCGCAATTGGAGGTTGATAGCCCCTGCGCTCGCGTAACCTGATAGCCTCGTGCTCTGCCTCAGATCAAGGCCGCCGATGCGCAAGCCGCTCAGCCGCTGGCAGCCGCGTGCAGGTGGGCAGTGTGGGGACTCGCGATGCATCAACCACATTCTACGACAGTGGATAAGGTGGCGCACATGGTGCCGGGCCCTGGAGTTGACACGATCCGCGCACAGCCTGTCCCCGTCGTCACGCGGCACGACCGGCGTTGTCGCCTTCATCGAGGCGGCCAGTCCGAGGCCTAAGCCGCAACACTCGCACTGAGTTCAGCACCGCCAGCAGCGACACTCCAACATCGGCGAACACCGCCATCCAGACGCTCGCGAGGCCCACGGCTCCAAGAAGCATGAAGCCGGTCTTGACGACCAGCGAGAAGATGATGTTCTGGCGCACCACTCTCCTCGTCCTGCGGGCTATTTGCAGCGCGGCGGGCAACCGCGTCAAGTCATCATCCATGATCACCACGTCCGCCGCTTCGATAGCCGCGTCTGAGCCGAGGGCTCCCATAGCGATTCCCGCGTCTGCCCTGGTGAGCACAGGCGTGTCGTTGATTCCGTCTCCCACGTAAGCCACACGCTGGCGCCGCCCCGACGCCACCAGTTCCTCCATCCGGGCCAGCTTGTCGCCGGGCAGCAGTTCCGCCCAGGCCTGGTCCAGCCCCAGTCGCGCCCTGACCTGCTCGACAGCGGAGGAGTCATCCCCGCTCAGGATGTGCAGGCGGGACACTCCCAGCTGGCGCAGCTCCGCAATGGCCTGCTCGGCCCCGGCCTTCACGCGGTCGGAGATGACGATATAGCCGTGGTAGACGCCGTCAACCGCCACGTGCACGACAGTGCCCGGCACGTCGCAGACTGCCGTGTCATGAGGCACATCCGTCAGATGCATGAACCTGTCATTCCCGGCGAGCACTGCCCGGCCGTTCGTTCTGCCACGGACACCGTAGCCGGATACCTCTTCGTAGTCCTCCAACGTGCCAGGCTCGCCATCTCCGGCCTGCCCGCTTGCGGCCAGGATCGATGCGGCTATGGGATGAGGCGACGCAGTCTCGACGGCGGCTGCTGCCTCGAGCACCTCTGTCTCTGAATGGCCATTGTGAGGGTGAATCGAGCTGACGGTGAACGTGCCTTCGGTGAGAGTGCCGGTCTTGTCGAACACAATCGTGCCCACGTCCGCCAGTACATCAAGGAAGTTCGCGCCCTTGACCAGGATCCCCTCGCGCGACGCGGCGCCGATGCCGGCGAAGTAACCCAGGGGCACGGAGATCACCAGCGCACAGGGGCAGGATATGACGAGGAGGACTAGAGCCCTCGACACCCATGTCGAGAAGCTGGCGCCTGCCACAACCAGCGGCGGTATCACGGCGATTGCGGCCGCCACGGCCACCACCGCGGGAGTGTAGTAGCGAGAGAAAGACGTGATGGCCTGCTCAGTATGGGCTTTGCGGCTTGCCGCCCCCTCCACCAGCTCAAGAATGCGGGATATCGCCGACTCGGCGAACGGCCTCTCAACCTCCACTGTGAGCAGGCCGGTGGTGCAGACCATGCCCGCCAACACCCTGTCACCCCGGGAGGCGCGGCGCGGCACGGACTCGCCGGTCAGCGCCGCGGTGTCCATGAAGGACTCGCCCTCGACGATCACTCCGTCGAGCGGCACCCTGTCGCCTGGTTGGACCCTGATAAGATCGCCCGCCTTTACGTCTTCAGGGCTTACTAGGACTACCTCGTCCTCTGCCATCAGCCTGACCTGGTCTGGTCTCATGCTCACCAGAGCCGCAATCGATCGTCGCGAGCTATCGACCGCGTAGTCCTGCATGGCCTCGCCCAGCTTGTACAGGAGCATCACGGTCACGGCCTCCGGCAACTCGCGTATCAGGACCGCCCCTATCGTCGCAATGGACATCAGGGTGTTCTCATCAAACACATCGCCCCGAGCAGCATTCCGCGCCGCCGCTTTCAACACGTCGAGGCCGACCGCCAGATACGCAGCCACGAATATGGCGTATTCCACCCAGCCCATACCGGCTGACTGCAGGAGGTCTCTAGTGATGATTCCAATCGCCATCAATGCCGCCGCCGCGACCACGCGCGTAACGGCTTCGCGCTGCTCCGTTACGAACTCCCGCAACGCGTTGCGGCGGCGGCCGGCGTCTGCGCTGACGGCGGGTGCCGCCGCCGGCACAACCTCCACCTCGGGCTCGATAGACGATATGATCTGCCTCGCTTCATCAAGGCGATCCGAATTGATCTCGGCCGAGGCCGTGGCGAAGTTAACTCTAGAGTCGCCGAGGCCCTCGGCGGCCCGCAGCGCGCTCTCTATCTTCGCTGCGCAATTCGCACAGTCCAGGCCGTTCAGCAAGTAGCGCTGTGTGGCCAAACGCATCTCCTCCGGTCTGCCGACCTAGCGGTCCTCTTCGTAGTGGGCCTGAGCTACCCTGATGAGCTCCAGTATGTGGTCGTCTGCCAGTGAGTAGTAGACCATCTTGCCGTCGCGGCGATGCTTCACTAGCCGCATCATCTTGAGCAGGCGCAAGTGGTGCGAGACCGCCGGCAGCGTCAGCTCGAGCACATCCGCCAAGTCGCACGTGCAGAGCTCTTGAAAGGACAGCAGGTAGAGTATTCTGGTTCTGACATCGTCGGCAAGCGCAGCGAACAGCTCCGACAGCCCGGCCACTTCAGCGGCGCGCTGCCTCAGGCCTCGGATCTCGGAGTCGTGCGGCGAGTAGCAGTCACATACGTCGTCTCTTTCGGAGCGGGTATCGGTATCCATGCGTGCACCTTCTCCCCAAGACCAATAAACCATTCCATAATCGTTTAATCGTATGTTACTCCTGGACGAACAGACGTGTCAATGAAGATTTGAGCGGCTTCGAGAGCGGGCCGTGGCGTCATTCATGAACCCATGTTCGCTGTCCCAGATTAGGGTTGATAGGTGGTGTGCCCCGATGCCTCAGACCTGCAACTGAGTGATGACTGCCGGTGCCCTGCCGGCAACCAACTGCAAGTCGCGGCAGCGCAAGGCCGTGGAGGCCATCAACCGCAAACTGGTACAGATGATATGGGTGTCGGGAGACATGCAGGCGCCCGCACGCAAGCGGGTCGGCGAGCGACTCTGGCTACAGGTGATACGGCTCGTTGCGCTGGATCTTGAACGCACGGTAGATCTGTTCGAGGAGGATTACTCGCATGAGCTGGTGGGGAAAGGTCATCTGCGAGAAGCAGACGCGGTCATCGGCGCGCTCAAGGGCCCTCGGGGCGAACCCCGTGGGCCCTCCTATCAGGAACGCTATATCGCTCCGCCCCGCAAGGCCATGGGCGGCCAGCATCGCCGCGAACTGCTCCGACGTCATCTCGCGCCCGGCCAGGTCGCACGCGATGACCGTTGACGACGGCCGCACTTTCGCCAGCATACGCTCGGCCTCGGTCTCGCGCAACTCGGCCCGGCGCGCCGGGCTGTCGGTCTCGGAGATGGCTTCCTCAGGAACAGAGACAATGTCTAGCCTGGCATAACGCGAAATCCGCTTCGAATACTCCGCCACAGCATCGGCCAGGTACGGTTCTTTGATCTTGCCGACGGCGACCACAGTGATCTTCATAGGTGCGCTACATCGACTCGGTCAGCGTGACCTGGACTACTCGCTCGCGGCCGTTACTGCCGACTACCGTGAACTTGATCACATCGCCGATGGCCGACTTGAGCAGGGTCTGCCTCACGTCCTCCACTGAGGTGCTCGGCACTCCGTTCATCGCGGTGATGATATCGCCCTCGCGGAGTCCGGCGCGGTAGGCCGGGCTGTTGCGTATCACGGAGGAGATGTACAGTCCTGAGCTCACGGGCAGGTTGTAGCGCCTGGCTATGGCCACGTTCAGAGGCACGACCTCGCCCACACCCAGATAAGGCCTGGGCACTTTGCCGTACTCGATGATCTGCTGCGCCACGCTTTTGGCGGTCTTGATGGGAATGGCCAGTCCGATGCCCTGGGCCTCCTCAATGATGGCGGTGTTGATGCCCACTACCTTCCCTGATATGGTCACGAGGGCGCCGCCTGAGTTTCCGGGGTTGATGGGCGCATCGGTCTGGATAAGGCCCTCGAGCACTATTCCGCGATTCGGGTTGACCTCGATCGTGCGGTTGAGTGCGCTGATGACTCCGGCCGTGATGGTGTAGTCGAAGCCGTAGGGGTTACCGATGGCTATCGCCGGCTCGCCGGGCACCAGCGAATCGGAATCACCCAGTTCAGCGACGGGAAGACCAGTCGCGTTCACCTTTATCACCGCGAGGTCGGTGTACTCATCAGTGCCGACGATCTTGCCTTCGAACTGTCGACCGTCGGAGAGGATCACGGCTATCTGCGTCACTCCCGACACCACGTGGTTGTTGGTGAGTATGTAGCCTGATGAGTCGATGATCACGCCCGAGCCCAGCCCCTCCCTCTCCTGCACCATCGGGGTGAAGAAGAAGCTGTATACCAGCTCTTCCTGCTTGGTGGAGATCTTGACCACAGCGGGGCTCACACGTTGCGCGGCTTCGGCCACTGAGAAACCGTCGGTCCTTGTCGATATGGGGGTCTGCGTAGTCGCCCCGCCGGCGTCACTCTTGGTAGGGTTCTCTCGGGTCTGGCTCACAGTCGTGCCAGGGCCCTGGGAACCCTGGTTCTGAGGCAGAATGCCGGCGCCAAAGTTGATGATGAGCAGCCCCACCAGCAAGCCGCCGACGATGGCGCCTGCCAATGCCGCTGCGAAAAGACCGATTCCGGTCGACCTCGATCTGCCTCTGTAGTAACTCAAGTGTGCCGCCTCCATTTACCTGTGCTTCTCAGTACTCTATCCCATGCCGCGCTTTGATCCCCTTCTCGAATGGATGCTTGATCATCTTCATCTCGGTGACCAAGTCGGCCATGTCTATGAGAGAAGGGGGCATGTTTCTTCCTGTCAAGACCAGCTCCACGCCCTGGGGCCGCAACGCAGCCAGAGCCGCGCATCGCTCCTCCGAGATCAAGCCAAAGAAGAACGCATTCGCGATCTCGTCCAGAATCACCAGGTCGGCCTCGGCGCCCTCGAGGGTGCGCCGCGCAAGCTCGTACGCCTGCTCCGCCATGGCGATGTCGCGCGGTTCTGGTCTACCCGGTATAACGAAGCATTCCCCACATCCGTCACAGTCAAATTCGCCCTTCGCCATAGACTCTGCGTACTTGCAGTCTCTCCCGAACTGGAATATCTCGAAACCTTCGCCGAGGCGGCGCACCGCGGCCATCTCCCCTGTGTAGCTTGTGCCCTTCATGAACTGGATCATCCGAACACGGTAGCCATGGCCCGACGCCCTCATGCCAAGGCCCAGGGCCGCGGTGGTCTTGCCCTTGCCGTCGCCGGTGTATACCTGGATCAGCGCTTGCTTGAACTTGCCTGCAGCCTTCTCAGTCATCATGCCGGCACCAGCTCCCCTCGTGGGCACGCGCCCCATCGTCCGCGGTCTCGGCCGCCACTGTCTCGCACGCCGCTGCGGCCGTCGCCGCCGCCGCCACACCTGACACGACGAACACCGCCGGCCGATCGGCGTCCGGACGCTTGCCAATGATGGTCTTCACACCATATACCTCGAGCAGATTGTCTTCCGTGAGCACCTCTTCGGGCGCGCCAGCCGCAGCGACGCGCCCGTCGGCAAGCATCACCACTTCGTCGCAGTGCTTCCCGGCAAGGTTGAGGTCGTGCAGCACGGCGATGATGGTCAGTCCCCGGTCGTGGGCCAGGCTCACGGCCAGCTCCATGGTCTCGAGCTGGAAGTTGACATCAAGATGCGCGGTGGGCTCGTCTAGCAGCAACACCTTCGGACGTTGCGCCAGCGCCCGCGCCAGCAACACGCGCTGAAACTCACCCGACGACAGCTGCGTCACGCGGCGGTCTGCCAGATGCCACACGCCGGTGAGCTCCATGCATTCGCGCGCGGTGGCCAGATCCTGCTTGCTGTCGCCGGAGAGCGGCCCTGCGTAGGGCGCCCGCCCCATGAGCACTACCTGCTCGATGGTGAATGGGAAGACGATGCTCTCTGATGCGCCGACTGCCGCCACGATCCGGGCGAGCTCGCGCCGTCTCATCCGCGCGATGTCGGTGCCGCCGTAAAGCACGTGTCCGCTGCGCGGGACGGCGACGCCGCCGGCCACCTTAAGCAACGTGGACTTGCCCGATCCGTTAGGGCCTACGATGCCGAGGAATCGGCCTGATCGCGCCTGCAGGCTCACGCCCTTCAGCACATCGCCGCCGGCCGCGGAGTATGAGAACACCACGTCTTGTATTTCTACTTCCACTCGCAATCACCTCCGCCCGCGACCTGCGCGCAGCAGGTAGAAGAAGAACGGCGCCCCGGCCATGGCCGTTATGATGCCTACCGGTATCTCCCGCGGCGGCACCAGCGTGCGCGCAAGCGTGTCGGCGACTACCATGAAAGCCGCCCCGCCCACCGCCGAGACCGGCACCAGCACGCGGTGGTCGGGGCCAACGATCATCCTGGCGATATGCGGAATGGCCAGGCCCACGAAGCCGATGAGGCCCGATGACGCCACCACGGCGGCCGTCACCAGGGATCCCAGCACGATGATGCACCTCTTGAACCTCTCCGCCTCTAGCCCCATGAACCGCGCGGGCTCCTCGCCGACGGCGATGAGGTTGAGGTCCCTGCCCATGGCAGCCAGCGCCGGCACCCCGAGCAGCACGTAAGGGGCTGTTATGCGCACGTGGCTCCATCCTTTGGCTGATAGACTGCCCATCAGCCACATCACGACGCGCGGCAGGTCGTCGCCGGCGATGACCATCAGAAATGAGACTGCCGCCCACACAAATGCTCCCACCACCACTCCGGCCAGCAGGAAAGTGTCAGTTGGCAACTTTCCGTCGGCGGTGGCGAGGGCATAGACGAAGGCCATGGTGACCACGGATCCAGCGAAGGCGAACACAGGCACAGCCCAGGTGGGCGCGGCAAGCGAGGCAGAGCGGGCGGTGGTGCCGGCGACCGCGCCCCCTGCCGCGCCCGCGAGCAGGATTCCGATGGTGGCGCCGAGGGCGGCGCCGGATGATGATCCGATTATGTATGGGTCTGCCAGAGGGTTGCGGAACAGCCCCTGGAAGGCGGCGCCCACAGCAGCAAGTCCCGCCCCAACCAGGAGGCCCAACACTACCCTGGGCAGTCTGACATCGAGCACGATCACCTCGGCGCTCTCGACTTCCCACGCCTCAACGTGCTGGGGAAGGGGCGGCAGCAGCGCAGAGAGAACCGGCACGCGCGACGCCACCACGCGCAGCACGAGGCCGGCGCCGATTCCGGACGTGCCGGCGGTGAGCGCCCAAGCCACGGCGGCTGTGCACATCACGGCGAGCGCGATTATGAGTATGCGCCTGTCACGCTGGCGGCGCGCGGCGCCGGATACGGATCCCTGTCTCAACGCTGCTGCCCCCTGTCATTGGTCTAGCAGAGAGTCACTTCGCGGCGCGGAAGATGGTCTCGAGGGTCTCCAGGCCGTCTATGAGGCGCGGCCCGGGCCTGACGAGGATGTCGGGCACCACCTCAAAAACCTGCCCTCTGACTACGGCCGGCAGTGCGCGCCACTCGCGGCGGGCCATGGCCTCGGCGAGGTTATAGTTGGTAAGGATCACGACGTCGGGCCGGGCGGCGATGACCGACTCGTGGCTCACCTGGGGCCAGCCGCTAACAGACGAGAAGATGTTGCGGCCGCCGGCGGCGGTGATGAGATCGTCGACGAAGGTGCCGCGGCCTGCGGTCATCAGGGGATCGTTCCAGATCTCCACGAACACGGCGGGGCGCTGGGACACAGGCACGCGGGCGGTGCGCCGCTCCACTGCGGCCATGCGTGCACGCAACTCGGCTACGCGCACTCTCGCCAGGTCAGAGCGGCCGCAGGCGTCGCCGATGGTCTGGATGGCGTCGAGCACCTCGGGGATGGTCGTGGGGTTCACTGCGAGAACGTTAAGCTTGAGCTCACGGAGCTTGTCGATGACCGGAGCCTGCAGCTCCTTGACGGCCAACACAAGGTCGGGCCGCTTGGCCACGACGGCCTCGATGTTGATATTGTAGTCGCCGACTTTGTCTATGGCCTTTGCGGCAGCCGGATAGTCGCATGCCGCGGTTACGCCTACGATCTTCGAGCCCAGGCCCAGGCTGAACAGGATCTCGGTGTTGCTGGGGGCAAGTGACACGATGCGCTCGGGAGCAGGGGCGGCACCGGCAGCGGCAACGGCAAGGATCGCGACCGCAACGCATAGCGCCAGGGTGATGCGGGTGATTCGGGCAACGGTCTTCATCAGTAACACTCCTCTTCTAATGAAAACACCCTGTTCACTGCGATGAACAGGGGGTAGAGCACGCCACGGCGTACTCCGCTCCCCCTCAGTCCTCGAAGGTGGACACGTCACGCCGGTGGGCAGGTCTCCTGGCTGCCAGATCAACGCCGGTGCGAGCCTTCCCCCTGCTCTGGTTGAGCAGGAGTGGCTTCCAAGTCGCACAAGCTACCTGGCTACAGTGGCGGGACCGCGGGCTTACCGGCTCTCAGCGAGGGCCGGCTGCCTCTTCCCTCTTGCCCCATGCGGCGGATACTCACCTTTCCGCTCGGGGCACCCATCGGCTATTCGGTTCGGGTGTTACTGACGATATCGTAACATAAGCGACACGATGTGTCGACGCATCACTCGCGCCCGATGCGTGGGGGGTCTACGCGGGCATCGTGAGTTCATAGTGCTCAGCGGCTTCGTTCTGAGCCCTCACTCTGATGCCGTCAATCCGCTGATAGTCGGTGAAGAGAGCGTCTACGACGTTCCCGTCGATGGCGTTCGCGGCGACCATCTTGCGCAACACCTTCTCGGTCTCCTCAAAGCTCATGCCTTGGCGATACGGGCGGTCTTCCGTGATGGCAGTAAACACGTCTGCCACAGCCATGATGCGCGAGCCCAGCGACAAGTTGTCGCCGGAGATGTGGAACGGGTAGCCTGTGCCGTTCAGCTTCTCATGATGAAATGATGCCCAGGTGTTGATAGTCTTCAGCTGATCCATCGGCTCAAGCAGATGATATGTGAAGTAGGTGTGTGCGCGCATCTCATTGAACTCGGCCTCGTCTAGCTTCGACGGTTTCTCCAGAACAGCATCGCCCACCGCGATCTTGCCCAGATCATGCAGGTATCCGGCGATCAGCATCATCTTGCACTCAAGGGCCGAGAACCCCATCAGCTGGGCAAGGGCCTGGGCCGTCTTGGCCACACCCGCAGAGTGACGCGCGGTGAATCTGCTCCTGAAGTCTATGATCCGCGAGAATACCAACGAGAGGTCGACTATGTCATCGATCTCAAGCACGGCGATATCAAGGATCCCAGACTTGTAGATCATCTTTGAGGGGCGCCGTGAGACCAGATCGAGCCATATATACTCTCTCTTGCTCAAGTCAGAGAGTGCATCGACCAGGCCGGGCTCGAATATATCATTCGCCTGCCCACGGATGGTCGACAGGATGCCAGGAAGCTGAGTCAGTATATTGCGGTCAGGGCGCACCTGAGAGCACGTCCTGTCGGCCAGGTGGATGATGTGGCTTGCTAACGGCACGGCCTCTCCCTTGTAGGTCGCTCCCTTTCCGCCGCCCCATGGAAGGTGATGAAACTTGACTATGCCTGAGGCGCCGCGCAGGGGGCTGAATCCTTCTATCAGGTGCGCACCTCTGAAACCGTGATGGTGCACGGTCACAGGTTCGGATTCGACGATCTCGAGCATCTCCTTGGTGGAGAGCGTGCCCATGTCGTGAACCAGTCCCGCAAGGAAGATGTCCTTCTGTTGCGCAATCGGCAGGCCTATGTGCTCTGCCAGACGAAACGCAAGGTATGCGACTTGCTGGTGATGGTTTGACAGTCGCGACGATACCAGCTCCTGGGCACTGGAGAGGCTGACCAGGAGGTCATAGAGACTGATTCGAATCTTGTCGACGTCCATTGTAATCCCTCTGTTCAACTCTTCGAAATCTTGGACGGTGAGTGTCAAGTCCCCGTGCCCCGACTACATGTTTGCACCTCAACTGCGCTTGCGCCGGTCGGGCTAGGCAAAGGTCGTCATTGCCGTGTCGACTATCCACTATCCCCTGTCGAGCACGCGCTCATCGCCGACTCGGCGTGTCACGCGCGCGGAATCCAGCTGTTCCAACAGCGCAACTGCAAACTTCCGCGAGTTGCCGCAGGCGTCTCTGAACGTTGCGGCCGAGAATGCCCTGCCGCCGGCCCCGAGCTCGCGTGCAACAGCCGTCGCCCTAGCCACAGCGTCGCGGTGGAAGAGCAGCTCCGGGCCTACCCGCACGATGACTCCCTGTTCGATCAGGTAGTCCAGCACCACCGCATCAGCCGGACCAGCGATTGCCGCAGCTCTATCAGGAGGTGACATCAGGTCAGCTGTGAACATGGCCTCGATGCGCTTCGCCCGCGCAGCATCGTCAGGCGCCAGCTG
>DBQN01000096.1:1557-20576 GCA_002305255.1 Firmicutes bacterium UBA1393 | reverse complement strand
CCCCTTCCCAAATGAGAAGGCATGCCCGTCGGGCATGCCTTGCTGGGTCTGAGTAACGTGTCTACGTCTACTTGAAGAAGACGTGAGCGCCTATGACGGTAGTGACCGGTCTGGAGGCGACCCAGTAATTCGACGTCTTGGTCGGATTATAGAATCCGACGGCGCCATACGACGGGTCCCATCCGCTCATGGCCTCTTGCACAGCCTTAAGTGCTGACTGAGTCGGCGTGTTGTTGATCCTGCCGTCGAGTACCGGGCTAAACTGATAGTACTTGCCATCAATTACTTGATAGATGACCCCGCTTACGGTGCTTGGATAGGTCGGGTTCTTAATGCGGTTCAGCACCGTTGCTGCCACAGCTACCTGCCCGGTGTAAGGCTCGCCGGCCGACTCGGCCGTCACCAGCTGTGCTAGGAGGTAAATGTCGGATTGTGAGTAGCTGCCTGCAGGCGGAACACTTGGTGACGGCGAATTAGTCCCACTGCCGTTCGAGCCGCCCGGGATGACGAGCGACTGGCCCGGGTAAATGGAGCTGCTCCACAGTGAGTTGGCGGTCATTATCGCGTTCACTGTTGTTCCGTATCTGCGTGCAATGAGGAACAGAGTGTCTCCGCTACGCACCGTGTAACGGGTGGACGATCCCGAGGACGGTGCCGACGGCGAAGACGGCTTATCAGGAATGGTAATGACCTGTCCCGGATAGATCGTGTCGCCGTAGAGTCCGCTGGCCGACTTGATTGCAGATACACTTACGCCGTACCTCTGTCCGATAAGGAACAGCGTATCACCTGATCGCACTTTGTACGATGCGGCTGAGGCGCCTGCGGCAGTTAGAGCAAGGATGGAGAAAGCGCACGCGGTGGTGAACAGGCTTCGACGAATCTTGTTGTTGATTCTGGAACTCAATAACTGCAACTCCTCTCTGATACTGTTCTGGGACTGTCCTGGGACATATGATTCGCCGTTGACCTGCGGTATTCCCTGTGGGAAGTGGAGGAAGAGCTCTGTTAAGGCACCGTCTTGATAAAATGGATGATAGAGTATTAACTGGAGGTAGAGTCTAGTGGCCCATAAGGCACCGCTTCAAATCAGGCAATATGTGTCTGACATCGGAGTATCAAAGGCCGAAACGTCAACAGGACGCACTCTTGTATTAGGGATTCTCGCAGGCGCATATATCGCCATGGCCGCCATGGTTGCGTATTCCGTCGCCTATACCCTCGGCGATTGGGCCGGACCGGGCATGATAAGGCTGATATCAGGTTCAGTCTTCACTGTTGGCATCGTGATGGTACTTGTGGGCGGGGCTGAACTGTTCACAGGCAACATGTTGCTCACCGTGGCACTGCTTGATCGTCGCATAACGGCAACCCAGGCTGTGCGTAACTGGGGGCTTGTGTTTGTCTCCAATGCGGTGGGGGCCGGGTTTGCGGCATGGTTGTTCTGGCAGACCGGCCTTGCCCAACAGGGAGGCGGGGCAGTAGGTGCAGCACTTGCGTCGGCGGCGTCGGCCAAAGCTTCGATGGCTTGGTGGACTGGGTTCACGAGAGGCGTCTTGTGCAACTGGCTGGTGGCGTTGTCAGTGTGGATGTCGTATTCGGCCGACAACGTGAGCGGACGCATTCTACCGGCAATGATGGCTGTGGCGTCCTTCGTGGCCATAGGCGGAGAGCACTGCGTTGCGAACATGTTCTATATTCCAGCGGGATTTCTGATCTCCGGCGCGCCGATGGGTGAGATCCTCCGAGGGATGCTGCACAATTTGGTGCCTGTAACCCTGGGCAACATGGTGGGAGGCGGTCTGCTGGTGGCGGCCTTCTACTGGTTGGCTTACCCCAGGGAGTGATGTCGCGACGAGGAAACATGAATCGGCGCCCGGCCGATGGGGCCGAGCGCCGAACTGCCGGATTTGCTGTTATGACCTGGTGAGCGTAGGGTTGGTTGTGGAGAAGCTCGAGGTCACGTCAGTGTTGAACCCGACATGTCCGGGCTTCAGCGCCTGATTGAAACTGGCTTGTGCGCCTGCAACGGTCTGGCTGATCAGACTCTGCTCGGCCGCTGCGATCATCTGCTTGACCATTTGACCACCGATGCGGCCGGCCTCCCTGGCGGGTATGTCACCGAGGTACCCACCGTATGAGTTGTAGTCGACGCCCACCTGGCTGGCGATCTCGTATTTCATCTGATCAAGCGCCTGACGTGCCTGGGGATTGAGAATCCGGTTGCTGTTGTTGCTCCTTCGTGCCATTCATATGGCCTCCCTTCGCATAGGTAATTCGGCAGCATCCGTAGTTTGGCCAGCGCATGCGCCTGCATACTGGTGCTTTACTTCAAGGCAAGGCCTATGAACCCAAACACGGCCGCTTGCTGCCATGACTATGCGAGGGTGCGCAAAACTGCCCGGCACGGCGCGCCGTCCAGTCCGACAAGGGGAAGCGGCAATGCGAAGAGATCGTAATCGCCCGGCTCCACGTAGCGGAGAGTTACTGTCTCAAGTATGACAATGCCGTGTTCCAATAGAGACTTGTGAATGGAGCCGTCTCCGTCAAGTGCCTCGATTGACATCGACTCCGTTCCAATCAAGCAAATGCCCTTTCCAGTGACGATGGCCGCAGCCTCAGGGCTGAGCGTGGCGCCGTCGGAGCCGCCGGCCCGTTTCAGGAGTACGCGCGGCCTGTGGCAGCGCTCCAGCGCCAGCGACATCGCGTCGCAGTCCATTCCTGAAACGTCGAGCACTTCGCAGGGGCCGCATAGAGCGTTGAGATCCAACTGCTCCACGCTGCGTCCGTGAGGGAGGTAGTGTTTGGGCGCGTCTACGTGTGTGCCGGTGTGTGCCCCGAACTCGATTCGGGCCACGGGGCCTTCGCTGAACTGGACCCGGGGGTCGCCGGGCCAGGTCTGCATGCCCGGGAACACCGGCACCGTGATATCGATATAGCGTGACTTCATTGGCTGTCAACTCCTAGCCCGCGCGTGGTGTATAATACAGACAATGCGCCGAGTCCTCAGTCGCTTGCGGGAGGTGACTTGATTGCAGTTGATGTTCTTTGTGCTTAACGATACAAATCTTCTAGACGACCTCTTCGCATCCTTCTACAGGGCAGGAATAGGTGGTGCCACGTGCGTCGAAAGCATGGGCATGGGAAGGGCACTCTCAGCGCTTGACGTGAGCTCAATACCTATCTTTGCCTCACTTCGACACCACCTAAACGGGAGTCGCCCTTACAACCGAACGATCTTCGCTGTCCTTGCAGATGACCAGGTAGATACGGCTATAGCCGCCATCGAGGATGTCGTGGGAGATCTCAGTAAGCCAGGAGCAGGCCTCTTGGTCACCGTACCCGTCGGCCGCGTTGTGGGGCTGCCAAAGCGAACTGAGTAGGGCGGAGAGGTTTTGATGAGTAGTATTCTAGCCATCGGCATCGTGATGCTGGCCGGCGCCGCCGGCGGCGCCTCGGCGGCCGCATTCGGCATGTCATCGGTGGCCGGCTATGTATTTGCCGGCCTACTGGTCGGGCAGATCTGGCCCGGTGCGCTTGCCGCGGTTACTCCCGCGGGCATGGCTACCGTTGCCTATCTCGGACTTGCCCTCATAGCTTTCGTAGTCGGTGGCGAACTCGAGGTTTCGCGCCTGAGGGTTCTTCCCAAAGGTGCGCTTGCCATTGCGCTCGGGCAGGCAGTTGCATGCGTGGTACTGGTAACCGGGGTGACCGTCGCACTGGGCTACGGTTTGGAGCTCGGGATGGTTCTCGGCGCCGTCGCCGCCGCCACGTCTCCGGCCTCTACGATCATGGTGACCAGGCGTCTTCGTGCGGGTGGTCCGCTCACTAACGCCCTGTTGTCGGTGGTGGCCATCAACGACGCAGTCTGCCTGTTGCTGTTCGGCGTCGTCATATCCGTTGCGCGTGCCCTGCCTGACTGGACCATCTCGCGATCAGTAGCGGGCATGGCGGGCATCGTGCTGTGGGAGGTGTTCGGCTCGATCCTGGTCGGGGCCGTTGTGGGAATGGCCATGGCCTTCTTCATCAGGCAGGTCAAGGGCGATGATCTCGTTGTCGTGCTTGCAGGCGCGGTCATACTCACGGCAGGGTTGTCTGATCGCATGCATACTTCACCCCTGATCGCTTGCGTGTTCTTCGGCCTGGTGGCGGCCAACCTGGTTGTGGGTTCGCGACGGCTGTTCGCCGCCATCGACCGTTTCTCAGCACCTATGTATATTCTCGTCCTATCTCTCTCTGGTGTGGCGTTCGACTTGCGGACGCTGCTGTCGGGGCTTGCGCTGTTAGTAGGCTATATACTGGCACGAACCGCAGGCAAAGTGGTCGGCTCCGGGTTAGCCGCCACGCTTGTCCGTGCGGAACATCGCGTAGGTAGTACGATCGGGCTCTCCCTCCTGCCGCAGGCGGGGCTTGCAGCGGGGCTGGTGGTTGCTGCCGGTGCGGCGCTTCCGGAACAGTCAGCCATGATCGCCTCGATTGTAGTCCCGGGCGTGCTGGCCTTCGAGGCCATCGGACTCAGAGCAATGCGCGCGTGTTTGGCGAAAGCGGGAGAAGCCCGTGGCGGAGTCAGGATAAGCTGAAACGGTGGTGAAACCCTTGGGTGGGTGCGATTCCACTAGCCCGTTCTGCCGTTCAACACAGCTCCAGGCGGTGTCGGTGGCCTTTCACGCGGCTGTCGTGGGAGGGTGCGTGGCCGTACTGACTGCGTCTCATTGGACGGCGTCGGCAACGACGGTCGTGGTGGCCTCGGTGGCGTCAGCAGTAGTGAGTGCGGTTGTCGCGTGGAACGCTCAGCGCCTGCGTGTGGCTGGTTCGCCGCTGGCGCTGGCAGAAGCTGTTTTGGTCACACTTGCCGTCAGAGCTACCGGCGGAGCCGGCAGCGAGGCTTACTTGCTGTACTTTCCGGTAATCGTGGCCAACTTGCTGGAGGACCAGAGATTCGGGTATGGCCTGGCGACGGTGATCGCGGGGATGTACGCGGCTGCCACGATCCCCTTTGCTGCGGCGGGGCCAGATGACGCTGTCGCCGTGGCCCTGTACCGGGCCGCCGCGCTACTCGCCACCGGTGTGGGAACGAGCTCCATCTCGCAGCGATTTGCCCAGTGCAGTCGTGCCGCTTCGGCAGTCAATGCCAAGCTGAAGATGAGGGACCACTGGGATGAGGCCATGTTGAGGATATCGAGGGGTATCGACTCAGGGCTTGGCCTCACCGATACGCTGGGGCTCATCCTCGACAGCGGGCTTGGCGTGCTCCACGGCGACGTGGGCCTGGTTGTACTGAAGGATCGAAGCGGTAGGTACACGGTTCGAGCCGCACGTACTGCAGGAGGCAACATCCTGGGCAATGTGATCGACCCGTCTGAAGGCGCCGTGGGGCTGTGCATGGAGCGGCGAATGACGGTGTTGTATCCCGGTGCAGGTAGTTCCGGGATGCGGTTTCGCGAGGTCGAGGACTTCCATCTCGCGAAGATGATCGCGACGCCTCTGTTCGCGGGGTCGGAGATGGTGGGGGCGATAGCCTTCGGTGACAGGCACCCTGGGGAGCTCTACGGCTATGATGACGTGGAGTTCATCGAGTCGCTGGCAAAGCAGTTGTCAGTGGTGGTGGTGAACGCCAACCTGCTGGAGGAGGCGAGGCGCCGAGCCGACTACCTAACTAGCCTTAACCAGATTTCCATGAGCATCACGTCGGTGCTTGAACCGTACGACCTGTTCGAGAAGATATACAAGTCGGTGTGCCAGGTGCTTCCCCTTGACGCGTTCTTCGTAGCTCTGCCTCTAGATGATCCGACCCAGGCTGAGATGGCCTTCCTCATGGACAAGGGCGTAAGGAGTCCGTCGTCGCGACTACCCCTGGGCGACAGCCCTACGGGCAAGGTGATGAGGTCAGGCAGGCCCCTTCTGGCCAATCTGGACGAATCCAGCGACACGCAGGGGTTCTCTATTGTTGGGGCTGCCGACGACGACGATGTGACCAGGTCGGTCATGATCGCACCGATGAAGGCCGGCAACAGAGTCGTTGGCGCCATATCTGCCCAGAGCTACACTCCGAATGCCTACGGCGAAGAGGAGCTGGAGCTTCTGATGACCATTGCCGGGAGCGCTGCCGTGGCCCTGGAGAACTCGCAGCTCTACCAGGCGGCGCGCGAACAGTCCATTACCGACCAGCTCACAGGCTTGGGCAACTACCGACTCTTCCACGAGGTCTTCAGCAGGGAGATAGAACGTTCGAGGAGATACTCGACGCCGCTGTCTCTGATAATGATAGACTCCGACAGCCTGAAAGACATCAACGACACCTACGGTCACGCCGTTGGCGATATGCACCTGCGGCACATCACTAAGTTAATGACGACATTGAGCCGCAAGTCTGACTACGTCGTGAGATACGCAGGCGACGAGTTCATGATCATCCTTCCCAACACGGGAGGAGCCGAGGCCATGGTCATGGCCGAGAGGCTCCGGTCCCGCGTTGAGAAGACACCGTTCACTGTCGACGGTCAGGAAGTGTCAGCCACCGTGTCGATTGGCGTGGCTTCCTTCCCGGAGAGCGGGAGCGATGTAGAAACCATGCTCAAGTCGGTCGATGAAGCTATGTACGCCTCCAAGAGGGTGGGAAGAAACCGGGTGACAAGGGCCCTGGCAGCTGTTACACGATCCTCTTGACGATGCTCTCGAGGCTTCCCGGGAGCATGTGGGCCGGAGGCAGCTCAGCCATGGTGTACGCCCCGGGTTCCTGCCTTAGGCCGGCCCTGAGTGCCGAGAGCATGCAGCAGCCGGTTGCCGCCGGGTTCACCACCCGCATAGTCCACTCCATCTGCTGGTTGCCTGTGGTGCCTGCAGCGCCGAAGCGCTTGAGGCTTACGCCGTGCCCTGTGTCGTGGTGATCGACTGCCGACTCCACCTGGGTGACGTGTGTGTCGTCGTGTGCGAAGTAAGGGTCACTCTTGATGTCGGCGGCCACTGCCTCGAAGGGCCTGGAGCCATCGAGCTGCACATACACCTGGCGCCGGTGGGTGCCGAAACCGGTGGGCAGAGTGAACGACAGGGCGTCAGCAACGCCTTTGACTGAGCGGGCTGCCACAGAATGGCCCATGCTCATGCCGGGGCCGAAATCGGTATAGGTCACTCCTCTTGGTGCAAGAGCCTCCATGATGCACCTCACCATCGAGTCGGTGCCCGGGTCCCAGCCGGCAGCAGTGACGGCTACCGCTCCGCCCTCGCGGGCAGCTGCATCAAGAGCCTGCCTATGTGCCCACAGAGCTTCTCCGTGGATATCGAAGCTGTCTACGACGCTCACTCCTGACCTGAGCACGTCGATCTCGTAGGCTTCGGTGAGGCGGGTGGGAAGGCACACAAGGGCGGCGACTACATCTGGGGTGTCTGCCAGGCTCGTGACGGCCGGCGCTGACCAGCCATGACCCACGACCTGTTGCGCCGGTTCTGCATTACGGCGTACTACTGCTGCTAGTTCGAAATCGGGCGAACTGACTACTGCCTCGGCTGTGCCGCGCCCGACATTGCCCCAGCCGACGATGGCGACTCTGGTCTTCTCCACTCGAAATCCCCTCCCTCGCAAGATTATACCGCATTATACCTCACGTCCTAGAGCCTGAAAACAGCAAGTATACAGCAGTTGGCGAGTATCGGCTATACTACGTAGTGCCGCGCCCGTCGGCGCCGCACCTGTGCGATCGAAAGGAGATGTCGGGAAGGTTGACTCTGCAGCATAGGTTCAGCACAACACAGCTAGACGGTGGCACTAAGCTCCACGTGCTGGTAGACAACAAGTTCAAGACTACCGCCGCCACTCTGGTGCTCCAGACCACTCTCAGTCGAGACTCAGTGACGAGAAACGCGCTATTGCCCAGGGTAATCAGGCGCGGCACGGCTCGCATTCCCGACACAGTGCAGCTCGAGAGGCGGCTGGAGGAGCTCTTCGGTGCAAGCCTGGATGTGGGGGTGTCAAAGAAGGGTTTGCGACAGCTTCTGGCGTTCCAGGTTGAGGTTGCGGAGCCCGCTTACGTCGACTCAGAGCAGCGTCTGTTCCGCGAAGGGATGGAACTGCTCAGAGACATGGTCTTCCAACCGGCTCTAGGCTCCGGCGGCGCTCTTCGCGACGACTACGTCGAACAGGAGAAGGAGAACCTTCGCCGCCTTATAGAGAGTCTGATCGACGACAAGCAGGCCTGGGCGATGCGCAGGTGCATCGAGGAGATGTTCCACAATGACGACATCGCACTCTTCAAGTACGGTCGGGCGGAGGACATCAGCAACATATCCGCCGCCGACATGAAGGCCTGCCATGGGCAGCTCGTGAGCTCGTGCCCGATAGACGTATTCGTTGTGGGGGCCTGCGATGAGCAGAGCGTAATCGACGACGTGACCGCAGTGTTCTCGTCTGTCGGGCCCAGAGTCCCAGTGCCTCCGTCGCCGTGGCAGGGCTGTGGCGCAGATCCAGGGCCCAACCGTCCTCGGTTTGTTGTGGAGGCGATGGACGTGAATCAGGGCAATCTGGTAATGGGTTTCCGTACCGGGCTGAGGATGAGTGAACGTAACTGGCCCGCGTTGATGGTGGCGAACGGGGTATTCGGCCGCTACTCACACTCGAAGCTGTTCCAGGTGGTCAGGGAGCGCGAAGCCCTGGCGTACTCAGTCTGGTCTATGCTTGACCCTACCACTGGGCTGCTGTGGGTTACTGCAGGCATCGATTTTGAGGCAAAGGACAGATGCGTAGAATTGGTTCAGGAAGAACTTGAGGCGGTCAAGCGCGGGAACGTGAGGCGTGTGGAGCTCGACAACACTCTGAAAGGCCTGGCTCGTGACTTCGCGGTCATGGCTGACCATCCGGGTAGCCTCATAGACTTCGCCCTCGAGGCAGAGGTGAACAACGTGGAGCTGAGCATCGACGAACTGAGCCGGGCTGTGGCCGCGGTGACACTGGATGATGTAGCGCATGCCGCGAGCAGTGTGTCGCTGGACACCGTGTACTTCCTTACAGGCGAGGAGGATCGGCCGGATGAGGGATAGGTTGGTTATTCGATCTGAACACCTCCGGGAACAGGTGGTATGCGAGAGGCTCGATTCAGGCCTTGAGGTATGCACCTGTTCAAAGCCCGGATTTGCCAAGAAGTATGCGCTTCTGGCCACGCGGTATGGCTCGAATGACGTGCGCTTCAGAGTGAATGGGGCCGAAGTCGACACTCCCGCCGGAATCGCCCATTTCCTTGAGCACAAGCTGTTCGAGGAGGAAGAGGGTTCCATCGATGACGTCTTCGCTGAGCTGGGTGCCTACTCAAACGCATTCACCAACTACAACACCACCGCTTACTTGTTCTCGTGCACCGATGAGTTCGAGCGCTCGCTGAAGACGCTCGTGGACTTCGTCTACAGGCCGCACTTCACAGCCGAGAGTGTCGAAAGGGAGAAGGACATCATCGAGCAGGAGATAAGGATGGGCGATGACCAGCCAGGGTGGCAAATCGTATCCGAGCTAATGAAGTCGATGTACCATGCGCATCCCGTGAGGCACGACATCGCCGGCACTGTGGAGTCGGTACGCGCCATCAGCGTAGACGTGCTCAACAAGTGCTACAGCACGTTCTACCACCCCTCCAATATGACGCTCTTCGCAGTGGGCGACATCGAACATGGACGGGTCGTCGACCTTGTGGCAGGCGAAATGGAGCGTTTCACGCACGGGCCTGCGCCGGAGGTGGAGCGAGTGAGGCCATTTGAGCCGGGCACCGTCGCCAGGGCCAGGCACACGCGGAAGATGGCTGTGTCGCGACCGCTGGTGTGCATGGGATTCAAGGACGCAGACGTGGGTTACGCCGGCGAGAAGCTTTCGCGAAAGGTAGTCACGTGCGAGATACTGCTCTCGATACTTGCAGGACGCAGCTCCGACCTGTTCATGAGCATGTACAACGACGGGATCATCGATACCTCCTTCAGCTGGGATTACTCCTTTGACAGAGACTACGCGATGGTGACCTTCGATGGGCGCACGCCCGAGCCGGAGGCGTTTGTGCAGCGCCTCGTCGACGGTATCGGCCAGTTCCGCCGCACAGCCCTGGATCTTGAGGCGTTCGAGAGAGTCCGCAGGATGCTTGCAGGCACCTGGGTCAGGGAGTTCAACTCGCTCGAGGCCATCACATACCAGTTCATTGACTATCATTTCCTTGACATGAGCATCTTCGACAGAGTTCGGATAGCCTCCAGCGTCACTGAGCAGGAAGTGAAGGCTATGGCGGAGAAGCTACTCAATGAGCCAAACATGTCAGTGTCAGTGGTAATGCCTGCATAGGGCTCTTCCGAAGGGGTGTGGCTTCTTGGCGACGCTGCTAATTGCGCGGCATGGAGAGACGCAGTTCAATGTAGATGGACGATTCCAGGGAAGGCTAGACGTGCCGCTCTCTGACAACGGGCGCCGCCAGGCGCAGATGCTCGCCGACTACCTGGCCGGCGACTCAGGCCCCGTCGGGCCCGCCGGGTTTTCCAGGATCATCTCGAGCCCTCAGGCCAGGGCGATGGACACGGCGCGTGCTGTGGCCGATGCATGCGGGATGGAGATACACACCGACGACAGGTTGATGGAGATAGATGTGGGCCGTCTCGCCGGCTTATCCGGTCGGGAGGCCCGCGCGAGGGAACCGAAGTTCTTCGCCGATTGGGCCAGAGACTGCGCCAGCGCGCGTTACCCTGATGGCGAAAGCGTTGAAGACGTGTCGATTCGGGCAGTGAGCTTCTTCGACGACATATCTTCACGGCTCGACGACGCTGACACGGTTCTGGTAGTGGCCCATGCAGTGGTGCTCAAGTGCATGTTAGTGGTGCTGTTGGGCAGCCACGTGCGGAACTATACCAGAATCGCGTTGGCGAACGCCTCCCTCAGCCGAATCAGGATTGCCGAAGGCGGGCCATGCGTAGACCTCATCAACGACACGCATTACCTCGAGCCATCCCGGCCGGCATAGCCCCGTGCGGAGGCGGCGTCGGCAGGAGCACGGTATGCAAAGTTGCATAGCAAATGCTGGTAGGATAAGATGATAGAGAACAGTGCCAGTATTGCGAACCATCAGCTCTGAGCGGCGAGTCGGTTGATCCCATTGATTTGGGTGCTTGAGGGGAGGATATTGGCCTCTCCTCAATGAAGTAAATCACGGCGAATTCCATGATGAGTTGTGTGGAGGGGGAGTTCATGACTTCGGCAGCAAGCCCCGGGGCACCCGTGACGGTCAAGTCGGCATGGTGCAAGAGCTGCGGGATATGCATCTCCGTGTGCCCCAAGAATGTGCTCGAGTTCGGTCATGACGGCAAGGCAACGCCGGCTCGACCAGATGACTGCATTCAGTGCCAGATGTGCGAGATGATGTGCCCTGACCTGGCCATAACGGTGGTCATGAGGGCAAAGGCGACCACCGCCGGAAAGGAGGGCGCTTCTGATGGCCGGTAGCTGCGATAGCAGAGCTAGGCTGATGCAGGGGAACGAGTGCTGTTGCGAAGCGGCGATCCTTGCAGGTCTCAAGTTCTTTGCGGGATACCCCATCACTCCCTCGAGCGAGATCGCTGAGGTCCTCGCCGAGCGCTTGCCTCGTGTCGGAGGCAAGTTCATCCAGATGGAAGACGAGATAGCGAGTATGGCCGCGGTAGTCGGCAGCTCACTGACTGGCGCGAAGTCGATGACCGCTACCTCAGGCCCTGGCTTCTCGCTCAAGCAGGAGAACCTGGGCTTCGCGGCGTTCACAGAGGTGCCTTGCGTCGTTGTAAACGTTCAGCGCACAGGCCCCAGCACCGGCCTGCCGACTTCGCCTGCGCAGGGCGACATCATGCAGGCCAGATGGGGAACGCACGGTGACCACCCGGTCGTTGCACTCTATCCGTCCAGCGTGAGTGAGATCTTCGACATCACAGTGAAGGCGTTCAACATCGCGGAGATGCTCCGCACGCCCGTCATCCTGCTCATGGACGAGGTCATAGCCCACATGCGGGAGCGTGTCATTGTGCCATGTGCTGACGAGGTTGAGGTAGTCGACAGGGTTCGTCCTACGGTGGCTCCGGCCGACTATCTGCCGTACGATGCAGCGTCCGATGGTGTGCCTCCCATGGCCGATTTCGGCACAGGCTACCGCTGGCACGCAACTGGCCTCTACCACGATGTCACCGGGTTCCCAACGAGCATCCCGTCAAAGGTCGACTTCCTGATCCGACGGCTGATCGCTAAGGTCGAGTCGCGGAAGAAGGAGATCACCTTCACGAAGAGCCAGTACATGGATGATGCGCGCGTGGCAGTGGTGGCCTGCGGGATCACCGCCCGATCAGCGCGAAGTGCGGTGCGCTCAGCAAGGGAGAAGGGGATCGCTGCCGGTCTGTTCCAGCCTCAAACGATCTGGCCCTTCCCATCGGAGATGATCGCTGACATAGCGGGCAGGGTCGACAGGATAATCGTACCAGAGATGAACATGGGCCAGCTCGTCCTTGAAGTGGAACGGGCGGCTGCGGGCAAGTGCGAAGTTGTCGGGTACTCGAGGGTGGATGGAGAGCCCATCACGCCCGACGAGATCCTGGCCCGCCTTGAGGAGGTGTAGGCTGTGGCTAACAAGTTTGAGGAGTATCTTCGTCCACAGTTCATGCCGCACATCTGGTGTCCTGGATGCGGACACGGCATAACCCTGAACGCGCTTCTCCGCACGATAGCAAAGCTTGAGCTCGATAAAGACAAGGTGTGCGTCGTATCCGGCATAGGGTGCGCCTCTAGGGCCCCGGGATACCTGGACTTCAACACACTTCACACCACGCACGGCAGGGCTATACCCTTCGCCACCGGCATCAAGCTCGCCAAGCCCGAGCTTGAGGTGATTGTGGTCACCGGTGACGGCGATGGGGCGGCTATAGGCGGGAACCATCTCATCCACGCCGCGCGCAGGAACATAGGCCTGACCGTAGTGATGTTCAACAACTCTATCTACGGCATGACTAGCGGGCAGTACTCGCCGATGACTCCGTCGGGCAAGAGCGCAACGACGGCTCCTTACGGCAACATCGAGCGAGATTTCGACGTGTGCAAGCTTGTGCAGGCGTCGGGAGCGAACTATGTCGCTAGAGCTACCGTGGCCCAGCCCAGGCAACTCTCGACCTACATTGAGCGAGCCATCAACACCAAGGGCTTCGCGTTCGTGGAGGCGCAGGGAATGTGCCCGACCTACTACGGAAGGCGCAACAAGCTTGGTGGGCCTGTGGAGATGCTCGACGTGCTCAAGAAGAATACAGTCACGGTACAGGCCGCAGCCAAGCTCAGCCCAGAAGAGTTGAAGGGCAAGATCATCACCGGAGAGCTCTACCAGGCCAATGATCCGGAGTACTGCGATCTGTACGACAACCTGATCAAGCAGGCGCAGGAGGTGGCTGGCAAGTGAGGCGCGAGATTAGGCTTTCAGGTTACGGCGGTCAGGGCCTGATTCTGGCAGGCATCATCCTTGCCGAAGCAGGAATGTACGATGGCCACGAAGTGGTTCAGACGCAGAGCTACGGCCCTGAAGCTAGGGGCGGAGCGTCGAAGGCAGAGGTCATCATCAGCTCTGACCCGATTGACTATCCTAAAGTGACGGCTCCGGACGTGGTGTTGATCATGTCTGACGCCGCATGCGCCAGGTACGCGTGCAGTGTCGAAACCGGAGGCACCCTCATTGTCGACTCCGGCTTGGTGGCACAGGTACCTCCGACCAAGGGTGAGCTGTACAAGGTTGCCATCACCGACGTGGCATCAAAGGCTACCGGTAAGACGATCACAGCCAACATCACGGCGCTGGGCGTCTTGAATACCATTGCAAAGATCGTCTCTCCTGAGTCACTGGAGAGGGCGGTGGCGGGGCGTGTGCCCCGTGGTACCCAGGAACTGAACCTCAAGGCGCTGCGCGCCGGGGTGGAGGCGGCCGCGGCACTTTTGTGAGGCGGTCGGCAGCGCCCTTAGCGCAGCAGCAAGAGGAGATTGGGGTGTTGCCCGTTGGAAAGGACCGCATTTGCCAACAGAATGCGGGATCTAGGTGGCGAGGTAGTCACCAACATGTTCACTCTCATGGATAAGGCTGACATTATCTCGTTCGCAGGAGGTGTGCCATCCCCTTATGCACTGCCAGTCGAGCAGTTGAGGGAGCTTGCCGATGAGATTCTGAAGACCGCCGGCAGGCAGGTGCTGCAATATTCGAACATCGATGGTTATGGCCCGCTGAGGGACTGGATAGCAGAGACTGTGGCGGCGCGCGGCATCAAGGCCACACGCGACAACGCTCTGATATTGTCAGGCGGCCAGCAGGGGATAGACCTGTCAGCCAAGGCACTTCTCAATCCAGGCGATAACGTGCTTCTTGAAAGGCCGACGTACCTGGCGGCAATCACCATCTTCAAGACCTACGAAGTGGGATTCCGTCCGGTTCGTTCCGACGATCAGGGGATAGTGCCCGAGTCCTTTGAGGAAGCTATACTCCGATACAAGCCGAAGATGCTGTACGTTGTGCCAACATTCCAGAACCCGACGGGCGTCACGATTCCGGAGGAGAGGCGCAGGGCCATTGCGGAAATCGCCGGCAGGTACGGCGTCATTGTGCTGGAGGATGATCCCTACGCCCAGCTGAGGTATGACGGCGAGCCGATACCGTCCATCGCCAGCTTCGACACTGAGGGCGTCGTGATCCATGTGAGCAGCTTCTCCAAGATAGTCTCGCCCGGCCTCAGGGTGGGCTATGCCGTTGCCCCTGTCGAGATACGCGACAGGCTCGCGCAGGTGAAGCAGACCACGGACTTCCACACGTCTAACCTGTCGCAGCGGCTCATCTACGAGTTCTGCTCTAGGGGAATGCTCGAGCCACATCTCGACTCGGTCAAGCAGACGTACAAGGCGAAGCGCGATGCAGCCCTGAAGGGAATGGAGAAATACTTCCCCGAGGGTGTCCGCTGGACGCACCCCGATGGCGGGCTGTTCGTCTGGGTGACTCTGCCCGAGCACATCGATACAAGCGAGCTGATGAAGGCCGCGGCCGAACGAAAGGTGGCCTTCATACCGGGAGTGCCGTTCTACTTCGATGAGACCGGCAAGAACAGCATGAGGATCAACTTCAGCAATGCCAGCTTCGAGATGCTCGACGAGGGCTTGAGCAGGCTTGGAGCCGTCATCCGCGACGCGATGTAGTAGCCGCTGGGCGGCGACGTTGCCGACCCGGGCGCGCCATTCTGGGCGTGTCCGGGTCGACTGCACAAACACGGAAGTGAGATCATGAGGTCATCGGTGAGGCTCGAACCGGAGCAGATGATCGCTGCCATGGGTCTGTCGGGGTTGGCGTCGAAGAGATGGTTCCGACAGAAACTCGCAGCCACAGGCGAGCTCAGTGTTGAGGTGGAAGACTGGGCCGAGCTGCCGTGCCCGGGCTCGCCGCAGCCACTCCTTATGACGGTCGTCCGCACCGGACTGGGAGATCGTTACTTCGTGCCCGTGGGCGCTCGTACGCACACCACAGCAGGCGACACAGGCGACTTCGACCTCATCGGGCAGGTGGCGCCCTCGCTTGAGCTGTTTGACGCCGCAGCGAGTGCCGATTACGTACATGCTGTGGTGTCGCTGATAGAGGCCGGCGCGGCGGTGCCAAGCCTGCGAGGCCTGTTGCGGTTCGAACCGGCCTCAGCGGTGCCGACATCGGCACCGCCGCCGGCGTGGTCGGTGCGCCCCCAGGGCGGTGCCTATTCGAACAGCGTGGTCTTTGCTGAGCGGCGCATAGTGCTCAAGACATTCAGAGGTTTCTCGGGCGGCGTCAATCCCGAGGCCGAAATAGGGCAGGCACTGGCAGGCGTAGCCGGCTTCAGCGATGTGGCACCCTTTATCGGGCATGTCGTATACGAACGGCCCGAAGGCGACCGGGAGTCCGTCGCGGTGGTTACTGCGGAGGTGCCATCGCAAGGTGATGCCTGGGAGCTAACGGTCGCGTCCCTCACGAGCGCGGCCACCAACGGCGCTGGGCGAAAGATCGATATGGAAGGCCTTGGACGCGCCATAGCGCGACTTCACGTAGCCCTGGCATCTGTTGAGCGCCCCGGCTTCGGTCGCCGCCAGGTGGGCTGCGACGACCTGACAGCATGGATACATGCGTACGAGCGTCATGCGCAGGATGCGTGTCGCGCCCTCGGCGCATTCTACGACATGTCAGGAAAGTGCCTTGACGTTCCCGAGGCAGTGCTCGCGTCGCCCCTCAGTCGGTACATGGGTTCCGACCCGGTCATGGGGTCAGCCATCAGGTGCCACGGCGATCTTCACCTGGGGCAGGTGCTGGTGAGGTCTGACGGCGGCTTCAGTATCATCGATTTCGAGGGCGAGCCGTCCGCCCCTGTGTCAGCCAGGAAGGCCCTGACTAGCCCTGCGCGGGATCTGGCAGGGATGGCCCGGAGCCTGTCTTACGCCAGGGCAGTGGCTGAGCGCGCCAACGGAGTGAGCCTTGCTGCATGGGAGAGAGAGGCGCGGGAGACGCTGTTCCGAGGATACGATGCCGAACTAGCTGAACGCGGCATCGAGCTATTGCCGCCGCGACCCATGAGGACAGCCCTGATCGCGCATTTCGAGACAGAGAAAGCCCTGTATGAGCTGGTGTACGAACTGAACAACCGCCCGGACTGGATGGAGATTCCCCTTGCAGGCTTGTGGGCCATGGGCGGGGCACTAGGAGGCGAACAGACGTGACTGACATCCAAAGGCCGAGCGTGACCCTGATGACCAGGGAGTACCCGCCAGACGTTTACGGCGGCGCCGGCGTGCATGTGGACTATCTGTCGTCTAGCCTGTCACGATTGATGCCGGTCGAGGTTAGGTGCTTCGGGGCACGACGTTCGGCTCCCGAGCAAGGCCTTACTGTACAAGGCTATGATCCGTGGGGAGAGATGGGCAAAGGCTCGAACCCCGCGCTCCAGAAGGTGCTTGATCCCCTGTCGGTGGACCTCGCGATGGTGCGCGATCCCATTCAGACGAGCGTGGTGCATTGCCACACCTGGTACACCTTCTTCGCAGGCTATCTCGCCAAGCTCATGTACGGTGTGCGACTTGTGACTACCATTCACTCCCTCGAACCTCTGCGCCCCTGGAAGCGCGAGCAGCTTGGACGAGGCTACGAGGTCAGCTCGTGGATGGAGCGGCAAGGTGTGGAGAACTCCGATGCCGTTGTAGCTGTGTCAAAGGGAATGCGAGAGGATATCATCGCACACTACAAGGTCGATCCCGATCGTGTCGTCGTGATCCACAACGGCATTGACCTTGCCGGCTACCGCCGCGCAGAGGAGACATCGGCCCTCGACAAGTACGGGATCAGCCGGCCATACGTGCTCTTTGTGGGCAGGATATCGCGGCAGAAGGGCATCATGCACCTTCTGGAGGCGGCCGAATCGCTTCCCGAGGGCGTCACCGTTGTGCTCTGCGCGGGCAGTCCTGACACACCGGAGGTCGAGGCCGAACTGGCCCAAAAGGTAAGCCAGATGCGAAACGTGGTATGGATCAACAAGATGCTCCCTAAAGACCAGATCATCCAGATGTACAGTCACGCCGCCGTGTTCGCGTGCCCGTCTGTGTACGAGCCCTTCGGCATAATCAACCTGGAGGCCATGGCTTGTGAGACGGCTGTCGTGGCGACTGAAGTAGGTGGCATTCCGGAGGTTGTTGAACACGGTCGTACCGGCATCCTGGTGGAGCCCGGCAATTCGGGCCAGCTGCTCAATGCCATTGTGGAGTTGCTCAACTCACCTGAGACAGCGAGAGAGATGGGGCTTGCCGGAAGGGCCAGGGTGGAGAAGCACTTCTCGTGGGATGCCATAGCCAGGCAGACGATGGAGCTCTATGAGACGGTGCTCAGGGGCTAGGAACCTGAGCCTGCTGACAGCTTTCGATGGAGGCGGGCTAGTTCCTTGCTTTGTGCGATAGCCGTCAATATCACCTCGACCGGGCACTCACTCAGCGCGTCTATAAGAGCGCGGAGGGCCCGGTTTCTCTCATCGTCCTGTGTGGATATGAGGATCGATGGATCGACATGGAGACCGGTGGCGATGGCGTAGAACGTCTCGAGGGAGGGGGTCTTCATCCCTCGCTCGATCTGGCTCAGGTAGCCGTCGGAGATGCGACACAGCTCTGACAGCTCGTTCTGACTCAGACCCTTGCGTTCGCGCGACTCCCGGATGCGCCGTCCGATGCCACTGCGGAACTCATGGAACTGCAATCGCTCACCCCCGCTACAATCGTAGCGGCAAGTGGAGCGGGTTTGAAGTCACTCACAGCACGGATTTGGCGCCTTGATCCTTGCTGTGAGTGGCAGTCAGTTGTTCACCTCCAGGAGCTCGTAGAGTATTCTGCCGCCTGGAGCGGACACTTCCACGCAGGCTCCGCATGGTTGGCCCAGTATCGCTCGGGCGACCGGTGACTCGGAGGAGAGCCGGCCGTGGGGAACTGAGGCGTTCTCAGGCGGTACAATCGAGTATTCCAGGTCGGCTCCGAGTTCGACGTCGCGGATCTTGACTCTGCTTCCTACCTGAGGGACACCCCGGCGTGCGTCACGGGGAAAGGGCTCGCCGGTTACGGAGGCACGCATGGCTGCCGCCTCTGAGGCCAATGTCGCTGCGGCCGGTCCGCTGAAGAGCAATGACACCGCGGCTCCGCTCTGGTTCTCGTGTGCGCAGATTGCCTTCACAACGGTATAGATGTCAGCGCTGAAGGGCTTATCGGAGCCTGCAGCCGGCCGGCATGCCACGAACACGCATAAAGCCTTTGATCTGTTGAACTCCTGGCATGTGGCCAGCGCCCTCCGAACTGTTGAGCTAAGGTTCTGTCCATGTTCCTTGCCGAGGGAGATCGATGGGGCAATGGTCCATCCGGGGTTGCCGCGGGCGATCTCCATGGATGCCGTGATTGCCCCTAGATGGTACCAGTCGGTCACTAAGGCGAGGGGAACCCCGCCCTCGTCGTCTGCCTGAGCCACCCTATCGAACTTCGGTTCCCTCGA
>DBQN01000096.1:0-1489 GCA_002305255.1 Firmicutes bacterium UBA1393 | reverse complement strand
AGGAGTTGGTTTCGCCAGTCTCCCTTGCCCAAAAGCAGATTTGCCGGAATCTCCACGCACTCGAGCCCGCTACTCGCCACGGCCAACGCGTACCTATGCAACCTGTCGGCGGGCGACCACCTCCCACCCTGTGACCGCGATGAGGGCGGTCGCCCTGCGTAACCTACTCGCATGTAGACACCTCCCAAACCTATGGTGCCCAGCCAGGATGGAAATAGTCGGAGCACGGCGGGCGGAGGAATACTTCGGTTCGGGTCGAAATCATACACGTCGGCCTACTTGAACTGGGGGGATCCTATTGGGCGTGCGCGTGCACTTGCGAACCTCGATGCTGCTGCTGATGCTCGCGCTCATGCTGCTGTTAGCAGGTGGCGCCGCGATTCCTACGCGCGTTCGGGCGAGCGGCGATGCGCAGGCCCAGGCCCAGGCTCAAGCCGCAGTGCAAGCATCACCGAGGGTCATCGTGGAACATGCCGGCTTGTCGGTGCAGCTCACTGAGGGTGCAATCGTGTACGATGGCGTGGTCGCGATTCCCCTGAGGCTGCTGGCGGAGGCACTTGGCGGCACGGTGCAGTGGATCGATGCCACCAGAGAAGCGGTGTTCACTGCCTACCGCACAGTAGCCATCTTCTCCGTTGCTGCGGGGAAGGTGACGGTTAATGGCGCGACACACCAGCTGTCCTCAGGCGTCGTGTTGCGCGACGGCCGGCTCGTTGTTGCCCTCGCGGACCTGGACCATCTCGGTCTGGGCTACTCTGTGGAACCAGATGCGTCGGTCATCAAGGTGTTCCGAAAGCGTGTGACAGTGTCGGTGAGCGCCGACACGCTGCACGGTAGGCCGAGGATGGTCATCTCGGGCGACAGGGAGCTCAACTATACCGCCTTCACGCTCAAGGCTCCCGACAGGGTTGTTGTAGACGTCTATGATGCCGTGATAGCAGGCGATGTGGCCCCCATTGCAGTTGGTGTGGGAGGCGTGTCGCGGGTCAGGGCAGCGATGAACAGGCCCGGCGTGGTGAGGGTGGTCGCAGATCTCGACGGGCCTGCGGGCTACTCGGTGACCACAATCGAGGCCGACGCCGAGGGCAAGGCACGGGTCGAGGTGCTGTTCAACTCGCGGGTGACAGGGATCGGGCTGGATGAAGCCTCTGCCATTTCGAGGTTGTTAGTGGCGGCGTCGTCGCCTATTGAGCCGACCTTGTCAGAAGACCCGGAATCGGACGTCACAATCGTTGAGATAGGCCATGCCGACCTCGAAGCCAACATGGCGGGAGTCGAGTTGGTCGGCCGAAGCATCACCCTGGTGCGGGCGCAGCAGTCTGCTCAGGCCGGAGCGACTGGGGCTACCGGGGTCAGGCTTCAGGTGAGCCGAGAGCCCGGAACGAAGCCGATACTCAGGTCGCTGAACGAGGATGGTTCGGTCTGGGCCGTAGACTTTGCGCATCAGATCGTGGCCTCGTCTATTTGGGAGGAACCCGGCTCCATCGTC
>DBQN01000058.1:44682-77621 GCA_002305255.1 Firmicutes bacterium UBA1393 | reverse complement strand
TAGTAACACGACTCCGAAACCCGGCCTCGTCATTGCTGGGTTTACCTGCTGCTACGCGCATTGTCTGCCTACTAGGTGTCGAACTCGGGCCTCACCGGATCCCATGTGGGCGCTGGGCGCCACACGCCGCAGACAAGTGAAAAGAGGGCTCACGCCCTCTTTCAAGTTGGTAACAAGTGCCCATGAAGTTATGAGGCGATCACAGTGGATTCGACTTCGCAGCTCTCAACGGTCATCAGCACTACTGTTCTCATCTCCTGCCCCTCAACAAGCGTTCGCTTGATGGCGCCTTCGCGCCTGAAGCCGCATTTGAGGTAGCACTTGATGGCTCTGAGGTTGTCGGCGCACACCCTGAGGTAGACTCTGGAAAGACCCAGTCGGTTGAAGGCGTGGTCAAGCATCTGCCTGACTGCCTGCTGCCCAAGACCCTTTCCCCAGTTGCCCCTGTCACCGATCCTCACGGTGAGTTCTGCCTGGCCGCTGCGCCACGCGATCTCCGTGAGCACGATATCGCCCACTACCTGCTCACCCGGACCAACGATACACATGACCACGCTGTTCCTGTCGCCCATGAGCCTGGACATTCGGGCACGCGATTCCTCCGGCGATCTCCGCTCGTAGCCCATGAGCCACGCTAGCTCAGGGTCACAGTCCCATTTCACCAGGGTTTCGATGTCGTCGTCCGTCGCGGGGCGAAGCGTGGCAGTATAGCCGTCGCACATAGGTTCCCCATCCTTTGCTACGGCTCCACCTCCCAACGATGACTCAGGATTCTACCTTCTCACTGCCATCACCTGCTGGGAAGTGCCCCCACCCGAAGCCCATATGTACCCTACCTGGGCTGCACAATGAGCTTGATCGCAGTCCGTTCCTCCCCGTCGATGGTCACGTCAACGAAGGCAGGAATACACACCAGGTCAAGGCCACTTGGTGCCACAAATCCTCTGGCAATGGCGACCGCCTTGACTGCCTGATTGATGGCGCCGGCGCCTATGGCCTGCACCTCCGCGCCGCCGCGTTCCCGCATTACCCCTGCAAGAGCCCCAGCTACGGAATTCGGGTTCGACTTGGCAGAGACCTTTAGAACCTCCATATTCACATCCTCCTGGCTAGCCTGTCGCTTGAGTGCTCCCTGCTGTGTAATTAGCTGCAGCGTGCCAAAATCCTTCTACTCACTGGTATGGCGTTCAACGAGTGGTATCCTCGTATTCCTCCATAATTCGGGAGATTGCCCTACTCCTCCCCGTTGCATGAGAGATTTCGATAATAGCCCCCATGACCATGACAGGTCCCCGGGCAACGTCGAATTTCGCAGGAAGCGCAGTGAGGAATTTGGGCAGCACCGACTCAGCATCCATTCCTATCACTGACACTGTAGCACCACACATCCCAAGGTCAGTAAGCCTCGCGGTACCCTTCGGAAGGACGTGCTCGTCAGCCGTGGCCACGTGCGTGTGCGTTCCAACGACTGCCGCCACACGGCCATCGAGATACATTGCCAGTGCCTGCTTTTCCGAAGTAGCCTCCGCATGGAAGTCGATGACCACGGCGTCGGCCTTATCGCCTATCTCATCAAGGGCCCTGTCGGCAGCACGAAACGGGCAGTCGATGGGTTGCATGAACACTCTTCCCTGAAGGTTGAGGACTGCCAGTCTGTAGCCCTGGGCATGCGCAATGTACCATCCCCTCCCCGGCGCGCCCTGCGGGTAATTGTAGGGCCTTAGCACCCTTGGCTCCCGCTCTAGGCAATCGGCCATCTCCTTCTTGTGCCACACGTGATTGCCGGTGGTGACCACGTCGACACCCCCGGCAAGCAGCTCTGCTGCAACGTCAGGGGTTATGCCGATTCCCCCCGCCGAGTTCTCGCCATTCAGCACAACGAAGTCAACAGCGCCCTCCTGCCTGAGTCTGGAGATGTGATGCAGGGCCGCCCGCCGTCCCGCCCGCCCCATCACATCGCCGAACATGGCGACTTTCAATCCATTCCCTCCTTAGGTGCAAACGGAGCAGGAGCCATAAGGCATCCTGCCCCGGTGAGTTCTGGCCATCGCATCTAGGCTGCCTCAAGCCGTCTTGTTGAACACCACGACGCGCCCTTCTTCGCGGAAGCCGACCAGCTTCTTGTCTTGAACGCTCTCCTTCAAGTCGGCAAGAAGGTTAGCGATGAACTCCTCCTGAACCACGAGGTCTTCTTCTTCGAGATCTTCCGACCTGTCGGTGATCAGGTTGTCGCTGAACCCAGCCAGGATCAGACCTATCAACATCGATATCTCATCGGCGGTGAGTGTGGCCACATCCCTGGTGAGCTGTATCTGCGTGATGTCGCCCACGTATGAACCGGTTATCTCGAGTACCGGCTCGCCCTGGGCCCTCAGGAGACTGAGATACACTTGAATGCTGGCAAGCGCCTTTTCCTTGAAGGCCCGGATCTCATCTTCCTCCACCCTGCGCGAGACCATGAACGAGAAGTCTAGGGCCCTCGACTCGGGCATGTACGAAATGGTACACACTTCAGGGTAGCGAACTAGTATGGATACCAGTAGCCCTACGCTGGCCGACGAACCATCTGCCTCCCTCAGCCGCATCTCCTTCACCGCTGTCACCTTCTTTCCCCCGCTATCGACGGCTTACCGCCTAACCATTCTACGCACACCCAACGGTGTGTGCGCACCTCTACTTGGCGTAATCCACCGCCCTGGTTTCCCTGATAACCGTCACCTTGATCTGACCGGGGTACTCCAGTTCCTGCTCGATGCGTTTGACCATGTCCCTGGCGAGTTTGACTGACACGACGTCGTCGACCTTGTCGGGCTTGACCATGATCCTGATCTCTCGGCCGGCCTGAATGGCATAAGCCTTATCGACTCCATCGAAGGAGTCGGCGATCTCCTCAAGCTTCTCGAGACGTTTGATATACGTCTCCAGAGTCTCCCGGCGCGCGCCCGGCCTTGCTGCCGACACTGCGTCAGCAGCCTGCACCAGCGCGGCTTCTACTGTTTTCGCTTCCACATCGCCGTGGTGCGATGCTATGCAGTTGACAACTGCTGCGGACTCGCGGTACCTGCGCGCTATCTCGGCTCCGATCGTCACGTGGGGCCCCTCGACCTCATGGTCGATGGCTTTCCCGATATCATGCAACAACCCGCCCCGCTTGGCAAGGCTGACATCTGCCCCAAGCTCCAGCGCCATGGCGCTTGCAAGGTGCGCCACCTCAATGGAGTGCTTCAGCACGTTCTGACCGTAGCTGGTACGGAACCGTAGCCTGCCCAGTACCTTTATCAGTTCCGGATGGATGCCGTGGATCCCGGTCTCGAACACCGCTCGTTCGCCCTCTTCGCGAATGACGGCCTCCACTTCCTTCTTGGCCCTGTCTACCATCTCTTCGATGCGTGCAGGGTGGATGCGGCCATCCTGAATCAGCCGCTCCAGGGCCACTCTGGCGATCTCGCGTCTCACAGGGTCGAACCCTGAGAGTATGACCGCCTCCGGAGTATCATCGATGATGAGATCCACGCCGGTAAGGGTTTCCAGGGCTCGAATGTTCCTGCCTTCTCGCCCTATGATCCTGCCCTTCATTTCATCATTGGGCAGAGCCACCACCGACACGGTGGCCTCGGCCACGTGGTCGGCCGCGCACCTCTGGATCGCCTGGGTGATTATCTCCCTGGCTCTCCTGTCGGCCTCCTCCTTGGCTTGCGACTCCTGCTCCTTGATCATGAGGGCCATGTCATGCCTGACTTCGGCTTCCGCCTCGTGAAGCAATTGTGCCCTGGCCTGTTCGGCCGTGAGGCCTGCTATACGTTCGAGTTCCTGCTTTTGCAGCCGATAGAACGACTCCGCCTCTGCCTGAGCCTTATCTATCTCTCTCTCGCGCTTTTCGAGCGCGCTCTCTTTCTTCTCTAGTTGATCGCTCTTCCTGTCGAGGGACTCCTCTTTCTGAACTATGCGCCTCTCGGAGCGCTGGAGTTCGACGCGGCGCTCCCTTGACTCACGCTCGAACTCAGTGCGCATCTTGTGTACTTCTTCTTTTGCTTCAACTAACGACTCGCGCTTCTTCGATTCAGCCTGCTTCTGAGCCTCTTCAAGTATACGCGACGCCTGTTCTTCTGCTGATGATATTCTAGCTTCCGCGATGGACTTGCGAATGAGATACCCTGCAAGTAACCCCACCGCAGCGGCTGTGACGCATACTAGAACAGTGACAATGGGACTAATGCGGATCCACCTCCTCTGCAGAATAGTAGACGCCTGCATGGAACCGAGAGCGTGGCTGAAAGCGGCAGCCCTGCTCCGTTCTCTTGATTGTACATGCACGTAAGAATCACTGTCAAGCTAACCGTCAAGGGCTGCCATCGCCTCTGCAGCTCAGAACAGCTGCCTTAACACTCTCGCCACCGTTTCGGCGCCGAAGCCCCTCCTTTGCAGGAATCCCGCGAGCCTCCGCATCTGCCTCTCGCGTTCCTCGTGATCCTCTGGGGTATCGCCGTCTATTCTGCTTTTCGCAAGCTCAAGTGCTACTTCGTACTCCTCGCCGCCGGTTTCCTCATAGGCCTGCCGGGCCGACTCAGCCGCCAGATCCGGATCGATACCTCTCTGAGCCAGCCGCCTGGCTATCCCCGCGACTCCCCATCTCCTGTCGCCTGCGGCGCTCTCTGCCCAGCGCCGGGCAGTCGCCGGATCATCGACATAGCCGAGGTCCTTCATCCTGCTCATGGTGTCGGCGACTTCGCCTTCGCTGTAGCCCCTGCGCAGTAGGGCGGCGTGTAGTTCCTGTTCAGTCCGGGCTGAGTAAGACAACAACCTTACGGCCGCAGCCACGGCACTCAGGCGTGGCGCCTTGCGGTGCCCGACCTCACCCGAGGTCGGCAGCAACGCATCGCTCTCAGCGTCGCGGCCTCCGCTCGGTTCTCGTGGCGTGCCGCGATGCCTGCCTCGGCGCTTGCCCTCCACCCTAGGCGCGCTCCTTCCTTGAGCCTGATGAAGGCTTGCCGGCCCCAGCATCGGCCTCGCTGCGCGCACTCTCACCGGCGATGCCGTCCTCGGGCACAGCTATGGCAGGACGCAGCCCAACGGCTTCCCTAACCTTGGCTTCGATCTCCGCGGCCAACTCGCTATTGGCCTTGAGGAACTGGCGGGAGTTCTCTTTGCCCTGCCCCAGCCTGAGTTCGCCATAGGAGTACCACGTCCCCGTGCGGCTGATGACGCCCTGTGCCTCACCCATGTCGAGCAAGGAGCCTTCCTTGGATATGCCTTCACCGTAGATGATGTCGAACTCGGCATCCTTGAACGGAGGAGCAACCTTATTCTTCACGACTCTGGCCCTGGTTCTGTTGCCGACCTGTTCTGAGCCTTGCTTCAGAGTCTCGACACGCCTGATCTCGAGCCTCACGGATGCATAGAACTTCAGGGCGCGCCCTCCGGGTGTCACCTCTGGGTTGCCGAACATGACCCCCACTTTCTCACGGATCTGGTTGATAAATATCACGCAGCAGTTGGACTTGGAGATGGCGCCCGTCAACTTACGCAAGGCCTGGCTCATCAACCGAGCCTGCAGGCCGACGTGGGAATCGCCCATCTCTCCTTCTATCTCGGATCTCGGTACCAGAGCCGCCACGGAGTCGACGACTACGATGTCTACTGCGCCGCTGCGCACCAGGGCCTCTGTGATCTCCAGCGCCTGTTCGCCGGTGTCGGGCTGCGACACCAGCAGATTGTCGATGTCTACGCCCAGTCTCTTCGCGTAGCTCGCGTCGAGGGCGTGCTCTGCATCGATGAAAGCAGCGGTGCCGCCAGCTTTCTGCGCCTCCGCCACCATGTGCAGTGCCACCGTGGTCTTGCCGCTCGATTCCGGCCCGTAGATCTCAGTGACCCTTCCCCTCGGGATTCCGCCCACACCTAAGGCTATGTCCAGTGAGAGAGCCCCGGTGGGGATCACATCGACCTTCGACAGGCCCTCGTCGCCCAGTCTCATAATGGAACCTTTTCCAAAGTCTTTCTCGATCTGCGTCAGAGCAGCCTCCAGAGCCTTTTGCCTGTCGCCCACTGCACATCGCTCCTTCCATCGTGCCTGTACCACACGGCAATTATAGCATAACCACCGCACACATGTTCGCTCACGGCCTCAGCGGCGCCAGCGCGACCTGGCGGTAAACGGGCCCGGCAGGCCTTAGCGTGCTGGAGTAGAGAACCACGGAGCCAACGGCTACTGTGCCCCACACACGTTCCCTCTCCGTGAACAGGGCAGGTGGAATAGTCACATCATTTGCATCGCGCCTTACGCGTCCGAGAGTCACGTGAGGCGAGAAACGAGCCCCGTCGGGCTCGCCGAAGCCGGCACCTTCTGTGGCGGCCTTCACACGCGCGGCGAGCGCGCACAGCTCGTCACTGCCGCATCCGATACCGGCCCAGACCACCCTGGGCCTCGAAGGTGACGGAAAGGCCCCTATGCCCTTCACCGTGATCTCAAAGGGTGCAATGCCTTCGACCGCCTCCACCAGCACCCTGGCAAGCTGCGAAACTCGTTCCTCAGGCGTGTCGCCGAAGAATCTGAGTGTGATATGCATTCCTGCCGGCTCCACCCACTTGATGCCCTGCGCCTGAGCCCGACAGAGAGCAATTGGCGCCGAGAGGTTCTTTGTCACCTCAGTCGACATCGGCACAGCCGCGAAAAGCCTGAGCATGCCCATGCAGCATACCTCCAGCAGTCCTATTCATCACGAAGCTCCGAAGTCGTTTCTCCTGCTCGCACTGCGCCCGGAGCGATCTGATGCCAACTCAAGATTACCTCACTGCATGCAGAGAGTGTATCGCCAGTTCGGGTGATACTGCGCCCACCTAGCTCACTCGCAACCACGAGCCTGGGCCCGGGCGTCCGTGTCGGTTATCTCTTCAGCCCAGTGAAAGTCAACGTGCCTGCGCACCATGTCGATGCAGAGCTTAGTCGATCTCTGGCGCACTCCGAGCCTGTCGCCGCCGAACTTGATCCTGGCGCTTACCACGGAACAGTGGGTGGCATCCCATAGCGCCAGGTACACTGTTCCGACGGGCTTGTCGGCGGTGCCACCGGTGGGGCCGGCAATTCCGGTGATCGATACCCCGATCGATGCTCCCGAGCGCCGCGACGCTCCGGCGGCCATGGCGATGGCTGTGGGCCTGCTCACCGCGCCGTGCTGCCGAATGATATCGGCGTCAACTCCCAGGTCCACTTGCTTTGCCCTGTTGGAGTAAGTGACGTATCCGCGTTCGAAGTAGTCGGAACTCCCGCTCACACTAGTTATTGCCGCCGCAACCATGCCGCCTGTGCACGACTCGGCCGTCGCCAGGGTTGCGCCGGCCTTCATCAGCAGCCGCCCGGCGACAGCCTCCAGGGTGTCATCGTCCTCGCCATATACCAGAGCTCCCAGGCGCGCGCGCACCTCGGCGGCAACGCGGTCTATCATGGCTCGTGCCTCGTCTGTCCGCGCGGCGCGGGCTGTTATCCGCACTTCACACTCGCCTGAGCCGGCGTACGTCGCCACGGTTGGGTTGTCGCGCCCGTGGGCAAGGTCGAGGATGCGTTCCTCCAGTGCCGACTCGCCGATGCCGATAGTGCGTAGGGCGCGTGACACGATGACGACGCCTCCCTCGCGCATCGAGATCCGGTCTCGGAGATATGGCTCAACGCTCTGCTCCATCATGCGTTCCATTTCGCGCGGCACCCCCGGCAGGCAGATCACCACTCTGCCGCCGGTCTCAAACAGAAGGCCAGGGGCGGTGCCGACATCATTGGGCAACAGTCTCCCATCCTCTGGCTTAGGGCGCAGTGCCTGCTTACGGTTGTTCTCAGGCATCGGCGTGCCCCTTGAAGCGAAGAATCTCTCCAGTGCGGNNTCGTCCTCCGTGGGCCCCAGGCCTCCGGTGATGAGCACCACGTCAGCCCTGCCCAGGGCCTCCTGTATGCAATGACAAAGCCGGGCCAGGTTGTCGCCTACGGTGCTCTTTCTGAACACCGACACACCCAGCCCGGCAAGGCGCCGGCTTATATATGCCGAATTCGTGTCTACAACATGCCCGAGCAGCAGTTCTGTTCCGGCTGTGATTATCTCAGCTATCATGTGGCGCCCCTCTTCAGGCAGCCTGGTTCAGGCTGGCTCTGAAGCTGTCGCCGTCCATCCTCTCTTCCTTACACAGGAATGCAGCCAGTTCAACCAGTCTGTCGCGCCTGGCCGCTATGATCGACGTCGCCCGCTCTTGGCCGGCTCGAACGAGGCCCGCGATGATGTCGTGGTATTGATCCTTGGGCATGTCATCCTCGCTGACTATGCCCGCGTCAGACAGTCCGCACTTGACCATGAGCCTCGCCGCCTCAAGGGCCTGTGCGACATCTTGCGACGCTCCGGTACTGCCCTCTCCGAGTATCAGCCGCTCGCTCACTGTGCCGGCGACGAGAGTGCATATGCGCTGCTCAATGTCGCCCCTGGTTTCCAGGGAGTTGTCAGACTTAGGCGCGTGCCTCACGTAGCCCAGCGCCTTCCCCCTGCCCGCAACGGTGATCGACGCCACTGACCCCGGGCTGAGCACTTCCGATACGATCGCGTGCCCAAGCTCATGCACGGCAACGCGCTTCATCTGCTCCTCGTCGGGTCGGCGCTCGATGCGCTCGCCCATAATCACCTTCTCGATGGCATCGGAGAAGTCGGTCGCCGTAATCCTGTCGCGACCTGCCCTCAGCGCGAGAATGGCCGCTTCGTTGGCCAGGCTCTCAAGGTGCGCACCTGAGAACCCGTAGGCCTCGCGCGCTATCGCCTCGAGGTCGACATCATCTGCCACCGGCTTGGAGGCTGTGTGGATCTTGAGTATCTCCAGCCTGCCGGCGGCGTCAGGTAGATCCACCGACACGGTCCGGTCGAACCGGCCCGGCCTCAGCAATGCCGGATCGAGCAGGTCGGCTCTGTTGGTTGCCGCCATGACCAGGATCCGCACGTCTTCGCCGGACGAGGTGAGCCCGTCCATCTCCACGAGAAGCTGGTTCAGGGTCTGGTCATACTCCATGTGGCTTGCGTGCCTGCCCCTGACTGCGCCCAGCACGTCGATTTCGTCGATGAACACCACTGCCGTGCGGCTGCCCTGTGCCGCCGCAGCCGAACGGGCCGAGGCAAACAGATCGCGCACTCTCTTGGCGCCGACGCCGGCGTACATCTCGATGAAGTCAGAGCCTGCCACCGACACGAACACTGCCTGAGTGTAGCTGGCCGCTGCGCGCGCCAGCAACGTCTTGCCCGTTCCTGGCGGGCCTGCCAGCAGTATGCCCCGGAGGGGACGTATCCCCATCTTCACTGCGCTCTCCTCGTTCTTGATGAACTCCAGGGCCTCAACGAGTTCGCGCACAGCCACCTGTTGCCCGCCGATGTCGGCGAACGACAGTGCCTGTCGTCTGCCGGCGCCGGCCGCGCCGCCCACGACGGTGAACTTCTTCTCTGTGAGCCTTCCCGACACCAGCATCTCAACGAGTAGCGCTATTCCGCCTATCAGCACCAGCGGTGTGACGTCGGCCCCCACGGCCAGGGTGAACAGCACAGCTCCTGACCACGCTCCGATCAGAATCGCCTTCACCATAGTCTCACACCTCCCCTGGGTTCGGCCACGCCCTCCGGACGCGCCGCCCTGGGGATGAGGCGGTATTCCTCAGCACCATCGTTGGCCATCGACACATAGATGTAGTCAGAATCGACGCTCACATCGATCTTATCTACTGCGGTAGACGCCTTGATAAGCGTCGCCGCCCTGGGCAGCTGCGTGAACTTGCCCGTGGCCAGAGCCTCATGCACCCAGAAGTCCAGCTCGCGCATGGCCCTAATCATCGAAGGGTCGGAACTTCCCTCGATGTCCAGCCACAGCTGGTGAGATGACGCGCCACGGTTTCCACGCGACGCGGCCTGGGCGATCCTGTTCACTGTATCGGCCAGGTCTGCCACGCCCTTGAGGCGCACAGTGAGCACCGTGCCACCGCGCACACTCTCGACCTCGCAGCTGACGACCTCATCTATCTGCGCTATCGCGCGCTCGATGGGCTCCACTATTCCGAACACTCGGTATCCGGTGAAACCTGCCGCAAGTAACGCAACTACGGCGGCTGCTGAGATCAGAGCCACCCTTATGCTTATCCTTGGTAGCCTCAAGGCCAATCCTCCTTTCGGCAAATAGCCTGTAAGCTGCACCGGAGATTATAGCATACAGGCCGGAGGGACCGGCTGAAACTACCTGGCAGGTATGGAATCGCGTGCCGCAAGTGCGGCTTTTCGGAGCCTTTCGACGGCGGCCGCAGGATCGTCGGAGTCGAACACGTAGCTGCCTGCCACGATCACATTCGCGCCCGCCTTCACTGCGTCGACGACAGTCAGCTCATTGATGCCGCCGTCGACCTCGATGTCGACGTGCCGACCGGAGGAAGCGACTATGTCTCTGATGATGCTAACCTTGCGCAACGTCGAGGGGATCATGGTCTGGCCGCCGAACCCGGGGTTCACCGTCATAACGAGAATCATGTCTACTATGTCAATTACCTCCGCCGCGACGCACGGAGGTGTGGCCGGGTTCAGCGAGATGCCTGCTGCGAGCCCGGCTTCCTTGATCATCTGGAGGGCTCTGTGAAGGTGAACAGTGCTCTCTGCGTGCACAGTTATGATGTTGGCACCGGCAGCCACGAAGGATGCGATGTGGGCCTCGGGGTCTGCTATCATGAGGTGCACGTCAAAGGGTAGCGCGAGCTTGCCCCTGAGCGCGGCTACCACCGCCGGGCCCAGCGTTATGTTGGGAACGAACACCCCGTCCATCACATCGACGTGCAGCAAGTCAGCCCCACGCGCCCGCTCGGCGCTGGCCGCCAATGCCGCAAAGTCAGCCGACAGAATTGATGGGGCGATCTTTATCATGTTCATGGCCGCCAGACCCCTCCCACTCGCACTCTCACTCGCACTCGCACTCCTGGGTTCACTCTCGAGCTTTCCGGCCTTCCTGCCTGCCCACTCGCCCTCTTACCTGTACATGTCGCGCCGTGCCTGCCTCAGTTCTTCGAGCAGGACGATGTAATGCTCATACCTGGCCCGGCATACGGCGCCCTCCTCGACTGCACGCTTCACCGCGCAGTCGGGTTCCGCCTGGTGCAGGCATCCGGTGAACCTGCACTGCCCTGCGTAGGCCGCAAAATCGGGGTATGCCGCGGCGAGTTCAGGTAGGTCCATGGTGTCGATGTCGAGGATGGAGAATCCCGGAGTGTCGGCCACGTAACCGCCGTCGTGTAGCCTGAGAAGGCGTACCTCTCGCGTGGTATGCTTGCCCCGGCCTATTCGCTGGCTCACGTCGCCTTCCACAAGGCCGTATCCGGGATGGACCGCATTGAGCAGCGCCGACTTGCCCGCACCGCTCGGACCTGCGAACACCGACGTCAACCCGCGCAAGGCCTCTCTCACCTCAGGCACTCCCTGGCCCGTTCGGGCAGACGTCACGATGGTAGTGAAACCTGCCTGCCTGTACATTTGCACCAGGTGCGCGTAGTCGCCGGGCGGAGCAGTGTCGCACTTGGTCAGCACGACGCATGCCTTCAGCCCTTCCCGCAGCACCTGAATGAGGATTCGCTCGATGAGGGCGACGTTCGGCGCCGGCTCGCTCACTGCCGACACCACCACTGCCTGATCGCAGTTGGCCACAGCCGGTCGGACAAGCTGGTTGCGCCTGGGCAGCACCTGCTCCACGATGCCGGTGGCCCCATCGTCGACGCGCCTGACTACCACGTAGTCGCCGACCATCACGCCGCCCGCACGCTTCTTCACGTTGCCCCTGGCCACGCATTGAACCAGTTCATCGCCTGAACCGCTGCCCTCGGGGTCGGCCCAGCACAGACCGCCTGAGATCCTCACGATCCTCGCGCTAATTCCGTCGCCCATACTCACACGCTATCAACCCTGACAAGGCTGCCGTCTACCCACACCTCAATCTTGCCTGAACCATACACCTCTACCACCTGCGACACCGTGTCACCGGTTCGATGCGACGCAGGCCCGTAGCATATCCGCTCACCGAAGCTGTCGATGACCTTTATGACGATCTCCTGAACATCGGGCCCATACTCAACCCTGTAGGTCACGGCGAAGCGCCTGGGCGTCGATGTCGATACATCCCCACCGGAGTTGTCGGCAATCACCAGATCGACGCTGGTGCCGGGCTCCACGGTGATATATGGTCGGGGAGACTGGTCTACCACCGTTCCCGGGGCGTATATCATGCTGGCCCGCGACGTCACCGTGCCCACAACGAGACCGGCGGCCGCAATCGTCTCCCTGGCTCTCTCCTCCGACATGCCTATCACCAGCGGTATCTCGGGCGGAGCAGGCCGCGGCCCTGCCGACAGCACGATGTTCACCTTCTGGCCCTTCGAGACATACGCTCCCGCCTCAGGGTCTTGAGCCATGATCCTGCCGACTTCCACCGAATCGTGGTAATCCTCCGTGGTATCACCGACGGTGAAGCCGAAGCCCTCCAGAGTGAACTGCGCCTCCTTGGCGGTCTGGTTGTAGAGGTCGGGCACAGTGCCCATCTCAGGCCCAAGGCTCACGGTGACCCGCACAACCGAGTTGACCTTCCTCTTGGCGCCGCCGGCCGGCTCCTGGCTTATCACGTGATTGTACTCCACCGTGCTGTCATAGCGTCGAGCCGAGGTATCGAGCCCGAGCGACACAGCTCTGGCCGCGGCCTCTGCCTCGGGCACACTCATGCCCAGCATATCCGGGACAACAACCTCTTCAACCTTGACCCACTCCTGAAACGCGCGCCAGGCGCCTACCGACAACCCAGCTATGACCAGAACCACAATGGCCAGAATCAGCCATACTCTGCCGCTCTTCTTCTTCTTTGGACGTTGGTCGCCTGCCGCCGGTCTGCCCAAATCGTGCGCCCCCCCTGCGTCGAATGGCCTCGTTGTGTCGAGTTCACTCGCCACTCCCGGGGAGGACCTCTGCACCGGGCCGGCCGCGTGCTTCATTCCGGCGCCTGCGCCGTCATCTGCGTCGGCCCCCGCGCCCACGCCTGAGCCGACGCCTGCGGCTATGGAGCTCCTGGCCGCCGCCAGCGCGTTCCGAAAGGCCCTGGCAGTTCGCCATCTCTCGTCCACATTCTTGAGCAGTGCCCTCATGACGACCCTTTCGATCTGAGACGGAACTGACGGCACTATCGATGACAGCTGAGCAGGCTCCTCCTGAACGTGCTTGAGGGCAACGGAGACAGGAGTGTCGCCCGAAAACGGCGGCCTGCCGCAGAGCATCTCATAGATTACGAGACCGGTGGAGTATATATCTGAGCCGGCAGTGGCGGCGTCGCCCCTGGCCTGCTCAGGTGAGGTGTAGTTGACAGTGCCCATGACCTTGCCCGTCTCAGTAAGGGCGCTGGCCGACGCGGCTCGGGCGATGCCGAAGTCGGCCACTTTCACCCTGCCGTCACGAGTTATCAGGATGTTGTGGGGCTTGATGTCCCTGTGCACCACGCCGTTGGCATGCGCGTGCTCGAGGGCATCGAGAATGCCGATGCCGTAGTCAACTGCCCTGTCGGGGCTGATACGACCCTCGGAAGCTATGATCTCAGAGAGGGGCCTGCCATCTACGAGCTCCATCACGATGTAGTTGGAGCCTTCGTGTTGCCCAACGTCGTACACATTCACGATGTTCGGGTGGGAAAGCGCAGCCGCGCTCTGGGCCTCCCGTCTGAACCTCTCACGGAACTCCGCGTCAGCAGCATACTGCGGTCGGAGGACCTTGACAGCCACCACCCTTCCCAGCAGCACATCACGTGCGCGCCACACGGTGGCCATTCCGCCTTCGCCGATCACATCCATCAGAGCGTATCTTGCGCCAAGCAGCTCTTCTGCCACGCCCTCACCTCCCTTCGTAGAATGCTGACACAACCTTGATGATCTCACCGGCCAACGGTGCGGCCACGGCCCCACCTGACCCGCCGTTCTCAATGATGATGCTCACCGCCGCACTACCTCGCGGGCTGCGAACGTAACCACAGAACCATGCATGGGGTGCCCCGGCGGCGTTTTCAGCCGTTCCGGTTTTACCGAACACCTCAGCGCCCGAAATGTTGGCCGCAGACGCCGTGCCCCAGTTCGCTGCTGCCCTGAGCCCTGTCTCGATTGCCGCTGCTGACGCGGGCCTCATGGCCTTGCCGGTAGACACCGGTCTCCAAGACTTGACCGTATTACCGTCGGCATCGACGACTCTTCTCACGAGACTGGGACGCCACATGGTGCCGCCGTTGGCTATCGCCGCATACACAACAGCCATGTGAAGCGGCGTCACCACCATGTCGCCCTGGCCGATGGCCATCTGGGCCAGCCCCTCGGGCGTCGCCCAGCTCTCGCTCGCCCCGAGGCTGGCACTGGCACTCGGAGACTGCACATCGAGGTAGGAGTCGAGGCCCATCGCCGTCAGCCGGTGCCTCAGATCGGAGCCGGTCGCCATGGCGATGTGTGCGAAGTAGGTGTTGCACGATACCGCCAGCGCCTGCTCGAGCGAGAGCGTGCCATGCCCGCCCTCCACATCGCTGATCCCGGTGCCCCCTGCCCTTATCCAGCCGTCGCAATGCCATTCATCGTCGGGCTCAATCCACCGTCCGTCGAGAGCAGCCGCTGCGACAAGCGGCTTGATGCACGAACCCGGCGGATAGAGTCCGCTCAACGCCCTGGGCAGTAAAGGGGCATCCTCACGCGCCATGACGTAATCAGGCGCCAGCTCCACCAGATCAGGCGTGACCCACGGGCTAGACGCCGCAGCCAGGATCTCGCCGGAGAAGGCGTCAATCACCACTGCGGCGCCGCGTCGGCCTGCGAGGGCCCGCTCGCACGCGAGCTGCACGCGGCTGTCGATGGTGAGCTCCACATCGAAGCCCCTTTCAGGGCGGCCCGATAGCGTGCCCAGCACGCCGGTGCGCTGAAAATCGTAGCGGACGCCAGATAGCCAGCCATCACATACTGACTCCAGGCCCGACACACCCAGAGTGGGAGACACATAGCCCACAATCTGCGACAACGAGTCGGGGCCTCTCCAAGCCCTGCTCGCCCCCGGCGAATCGGAGCTGGCTATCACCCAGCCGTCGCTGGTGAGGAACGAACCCCTCTCGACCTCGGCGCGGGCCCTCGTCACCCTGGGGTTTACGCTGTCGGAGGAAAGCGCGTCGCCCCTTACAACCATGTGGTATGTGGTGGCCAGCGCCAGCAGGGCGCACCCGGCCACCCAGGCAGCAATGAGCCGCAGCACTCTCGGGCTCATCGGCGGGCCGCCTCTTGCGGCGCGCGGGCTGCCGCACATCCCATAAGTATTCCCACTAATGCCATACTCGTGCTCATCGAGCTGCCCCCGTAGCTTGCGAAGGGCAACGTAACTCCCGTGAGGGGCAGAAGCCCGAGGTTCCCGCCAATGATAACAAAGAACTGCACTGCCAGCATACTAGAGGCAGCCACCGCACCTATCAGCCCCGGCGCCCAGCGACTGCGCATCGCGGCAACGTAGCCTCTGCCCACGAGCATGAAGAACGCACATATAATGCCGAGGGCGCCCGCAAGCCCGGTCTCCTCTGCGATGGCAGCAAAGATCATGTCAGTAGCCGCTGCAGGAATCGTCCACGGCACGCCGGCCCCATATCCTGTGCCCAGCACCCCTCCTGCGGCAAGCGAGTAATACGCCTGAATGGACTGATATCCGGAGCCCGCCGAGTCGGCCCACGGGTTGAGCCAGGCCGCGAATCTCACGGACACATGCGACCACAGGTAGGAGGCACCGAGTATTCCGAGGCCTGCCGCCGCGCCACTCGCCACCACAGCCAGCCTGTCACCTGTCGCAATATACAGGGTGGCGACGCACGAGATGTATATCACCATTGCGGTTCCCAGGTCACGCTGGGCCACTGTCAACAGCACGGTGACACCCCATGCCAGGAACAGCGCTGCGTGAGAACGTATCCTGGCAAGTGCCCACACCGCCAGCCTGGGCGCGCGCCCGTCGAGCAGAGGGGCGTCGCCCTGGCCTGACCCCAGCACCATTGCGGCCGCCAACACGCAACCGATCTTGGCAAACTCAGACGCCTGAAAGCCGAGGGGGCCGAGAAACAACCACGAACGGGCTCCACCACGCACCGAACCGCTGAAGAGCGTGATGATGAGGAACAGAATCGACGCGCCCAAGATCCCCATACCCGCTCCTACCAACAGGCGACGAGATGTCAGTGTAGCCGCTGTGAACATGAGGGCGCATCCTACCCACACGAACCCCGCCTGCCGAAGAGCCAGGTCGGGACGGAGTCGCAGCACCGAGGCGTAGCCCATGACCGTTATGGCGGCGCACAAAGGCATCAGTACTTGGTCGCCGCGGTAACCCGTAAGTATGAAGGCCAGATGAACCACGATGAACGCCAACATAACCGCGGCCATGTACACAGCATCAGTTCCGAACAGACTCCCCGTACGCCCCAATGACACGCTTAGCCCGTTCACCAGGGCCAGCAACATCACTATTCCGAGAAGGGATCGCTCGTCCTCCCTCACGACGACCTCAGCGCGACGGCCACGGTGATGTTATCAGGGCCGCCTCGCTCCTTGGCCAGAGCCACCAGGTGGGAGCAGATTGCCTCAGGCCCTTCACCGGCCTTCGACAGCACGGCCTGAAGGATCTCCTCATCTGACACCACGTCGTGCAGACCATCTGTGCAGAGCACAGCCGCATCTCCCCGCCCGAAACTCCAGCTGCCTGTGTCGACTTCCAGATCATCCACGAACCCAAGCGCACGCGTAATGGCGTGCCTGCCGGGATGCGAATGCGCCTGGTCGGCAGTGAGCGCTCCTGATCTCACCATCTCCCCCACGACTGAGTGATCATCGGTGAGCCTCATGACCTGCCCCCCGGTGATGAGATATGCCCTGGAGTCGCCTACGTGAGCCACCCTCAGGTCATTGCCTCCCACCACAGCGAGCGTAAGCGTGGTGCCCATGCCCTCGAGAGCGGAATCGGCCGAGGCGGCCTCCAGAACCCGCATGTTGGCCTCGCGCACGCACTCGCCGGGAGCCTTCTGCCCCGCCTCAAGCAGGGAAACGTTGGCCTTCACTGTATCAATGGCTATGCCGGCCGCAACTTCACCCGCTATGTGGCCACCCATTCCGTCGGCCACAGCGATGCAGCGCTGCCCTACGAAGAAGGCATCCTCGTTGCGCTCTCTCACCAAGCCCGTATCGCTGACACATGCCGCCGTTACGCCGTTCACACCGTCCCACCGCCGTTCCTAGTCGCGTCTTGGCCGTGCACCCCATCTGCGGCCCTATCGGCCGCCCAATCGGCGCTCCGGGCTATAGCCTCAGCCGCCCTGAGCAAGAACCAGTAGAGTAGAAAGGTGCACGATATCCTCAACACCGAGATGCCCAGCCTTATCAGGAGAACCGCCCCCGTTCGTTCTTGAGGAACCTCCTCCTGAGTTGCCCACATGCCGCGTCGATGTCAGTTCCCAGCTCCCGCCTGACAGTGGCGCTGACCCCCGCCGCCGTCAACAGGTCAACGAAGCTCTGGATCACGTTGGCCTCGGGCCTCGCGAGCCCTGCTTCCTGCACAGGGTTGATCGGAATCAGGTTCACGTGGCAGAGGCTGCCCCTTATGAGAGCAATGAGCCTGTGCGCGTGTTCAGACGAATCGTTCACGCCACGTATGAGCGCGTACTCGTACGTAACCCGTCTGCCGGTGACATCAGCGAAATCGCGGCACGCCTTCACGAGTTCGTCTACGGGATATGCCTTGTTCACAGGCATCAGGGCCGACCTGGTTTCGTCGTCAGGCGCGTGCAGTGACACCGAGAGGGTCACCGAAATGCCCTCAGCAGCCAGTCGCCTGATCCCGGGCACTATCCCGCATGTGGAAATCGTGATGTGCCGATAGCCAATGCCCAGGCCCTTGTTCCAGTTCACCAGCGACATGAACTTGACCACGTTGTCGTAATTGTGCATGGGCTCACCCGAGCCCATCAGCACTATGGAAGTGACGCGCTCCCTACCGGCCGCTCTGACTTCACGGGCTGCCTCAAGCACCTGTTCGAGCATCTCTCCGGGTGTGAGGTTGCGCACCAGGCCGCCAACTCCAGAGGCGCAGAAGGCGCAGCCCATGGCGCAGCCCACCTGGCTTGACACGCACACGCTGACGCCGTAGTCGTGGTCCATTATCACAGTTTCCGCGGTATTGCCGTCGGAATACTCCAGGAGGAGCTTGACGGTGCCATCTGCAGAACGCCGTACATCGGCAACCGAGGCGCGACGCAGGGGGGCGATGTTCCCCAGTTCCGCCCGCAGGTCAGACGGGAGGTTATTCATCTCAACATAGTCATGCACGCCGTGTCGGTGAATCCAACCGAGCACCTGCTCTCCCCTGTATGGCTGGAGGCCGTGCCCCCGGAAGAATTCGCGCGCCTCTTCCACGCTCATGCTCATGATGTCCATACTCTAGATAATACCACCCCGGAGCGGAAATTCCTCGACCAGAGTCGGCTTTCCGCTATACACCGCGCCTGACATATGGCTTGCCGCTTGCGGCGGGCCCCGTGGATCTGCCTATGATGCCTGCGAGGGCCGCCATGGTAACCACGTAAGGGAACATCAGCATGAACTCCTGCGGGATCAGGGTGAAGCCCCAGTTCTGCGCGATGAGCTGGATTGCGTCGGCCAGCGCAAACAGCAGTGAGGCCCACATCGCTCCGACAGGAGTCCATCTGCCGAAGATCACTGCCGCAAGGGCTATGTAGCCCTTACCTGCGCTCATTCCCTCTTTGAAGAGTGAGAGCTCACCTAACGACAGCGTGCCGCCGGCCAACCCCGCAAGGAAACCGCTCATCATCACGCATCCGTATCGGATGAGTGCGACATTCACTCCTGCAGTGTCGGCGGCCTCTGGGTGTTCACCGCATGCCCTGATCCTCAGCCCTAGTACCGTCTTGAACATCACGATGTGCGCCAGAGCAACGACGATAAAGGCGATGTACACCGGAGGCGGGCCACTGCCTATGATCTCTCCAACTATCGGTATGTCCTTGATGACAGGGATTGTCCACCTCGCAAGCTTGACGACTCTCTCAGTTTGCCCAGCCCTATCGAAAATCGCCTTCAACAGGAATCCGGTGAGCGCCGTCGCCATGATATTCACGGCAACGCCTGACACGGTCTGATTTGCCTTGTACTTGATGCTGGCCAGGGCGTGGAACCACGCAGTAAGGCAACCTGACAGGCCTGCCATCAGGAAGCCCAGCCAAGGGTTGCGGGTGTAGTATGAAGTCAACACACCAGTGAAGGAACCGATGAGGATCATGCCCTCGATTCCGATATTGACAACGCCTGATCTATCACTGAACACTCCGCCTACAGCCGCCAAGATCAGCGGAGTTGCCAGGGGGATCGTGGAGGCCAGAATGTCTATGACGAGGTACTTGATGGTTTGTGCATCGAATGTCATCGCGCATCCTCCCTTCCCGAGCGCCCAGCGAGTCGCCTTCTCACCAGACCCGGTATGCGCAGCCAACCCTCTGTAAGGCCCTCAGCGGCGACCATGAACACAACCACCGCCTGCACGATGCCTGCAACCTGCTTCGGAACGTGGGCTATGCCTTGCATCATCTGCGAGCCGCGCTGCAAGATACCGAAGAGCGAGGCTGATCCGAGTACCCCGATGGGGTTGCCCTTGGCAACCAGGGCCACGGCGATGCCATCGAGGCCGAAGCCTTCGAAGGCGAACAGGTCGAGGAACTTGTACTGGATCGCGCACACCTGAACGGCACCGGCGAGCCCTGCCATGGCGCCGGCGAGCAACATCGAGCTGAGAACAGAGCGCGATACGCTGATACCTGCGTAACGCGCGGCATCAGGATTGTTGCCTACCGCCCTGATCTCGTAGCCCAACGGCGTTTTGTAGAGCAGCAAGTAGATGACTACGACAGCCGCGACCGCAATGAAGATGCCGGAGTTGAACCTGTAAGAACTGCCGAATCCGCCGAAGAACCTCGTGAGCTTAGCAGAATCGGCGATCTCGCGGCTGTACGGAGCGATGACCTTGGGGTCCTTTATCGGCCCGGTTACCAGATAGTGCGACAGATACAGGGCGATGTAGTTCATCATGATGCTGTTAACCACTTCATGCACGCCGAGCTTGGCCTTGAGATAGCCTGGTACTGCGCCCCAGAGGGCTCCGGCGAGTGCCCCGGATATGATTGTCAGGGGCAGATGGATGATACGCGGCAGCCCCGTGCCTGCCACCCCGACGATGGCGGCTGCCACCATGCCCACGATGAGCTGGCCCTCAGCTCCGATGTTGAAGAGCCCTGCCTTGTACGCGATGGCAAGCGAGAGCCCTGTGAAGATGAGTGGTGTCACATACACACTCGTTTCTGACAGGTCAGCCCAGGATCCGAAGCAACCCCGTATCAACGCGGCGTAGGCAGTGAGCGGGTTTGTTCCTGTAAGGATCATCAGTACCGCCCCGAAAAGCAAGCCCACGAATATCGCTGTAAGCGGCACCAGCAGCTCCGAACGACGCCTGCCCGTTCCATTCTTGCTCATCTGCCGCCCCTCCCTGCAGCCCCGGCCATCATCAGGCCCAGCTGCTCCTCGGTAGCCTCATCTCGGTCGATGATGCCCACGATCACACCTTCATACATCACAGCGATTCTGTCGGCCAGCGCCATTATCTCGTCAAGCTCGAGCGACACGAGGAGGACTGCCTTGCCCTCGTCTCTGGCCTTCACCAGCCTTGAGTGAACAAACTCGATGGCGCCCACATCCAACCCGCGGGTCGGCTGGGCCGCTACCACCAGCTCAGGGCTGCGTGACAGCTCCCGCGCGACGATCACTTTCTGCTGATTGCCGCCTGACAGCGATCCGGCGCGGGTGTCTTCACTCGGAGTGCGCACGTCGTATTCTTCGATCATACGGCGCGCTTCGTGACGAATGGCATCCCAGTTCAGCGATGTGCCGCGCGTGAATGGAGGCTTGTAGTAAGTCTGCAACACCATGTTCTCGGCCACGGTGAAGTCGAGCACAAGCCCGTGCCGGTGCCGGTCGGCCGGGATGTGGACTACGCCCTTGCCACTCAGCCTGCGCGGATCCCAGTTGGTGATGTCGGTGCCCTTGAGCAGCACCTTGCCTGACGTGGCCCTGCGCATGCCGGTGATGACTTCAACCAGTTCGTTCTGGCCGTTGCCGTCGACGCCCGCAATGCCCAGGATCTCGCCGCCCCTCACCGTCAGGCTCACGCCTTTGACGGCGGGAAGACGTCGCTGATCGAGGGCGTACACGTCCTGGAGGACCAGCACATCATCGCCTGGGTTCGACGGGCCCTTCTCGACAACGAGCTCGACGGCCCTGCCGACCATGAGTCCGGCAAGCGCGTCGACCGTGGTTGTGCTCGTCTGCACCGATCCCACGACCCGACCTCGACGCACAACCGTCACTCTGTCGGAGATCTCCGTGACCTCTTTGAGCTTGTGGCTGATGAACACGATGGACTTCCCGCGTTCCCTCAGATTGCGCATGATCGTGAACAGCTCCGCCACCTCTTGCGGGGTGAGCACCGCGGTGGGCTCGTCCAGCACGAGGATCTCCGCGCCGCGCAGGAGCGCCTTGAGTATCTCCACGCGCTGCTGCATACCAACGGAGATGTCCATGATTCGGGCCGTCGGATCGATGGCCAGGCCGTAATGTTCAGATACCTGCTTGACCTTCTTTATCGCGGCCTTCATGTCGAGGAACACCCCACCCGTTGTGGGCTCGGCGCCAAGCACCAGGTTCTCGGCAACGGTGAATTGCGGGATCAGCATGAAGTGCTGGTGCACCATGCCGATGCCCAGTCGCAGAGCGTCGTTGGGCTCCCTTATCTCAACATCCTTGCCCTCGACGCGGATGCTTCCGGCATCAGCCATGTACAATCCGTATAGAATCTTCATCAACGTTGACTTGCCTGCTCCGTTCTCGCCGAGCAGTGCATGGATCTCGCCCTTCAAGAGAGTGAAGTCAACCCCGTCATTGGCAAGGACTCCGGGAAAACGCTTGGTTATCCCCTTCATCTCCAGCACCGGGGCGCCTAGGGCTGTCTCACCCATAGCGGTCCCTCCAAACCGAATGGCTCCTCTGAGCCTTTCGAGAGCTACACACGATAATGGCAAGCCGAGCGTCCGCAAGATGAACGCCCGACTTGCCAATGCCTAGTCCGGCCCGTAGGCCATGACTACTTGAGGTCGGAAGCCTTAGCCATAGGCGCCTCGGGCACTACGTATTCGCCCGCCCTGATCTTGGCGGACCACTCGTTGGCCTTGGCGACGGCTGACAAAGAGGCGTTGTTCGACAGGTCGGTTACGAAGCCCACGCCGCCCTCGGCGATTCCCATTTCCTCAGTGTGAGCGACGAACTTGGGATCGAGCAGCATCTTCGTGCCCTCGAACACGCCGATGTCGACGCGCTTGATCATGGAGTTCAGCACGTTCTTCGGGGCGAGGTGCGCCTGGTTCGAGTCAACACCGATGGCCCACTTGCCGAGCTCGGCAGCGGCCTCGATGGCGCCGATGCCGGTGGCGCCTGCCGCGTGGAACACCACATCGGCGCCCTGACGGTACATGGAGGTGGCGACGGTTTTGCCCTTCGCCGGGTCATCGAATGAGCCAGTGTAGTTCACGATGATCTGGATGTTCGGGTTGGTCTTCCACACGCCGGCCTTGAAACCAGCCTCGAACCTCTCGATGACCGCGAACTGCATGCCGCCGACGAATCCCACTTTGTTGGTCTTCGTGGTGAGAGCGGCGAGCACGCCCACCAGGAATGAACCCTCATGCTCCTTGTATACGACGCCGAGCACATTCTTCATGGCCGCGTACTCTTCGTCAGTGTAGGACGAGTCGATGATGCCGAACCTCGTGTTCGGGAACTGCGTGGCGACCTTCTTCATGGCGTCGGCCATCAAGAAGCCGATACCCCACACCACATCGTAGCCTTCACGGGCGAGTGCAGCCAGGTTGGGTTCGTAGTCGGAAGGGGTTCTCGATTCCATGTAGGTGATGCTTGCGCCAAGCTCCTTCTCCAGCCTCTTGAGGCCAACGTAAGCAGAGTCATTAAAGGACTGGTCGCCGAGGCCGCCGACGTCGAACACGATGCCGACCTTTGGCGCGGCTGCGAATCCGGGAACAGCGATTGCAGCCAGCATGAGCACTGCCAGTGACAGAACAAGAATACGCTTCATTAATACAATCCTCCCTCTCATGAGGTTCTCAGACGTGTAAATCTTCGCTACAGCGCTACAAACTCCTTCACCGAGGCGTCCTTCTTTTCCATCCAGAAGAAAGGAGAATAACGCCCTATGGCGGCAGGAGCGCCCTAGTTTGTGGCGAATGAGACAATGTCTTTCGATATATCCGCGCGATTACTGCAGTATGGAGGTAATGACATGGCAGGCAGCCAGTACGAACAGGTACTTGCTCGTCTCCGCGAGGCCTCAGAAATCCTCAAGCTCGACCCTGGAATCTACAAGATCCTCGCCGAGCCCGAGCGCACTCTGGAAACATCGCTTCCCGTGGTGATGGATGACGGCAGGATCGAGGTGTTCCAGGGCTATCGTTGCCAGCACTCCACAGCCAGGGGCCCCGCCAAGGGCGGAGTGAGATTCGCGCTTGACGTGTGCCTTGACGAGGTCAAGGCTCTGGCCTCGTGGATGACCTGGAAGTGCGCAGTCGTCGGTATCCCCTATGGCGGCGCCAAGGGCGGCGTGTGCGTCGATCCGACCAAGCTGTCAAAGAACGAACTGATGCGACTCACGAAGCGCTACGCCTACGCCATAGCTCCCATTATCGGGCCGGAGAAGGACATCCCCGCCCCTGACATGGGCACCAATGCAGAGATTATGGGTTGGTTTATGGATTCTTACTCGGCGGTGGTGGGCACCCTGAGCCCCGGCGTAGTCACGGGCAAGCCCATATCCCTCGGAGGATCGCTTGGCAGGCGCGAGGCCACCGGCAGAGGCGTCATGGTCACAACCAGAGAGCTCCTCTCTGTTCTAGGCGTGTCTCCCCAGGGCATGACCTGTGCTGTTCAGGGCTTCGGCAACGTCGGCTCCGTCGCCGCGGAGATCGCCCATGGCATGGGCATGAAGGTAGTGGCCGTGAGTGACATCAGCGGCGGTCTCTACAACCCCGCCGGCCTCGACATTCCCGCCATCGTGAAGCACGCCGCAGAGCACACCGTCATCGCGGGCTACTCGGCTCCGGGCGTCACCGCGATATCCAATGCCGAGCTCCTCGAGCTCGACGTCGAGCTGCTGATCCCGGCGGCACTGCAGAGTCAGATCGTAGAATCGAATGCTGACAGGATCAAGGCCAAGTACATCGTGGAGGGCGCGAACGGCCCCACCAGCGCAGAGGCCGACAAGATCCTCGAGAAGAAGGGCATCATATGTGTGCCTGACATTCTCGCAAACGCCGGAGGAGTCACCGGCTCTTACTTTGAGTGGGTGCAGAACCTCCAGAACTTCTACTGGACGGAGACGGAGGTCAACACCAGGCTCGACAATATCATGGCGAAGGCGTTCCACGAGGTGTGGGATTTCTCGAAGAAGCTCAACCTCAGCCTCCGCACCGGCGCCTACATGCTGGCCATCAACAAGGTGTCAGAGGCCATCAGGATGCGGGGCATCTACCCGTAAAGGGCAAATAGCTCTGTGTCGTGGCTCCAGTTAGTCGAACGGTCTGCCCCGCGGGGCAGACCGTTCCCTTGTACCTCTGTATCTTGTACCTCTGTATCTCGTTCTTAGCCACAGCAGCGAGCCAGTGCCATCAGCGCCGTCAGACCTCTGCTATGGGCTCCAGCGGTTCACCTGCGATGTCGTACTCGACTGCGTCAGTGATGCGCACGTCCACGAACTGCCCGGCCCGGAGCGTGGCGTCGCCAACATACACCGACCCGTCCACGTCAGGGGCCTCCGCGTAGGACCTGGCCACGCAGAGTAGCTCAGACTCACTCGACGGCCCATCTACGAGCACCCTCTGAATGCTCCCGATTCTGCTCTCCCCGAACTGGCGACTTATCTGGGCAAGGCGTTCCATGGCGATGCCCCGTCTCTCACGGGCGAGCGAAGGAGCGATCTGATCCGGGAGGTCGGCCGCAGGTGTGCCTTCTTCCGGCGAGAACACGAACACACCGGCACGCTCGGGCCGGATTTCGTCTATGAATGTCATCAGGTCGGTGAAGTCTTCGTCAGTCTCACCTGGGAATCCGACTATGAGGGATGTGCGGATCACCAGCCCGGGTATGCGCCGGCGCAGCTTGTTGCATACGTCTATCATCCCCTGCCTGGTGATCTGGCGGCGCATGGCCCTGAGGATCCTATCGGAACCGTGCTGCATCGGGATGTCCATGTACGGCAGCAGCTTGGGCTCTGACGCGAACACGTCTATGAGCTCTTCGCTGATGAGAGACGGGTATGTGTACAGAACCCTTACCCACTCGATGCCGGGCACAGAGCACACCTCGCGGAGCAGGCCTGCCAGGGAAGGCTTCCCATAGAGACTGCGCCCGTAGGCAGTCGTGTCTTGCGCCACCAGTATCGCCTCAACGACGCCCTGGGCAGCCAGCCTCTCGACTTCGGCGACGATGGCCTCTGACTTCCTGTCGACCTGAGGCCCGCGCAATGACGGGATGAGACAGTACGAGCACCTGTTCGAACAGCCCTCCGACACCTTCACGTAGGCGTAGTGTTTGGGAGTGCTCACGACTCTGGGGGTACCTTCGGGCGCAAGCCAGCCGGGTTCACCGATATATGAGGGCTTCTCTCCGTGTTCAACGCGGTTGAAGGCCTCAACCACAGCCCCGAAGTCGCCGGTTCCCACAAGCGCGTCGATCTCGGGGATCTCGTCCATCATCTCGCCGCGATATCTCTGCGCCAGGCATCCTGTGACGACGAGGGCGTCTAGACGTCCCTGCGCCCTCATGTCGGCATAGCGGAGTATCGCGTTGACACCTTCCTGAGCGGCATCTGCGATGAACCCGCACGTGTTCACTAGCACTCCCCGAGCCTGCCCTACATCGGGCACGATGGCATGGCCCGCAGCCCTGAGCAGGCCTAGCATGTTCTCGGTATCCACCAGATTCTTTGAGCAGCCCAGGGAGCATACTGCGATCTTAATGCAGTGTCACCTCACTTGCCCTTGATCGATGCCAGGAGCTCCTCGGCCTCTGCCTTGTCGAGCTTCGTGCCCTCGGGATCTTCCGGATCGATGCTCATGTTGAGCACGTACTCGAAGGCCTTGCGAGCCTCAGCGTACTGCTTGGTGGTGATCAGGCACTTGCCCAGCACAAGGTGGTGTGCGCTATCGGAGGGGTCGTACTTCACTGCGAGGCGCGCCTCCTCCACTGACTTCGCCCTGTTCCCGATGGAGATGGGCGGGCCGGGCACTTGGTGCAGCAGTTCTGCCATGAGGTAATGGCTGGAGGCATGTTCGGCGTCGATGGCAAGCGCCCTGTCGAGGGCATCTTTGGTGGGCTTGACCATGAAGAGGCTCTGCAAGATGCCTCTGATCTGGCCGGCCTGGGCGATGGACACCGCATGCCAGTAGTGAGCGTTAGCGTTATTCGAGGCATACTTTGCGCCCTGTTCGCCCGCGGCCTTTGCCTTGTCGAGCAGCGCAAGCTTCGCGGCGCGGTCGGTGGTGTAGCGAGCGGCTTTCCACCAGTACGCCCTTGATAGTCTCCACAGCAGTTCCCCATCGGACGGGTTGGCCTTCGTTGCCGTCTCCAACGACTCGATCATGGCGTCGGCAACACCAGGTGTCGCGCGTTTCTTCCAGTCGCTATCGGCAGCGGCGACATCATAAGTTGCGGGCGCCGCCCACACACCAGCATACTCGGCCCCGGATAGTACCATGCACAACAGCAACAGACTACATAGCAGTGGTAGACGTCTTGCGTTCAAGAGAGAGCACCTCCTCGTGTTCTGACGATGACAACTAGAACTTGCCGGCGAGCAACATGATGCCGATGACTACGAAACCTGCGCCTGCGGCTATCCTGACCCACATCTCAGGCACATACCTGGCGATGAGCCCACCTGCCATCACGCCCACAACCGATGACAGCACGAGGGCAGAAGCCGCGCCGATGAGCACTGCCAATGGCTTCTTTCCTTCCGCGACCAGTAGCATCGTAGTGAGCTGGGTCTTGTCGCCCAGCTCAGCGAGGAACACTACCCAGAATGTGCTGAGAACTACCTTAAGCAAACGACCATCTCCTGAAGCTTGAGTGTCATCTCGTATCCGCACTCGATCAGCGCCTGCTCCTGATAACCTCCGAGAGGAAGGTTGAATGCGCGTCCCTTGGACGGGTTGTTGTGCATCCACGCGCTGTGAACCAGTGCCGCCGCGATGCTCTTTCGGCGGTCAGCTCCTTCACGAGGGGAGACTGCCACATCCAGCAGCAACATATCGTCGCCCGCCGCCCCGAACACAGCATATCCCACAGTTGCGCCTCTCGACTGGGCCACCAAGGCCTCGAGTCTCCTGCTCATCTTCGCGATAGACTGCGGCTGATTCTGCCAGGCCGGGAGCATCTCGTTGAACTTGTCAGCCAGCGGAAGCACCTCGAGGGCCCTGGCACCCGCGATGCTCACGCCCTCCACACGCCCGGCGTCACAGCTGAACTCGCAGGCGAACACCCCTACGTCACGCAGGCGAACGAAGCCCAACTTGCGATAGAGCCTGATTGCCCTGAAGTTCGCGTCGATGACCTCAAGGGTAACGTTCGCGAGGCCGAGATCGGCAGCGTTGCGGAGCGCTTCGCGCATCAGCAGTTCTCCAATGCCCTTGCCCTGCAGCGCCTGACGCACTCCCATTCCGCAGATGTAGCCGCGCTCCCCCCGAACTCCGAGGAACACCACTCCGGCCGGCATCGTTCCGAGAAGGGCCACACAGGAGCTTTCGGGGATCACGTCTTCACGACGAATCAATGCATCGAGACTCTCGGGAGTCACCTTTATCTCCACGTAATACTGGCTGTATGCGTCGTTGAACAGATCAACCAGCGTGTGAAGGTTCACGTCTGACAGCGGGACTATCCTCAGCGTTCCTCCACACTCACTCATCGCGGGCCTCACACCGGCTTTCGCCGGGCAACCGCCTCAAACGCATCAGTAGCCGCCTCCTCAAGCTCTGACCAGATGGCGTGTGCATCGCCATGGTCACCTCTGCCCTGTGCCCTGCCGTCGCCGGCGCGTGCCTGTACACGCTGCAACACCAACGCCAACCTTGCCAGCGCCTGGCCAGCAAGGAGCTGGTCCGCGTCACCCGATGCCAGCCCTGCACCTACCAGGGCCAACCCGGCGATGGTAGGCTCCGCCGTGACCTTACGATTTGCCCCATCAAGCACTATGGAGCACAGCTTCTCCAGCGTGGCGCGCACTCGCACAGCATCCCACTGCGTACCGAGGGCTTCACTCAATCGGGCGATGGCAGCCGGCCTGAACTCCCTGCGGCGCTTGCCGGCCCGATCGATCATATCGATGAGTGTCGGGCGCAAACGGTAGGTGGCCAGTTCATCGCCTCTCTCCCGCTCCAGCGTGCCCATGACTGCCCTCGTCATCAGGAACGGAATCAGCTCACACTGCTCATCCGGCAGCTGGCCCGCGGCTGCGGCCCGCACGAGCATGGAGGCTGTGCGCCAGGCCTGCTCCGTGTCGGACAGGCGATCGTCACCGGCCTGTTCAGGGTTCTCGCCGTCGCACTCTCCGCCTTGCCCCGCTTCCTCATCACCACACCGTTGCCCATCGACGCCACCGGCGTCGGGCCACGGTGCCAGGCCCAGCCAAGCACTGACGCTCCTCCAGGCCTCAGCCTGGCGAAGCAGTGCGCTGCTCTCCGCGCCGGCTACGCTGCCCGATGCCTCGCGCGCTGCCGGGCCATCGTCACTGCCAGTTGCGTTGATCACGTCCAGCATCACTCTCACCCCGTCACGCGCACAAGCGCGCGTCCTCGCCCTGACGAAGGTGATGGCCTGAGCAACGATACCCTCGGCAGCCAGCGCGGGCACGCTTCCACGCAGCACCGCGAGCGTCGCCGACACGCAATCAGGCGAATCAAAGTCTATGCTGCGCTCCGCCCGTTCCGCGGGCACACCCGGCGTCGGCTCCACCAGCTCAATGATGCGGCGACCGCCCGCCCAGAAGGCCTTGACTCCCAAGCCTGCCACGCCCGCGATGACCCTGACGCGACTCGGACAGCCGGCGTCTTGACGCGATCCGCCGGCCCCGAAACCCTGTACTTCCTTGAACCATCGGGCGATGAGCGACTTCGCGCCGTCGGTCGGCGCCTGGACCGTCGGCTCGTCACTGATCTGCGCAGCACTGAAGCCTTCACCCTCGAGGAGCGACCCTGCTGTCGCCACCAGCTCCTCGTGGTCCGCCTCGATAAGCTCCGACAGGGCCTCTGCCGCCGTGCGGGCCTGCCTGGCCAACTCCTCCGCGGCTGCCGCCAGTTCCAACCTGAGGGATCTGGCCAGCCCCTCGGAGCCCGCCTGCGCCAGGTCGTCGGCGGCATAGCGCACTGCTTCCACAGCCTGAACCAGGTCGCCCGTGGGATCGGCCCAGTCGCGCACTGCCCGCTGGCACTCTGCCGCCAACGAAGCCACGGCCTCGCATATGCCCTCGGCCATGCACTTCCACATCTCGGGCCTGCCTGAAGTGGCCACCTGGTATACGCACTCACCAAGGCCTTCAGAGTCGGCGCCGCCGATCAACGCAACCAACGCCTCACTGTGCAACGCCGGGTAGGCCTTGCTGAATCTGCCTGCCGCCAGGGCCGCACGAGCAAACATGGGTGTCGCCCGCTCCGTGTGCGCGCCGGGGGCCAGGTATGGACGAAGCAACTCGAGGGCTCTTTCGGGTCGGCCCGACGCCATGGCCAGCAGCGACTCCAGCTCGGCGCCGTCGTAGCGCCCTGAAGTCTCCTCCGGCAATGCAGCTGCAAGGCAAGCGGCCGTCTCATACTCGCCTCGCTCGATGCTCCTCAGCGCCCGCCGGGCGATGGCGTCGGCAGGTCCCAGGCCCAGGGCATACTTGACCCCGGGCGAACTGAGCGCCGCGGGGTCGAGGTTGGCCAGGAGCTCCTGCACTCGAGTCCACTGACGCACTACCGAAGCTTCGATCTTCGCCCTCAGCTCAAGACTGGCTGACTCAGCAAATGACCTCAGCCTGTCAATGGACTTGGGTCCCCTGTGGAACAGCTCGAACACCGTGTCGTCGAAACGCCCGCCATCGAGCCTAGAGAGGTCGCTCAAGAGCTCGGTCTGAGTGCGCAACCCTATCCCTCCTGTGTCGGCGTCATCATGCCTGGTTCTACCTGGACAGCAATTCCTCGAGCTCTGCCTCGCTCATCAACACTTTCCGCGCTTTGCTGCCTTCGGACGGGCCGACAATGCCCATTACCTCCATGGTGTCGATGAGCCTTGCCGCCCTGGCATAGCCCACCCTAAAGCGCCTTTGCACCTTCGAGATGGATGCCTCGCCTGACTGCACCACCAGTCTCGACGCGTCGGGGAACAGCTCATCATCCTCGGCTATGCCCTCCGATGAACGCCCCTGCGTCTCCACGCTCTCGGCCTCGTAAACCGGTCTTCCAGTATTCTTGAGGTGAGCCACAAGGGCGGCGACCTCCTCGTCAGATATGAACGCGCCCTGCACCCTCACAGGCTTTGGCAGCCCAATCGGGTGAAAGAGCATGTCACCCTTGCCGAGCAGACGCTCCGCACCTGACGAGTCGAGGATGATCCTGGAGTCGACCTGACTTGAGACTGCAAACGCGATCCGAGACGGGATGTTCGCCTTGATCACGCCTGTCACGATGTCTACCGACGGGCGCTGGGTAGCCAGGATCAGGTGGATGCCGGCCGCCCGGGCCATGAAGGCGAGACGGGCGATGGAGTCTTCCACTTCGTTCTGGGCCACCATCATCAGGTCGGCGAGTTCGTCGACGATGACCACGATGTATGGCAGCGGTTTCGCCGCGGGTAGCTTACCCTCTGCAGGCTCCGCCTCGGCACGGCGTGGACCCACGTCGTTTCTCTCGCCTCTGTCACTGCCGGAGCTTCGAGCGCCGCCACCAAGGCCGCCTGGGCCGCCTGCCGCCGAGTCCTCATCCTCGAGCTCCAGGAAAGCATCGAGGGAGCCCGACTCCACCATCTCATTGTACTGCGATATGTTCCTGGCACCAGCCAGCTGGAACAGCTTGTACCTGCCCTCCATCTCCTCGACGACCCACCTGAGAAAGCCCGATGCCTTCTTCGGGTCAGTCACCACCGGCGCCAGGAGGTGCGGAATGCCATCGTACACCGACAGCTCAACGCGCTTTGGGTCGATCATCAGAAGGCGCACTTCGCTCGGGGCGGCCTTAAACAGTATGCTGCAGATAATGGAGTTGAGGCACACACTCTTTCCTGAGCCGGTGGCCCCGGCTACCAGCAGATGCAGCATCTTGCTCAGATCGCCTACCACAGCGGCACCGGCGATGTCTTTGCCTAGGCCGATCGTAAGGCGGGATTCGGGCCTCTGGAACTCCTCCGACTCGAGAACTTCCCGGAGATAGACGGTGCCCCGGTCACTGCCCGGCACCTCAATGCCTATGGCCGCTTTGCCCGGTATGGGCGCCTCTATACGCACACCGGCGGCCGCAAAGGCAAGCGACAGGTCGTCGGCTAGGTTCACGATCCTCGATACCTTAACACCCACACCAGGCTGAACCTCGAATCTCGTCACAACAGGCCCCTGGCTCACTCCGACGACCCTGGCCTCCACTCCGAAACTGGCGAGGGTATCTTCGAGCATGCGTGCAAGGTCAGAAGGATCCGACTGCTCACGCTTGCTCCGGCGGCGCAACGGCACTTTGAGCAGCGAAAGGGGCGGCAGAGCTCGCATGGCAGAATCATCGATCAGTTTGAGCTGCTCTACTCTGGCGGCGGCGACTGCATCAGCGCCTCCTGCCTCGAGCGCCGAGCCCGAACGGTGTGCCCTGCCTCTCTCGCCGGGTGCCTGGCGACTTATGGTTCCGGCATGGGCCCCCGTCGAGTCAAGGTCGGCCGCGCCGGCCGAACCGGTGGTAGCAGCTCGCGCGGCTCGTGAAAGCGGATCAGCTGAGTCGGCCCCATCGCCAACTGCGACGCCTACCCTGCTGCCCGCGGGTCCTGCCAGAGGGCCTGACGCACCCGCGTCACCTGAACTCGCCGCTGGCTCACCGAACCCTACTCCAGCTGCCTCGCGCCTGCGCCCGGCCACCGATCTGCCCGCTGCGCCTGCACCCTCGCCCGCCCCGTCTGCACGGGATCGCTCGACGGCATCATCATGGTGCACCTCGAACACGTTCAGAACGATCGAGTCATACACGGCCCTGAGCCTTGCGGCAATCCATTTGACTGCGGCAGAAACGACGCGCCAGATGAAGGATGCTGCAACGAAAACAGGCACGTTGGTCGACACCGACAGCCCAGCGATTCCCATGCCGACGAGCACAATGGCCGATCCGGTGAGTCCGAAGAGCCTCACAACAGCCCACGCTCCGACTCCGCCCAGCCAACCGCCGCCGCCTGCATGTGATAGGTCCCCAAGGTACTGCCCAAGACCCATCTCTCCGCCGGTAGCTGCGTGTTCACCAAGCTCCAGCGCGATCAGCAGCGCCAGGCCTGCAGCAGCCAAGCCAGCGAGGCGCACCGCTGCAAGGTAGCCTGTCCGCCGCACCAGCATCAGAGTGCCTGTAAGCGCCCACAGCACGGGCATGACAAAGGCACCCTTGCCGAGCAGAGCAACGAGGGCCCCGGCCACGGCTCCGCCGATGCGCCCCTCAGGACCCCTCACTATTGACACTGCGCACACTCCTGCCAT
>DBQN01000058.1:0-44670 GCA_002305255.1 Firmicutes bacterium UBA1393 | reverse complement strand
GGCTTCTCTCTGCCTTTGATTTCGTGGCTCGCTTTGCAGTCCGATGCCTGCTAGTATCGGTGCCCGGTGCCAATCGCCATCACCACCATCAGCTAGAGATTCTAGCCCGCCGGTCACATTCCTCCAGCGCGCAGCAGCAACGTGATGATGCCGACAGCCCACACGTAGTATGAGAAGTATCGAAGTCTTCCCTGTTTGACGAGGCTGCGCAGAAGCAGCATAGCGAGGATCCCTGACACCGCTGCCGCAGCGGCGGCCGCGGCAATGGAAACTGAAGCTAGGGATGCCAGGCCCTGCCCTGAGGTGAACGGGTAGAGTATTACGCCTCCGAGAATCACGGGAAGGGAAGCGATGAAAGAGTACTCTGCGGCGAACTCGCGGTCTAGCCCGACGGACAGCGCGCCAGAGATCGTCAGTCCTGACCTTGACACACCCGGGAGTATCGCGATGGCCTGTGCCAGGCCGATCACGCCCGCCTGGCCGTAGGTCAGCTTCGAGTTGCGCCCAACGCACCTCGAGCTCGCTGAGTGCCACGCACGCCCCCGCTGAGGCGTCTGGCGCGCCTGAACGAACCACAGCACCGCACCGGTGATTAACAGCCCAACAGCGACGAACGCAGGCGATGAGAAAGCCCGGTCCACCGCGTCCTCAGCCAGCAGACCCACGATCGCCGCAGGAACGCTGGTGATGACGAGGCACCAGGCAAGCCCGGAACTGCCGTCTCTTCTGACAATACCCCTGAAAAACCCCTGGATGATCCGCAGGATCTCCCGCCGGTAGAGTGCGATTACAGCCAGCGCAGTGCCGAAGTGCACCCCTATGGCCACCGACAGCCCGGCATCAACCCCCAGAGCCCAGCTTGCCAGCACGAGATGGCCTGAACTCGACACCGGCAGGAATTCTGTCAGACCTTGCACGATGCCTAGAACGATCGCTTCGATAAGTGTCATATGTATCGATCTCCTTGTCGCCTCCGTCGCCTACGAACAGGCTCATGACGGTTCTCGAGAACGGCAGCATCACTGTGGCGGTAAGCACGTTGAACGCCGCGTGGGCGGCGGCTATCTGCATGCCCTGGTCGGGCACTACAGCACGTAGGATCTCTGCGAAGGACCCGGTGGCAGGAAGGAATAGCAGGGCTCCGGCAAGGTTGAACAGCACGTTCGCAATGGCGAGGGCCCGCGCCCGCCGACCCGACGGCGCCGAGGCGAGAAGCGGCGTTATGGAGGTGCCGACGTTGCTGCCCAGCATCAGCGCAAGACCCGCCTCCAGGGGCAGTGATCCCTCTCTCACCAGGTTGACCAGGGTCACAGTCACCAGCGAACTGCTGTGCAGCACCGCCGTGATGACGCTGCCCGCGATGAAAGCTCCGAGGCTGTTCACGCTGGCCAGGCTGATCAGTCTCTGCACATTGTCGAGGCCGAACACGGCATCGGCCGAGTCGCCCACTATGTCGAGCCCCAGCACAACACCGGCAAAGGCGAAGAACGCCAGGCCCACCAGGGCATCTTGCGGAACTCCGCCTGCCTGAGCGCGCACCTTGCCGCGCGAAGACCGCACGACCATGAAGAGGCCAGCGGCCAGAGAGACCCATCCCAGGATCGTAGGGCGCAGACCTGCCAGGCCGGCCGTCACAGTAGTCCCTACATTGGCTCCGAGTACAGCGGCGAAGGCAGGGCCCAGCCCGATGGCGCCGGCTTCCACCAACCCCAAAAGCACCACACTTACCAATGTGGAGCTCTGCACCGCTGCTGTGGCAGCAGTGCCTACGACGAAGCCCGCCGGCACGGAGGCGCGGTACAGACGCGACCGCACCTTGCCCCTGAGCACGGCGCCCAGTGCCCGCGCAAGGGTGAGCGTACACACCAGAAACAGCACCAGACCGCCTGCGAACGAAATCGCCGCAATCATCGGACACCTCCGGACACGACAACATATGGCTATACACCCTATGTTGCCGGCGCCGGCGGTATTCTCTCCCTGCCAGGGCTCAACGCCTTGCGCGCGTCAGCTTGCGAGCGTCAGCGACCCACCTTCATGCGCAGACCATACACCACTTCACCCGGGCTCAGCTCGGGCCGGAGGAAGTCGGCCGGATCGGTGGATAGCAGTCTCTCCAGACGGGCACTGCCGTCGGGCATGGGATGGCACAGCACCCCTATCCCCTGCAGCTCGGCGGCGACAGGCACCCTCACCGTGCCGTCTACTCCGTTCTGCCCGACACTCTGCTCCGCACCGAACACCATCTCAATCGGCATGATGGTGTACAGCATCAGTGCACAGCTCCTTCGGCGTTGGTGCCCATCCGCCGTCTGATTGCGATCAGCTCGTTCAGCTTGCGCAGGCTGTCTGACAGCGTGCCAACGGCATCGATGAGCCCCGCCTTGACGGCAGCCTCGCCCACCAGCACGGTGCCCACGTCTCGCAGGAGCTCGCCAGTCTTGAACATCAATTCCCTGAAGGCTTCAGGGGTGCACCTCGAGTGCTCCGAGACGAACTTGATGACCCTCTCCTGCATGCGCTCGAGATACTCGTACGTCTGCTGGGTGCCGATGACCAGCTGCCCCGCGAGCCTCAACGGATGAATCGTCATGGTGGCTGTGGGTGCGATCATTGAGTAGCTACAGCTGACGGCGATCGGCACGGCTATCGAGTGGCCGCCGCCAAGCACGATGCTGACCGACGGCTTGGTCATGCCCGACAGCAACTCCGATATGGCCAGCCCTGCCTCGACATCCCCGCCCACTGTGTTGAGCAGGATGAGCAAGCCCTCAATCGACGGGTTCTGTTCGATCGCCACCAGCTGCGGCATCACGTGTTCATACTTCGTGGTCTTGTTCTGCGGCGGAAGCACGGTATGGCCCTCGATCTGGCCGATGATGTTAAGCACGTGCAGATTGCTGCTGGGAGCTGGTGCAGTCGCAACCTGCCCGAACTCCTTTATGCTTGTTCCCACCTGCTGACCGGCCTTGTCGGCGTCCTGGTTCTGCCCGATCTCCTCTTCGCTCACATACTACACCTCCACACCTTGCGTAGGCTTAGTATTAGGGCTGAGGCAACCGGGCATACGCATGCTAGACGTCTACGGTAACAGGAATCACCATGGGCCTCGTGCCTGTCCGTTCATAGATGTACGATGAGACCGAGTGCCGCAGCCCGTCCTTGAGGGCCTGGACATCGAGACTGCCCTCTTCCTCGTGCCTTGCGGCCACGGCGGCGGCCACCTTCCGTATCTCCTCGATGAAGTCCTCGCTCTGCTTGAGGTAGACGAAGCCTCGCGATACCACCTCCGGACCTCCAACGACCATCTCCCGGCCCCTGTCGGTCACGGCCACGACCATGACGATGCCGTCCTCCGCCAGCATCCGCCTGTCACGCAGCACCACGTTGCCGACGGTGCCGACGCTCAGCCCGTCCACAAGGAGGTGGCCTGCAGTCACTCTCTCAGTGATCTGGGCTCCGTCGGGGCTGAGCTCCACGACATCGCCCAGTTCAGGCATGAGCACGTGGTCGGCTGCCATGCCAAGTTCCCTGGCGAGTCGCGCGTGCTTCACAAGGTGCCTGTATTCTCCGTGAACAGGCACAAAGTAGGTGGGCTTGACCACGTTCAGCATGAGTTTGAGCTCCTCCTGGCTGGCGTGGCCTGACACGTGGAAACCGGAGAAGTTCTCGTACTTCACTTCTGCGCCCTGCTTGAACAGGCGATTGATTGTAGACGAGATCATCCTTTCATTCCCCGGCACCGCACTGGCCGAGATGATCACCGTGTCGCCCGGCACTATCGATACCTTCCGGTGGTCCGACCGGGCCATCCGCGTCAGGGCCGACATCGGCTCTCCCTGGCTTCCGGTGGTTATGATCACGATCTCCCGGGGAGCCATGTCGTCTAAGGCATCAAGCTCAACAATGGTGCCGGCTCGCGCCGACAGGTAACCCAACGACAGCGCAAGTCTGACGTTGTTCTCCATGCTCCTGCCAACTACCGCCACGTGGCGACCGGTGGCTTCAGCTGCGGTAAGGACCTGCTGGATGCGTTCGATGTGTGACGCGAACGTAGTCACGAACACCCTGCCCGCCGCGTCGCGGAAGGCATCCTTGAACATGTCGCCCACCACTCGCTCGCTCATGGTGTAGCCGGGCCTGTCCGCATTCGTGGAGTCCGACATCATCACCAGCACGCCCCTGGCGCCGAGGTCTGCGAAGCGCCTCAGATCCATCACCCTGCCGTCAACCGGAGTCTGATCGAACTTGAAGTCGGCTGTATGAACAATGATTCCGGCGGGCGTAGTGATCGCCAGGGCCAGGCAGTCAGCTATGGAGTGGCTGACATGGATGAACTCCACGTTGAGAGCTCCCAGGTCCACCACATCTCCCGCACTTACTACGTGCGCACACTTGTCGAATCGCAGCCCATGCTCCTTGAGCTTCAGTTCGACCATGGCAAGGGTCAGGCGGGTGCCGTACACAGGAATATCGCCCAGCCGCTTTAGCACGTAGGGCAATGCTCCGATATGGTCTTCGTGTCCGTGCGTGAGGAGGATCGCTCGTATCTTGTCGCGGTTCTCCTCCAGATAGGTGATGTCCGGGATGACGAGGTCGACGCCGAACATGTCATCATCAGGGAACATGACGCCCGAGTCGATGACTATGATGTCATCCCCATACTGCACCACCATCATGTTCTTGCCGATCTCGCCCATGCCGCCTAAGGGAATGAGTCGTACCGGCGGCTTTGCAGTCTTTTTGGCTATGGGCAATAGCACCTCCATTTGCTTCGCAGTACGCTGCCGGCCGCGGAGGCCGGCAACGCAAAGGCAGCCTAGACTAGTTCCAGGCTCTGCATGATTCCTCTTATGTGAGCCCTTTCGGCCTCTGTTGCTTCAACAAGTGGGGGCCTGAGGCCTCCCACATCAAATCCTGCAAGACCCAGTGCGGCCTTGATCGGTATGGGATTAGCGGTGATGAATATGCCTTTGAACAGCGGAAGCAGCTTGCGGTGGAGCTCTCCGGCTCGGGCCGTATCGCCTGAGACAAACGACCGGATCATAGCCTGGATCTGCTCGCCTGCAACGTGCGCCGCCACACTCACGATACCGTCGCCGCCCACCGCCATGATAGGCAGCGTGAGATTATCATCTCCAGAGTATATCACGAACTCCGGGCCACACCTTGTTCTGATCTCCGCCACCTGATCGAGTATGCCGGAGGCTTCCTTTACCGCCACGATATTGTGGTAGTCAGCCGCCAGCTTCGCAAGGGTCTCCGGCAGAAGGTTGCAGCCGGTCCTGCCGGGAACATTGTACACCAGCAGCGGCAGTTCCGTCTTGTCGGCAATGGCCGCAAAGTGACGGTAGAGGCCCGACTGCGGAGGCTTGTTGTAGTACGGAACCACAAGCATGGCCCCGTGAACACCCACCCTTGCGGCGGCCTCAGTAAGCTCCAACGAATGAAGGGTGTTGTTCGACCCGGTGCCCGCCAGCACCAGGGCCTCGCCGCCCACTTCATCCATTACCGCCTCGAACAACAGCAACTTCTCCCTGTCGCTGAGCGTCGGCGACTCGCCGGTTGTGCCGGCAACGACCAGGCCGTCGGATCCCGAGTTCACGAGGCGCCTCGCAAGACGCCGGGCGGCCTCGTAGTCCACTGATAGGTCGGGTTTGAACGGGGTCACCATTGCAGTGATGACCCGTGCCAGTCTGCCATCGAATCTCATCTACATACCTCCCAGGCCAAATTGGGCATGCAGAGCCCTCGCGGCCGTCTCCATCTGCTCTGACTTGACCAGGCACGAGATTGAGTAATGTGAGTCAGATGTTTGCAGGATCGCGACTCCGGCCTCTGCCAGCGCCGTGGCGAGCCTCGCCATGATCCCGGGTGTACCTCGCATTCCCTCACCCACGATGGACACTTTGGCGCACCCTTCCACCACGTCCACCTTGTGACCCAGGCCGTCGATGACCTTCCTGGCCACAGGCAGGTCTGCCATGGCTATGATGAACGCCACTCTGTCAGGGAACACGTTGATCATGTCAACCGAGACGCCATTCGTGGCCATGGCCGAGAACACGTTGAGGTTGCCACCCTCAACGATGAGCTGCGCTCTGCCTCCAGTGGTGGCAACAGCGGTGACTGGGCGAAGCGCGGCGAAAGGCGCGGTGGGCTTGCCGGCCATGTCGGTGACGATGGTGCCCTCCTCGTCGGAGAAGGTGCTTCTGATCACAAGGGGCGTGCGCGAGTGCATCGCTATCTCCACTGCCTGCAGGTGGACGACTTTTGCACCGAGATTGGCCATCTCTATGAGTTCTGTGTAAGTCATGGAATCCTGCCATCTGGCCTCAGGCACAACGTTGGGATCTGCACTCATGACGCCGGTTACGTCGGTGTATATCTCCACCCGATCGGCCCCGAGGGCGGCGCCCAGCGCAGCGGCGGTGGTGTCGCTGCCTCCTCTGCCTAGGGTGGTCATGTCGCCACGGGAGTTGATCCCCTGGAACCCTGCAACAACGGGGATCTGACCCGCCTTGATGTGGTTGACCAGCCTTGCCGTGTCTATGTGCACGATGCGTGCCTGCCCGTGGCAGTCATCGGTAACGATTCCCGCCTGAGCACCGGTGAGCGAGACCGCGTCGAGTCCGAGCCCTCGCAGCGCGGCAGTGACGACCACAGACGAGATGATCTCGCCGCATGCGGCGAGGGCATCGAGTTCGCGCGCGGCAGAACTGCGGTCACAGTCGACAAGACCGAGCAGAGTGTCGGTGGCATATGGCGCCGGCGCCCTTCCCATGGCCGACACCACTACAACGACGTCGGAATGCTTGGCCGCCTCGGCCACCTTCCTCGTAAGGTGCGCGCGTCCTTCGGCGGTGGCCACAGAGGTTCCGCCGAACTTCTGAACGATGATTCCCAAAACCGACCCCTCCTAGTTGAACAAGGCAACAGCGATCTGTACTGCGTTTGAAGCTGCACCCTTACGCAATTGATCGCCGACGGCCCACAGCCACAGCGAATCGGGAGCCGTAGTGTCCTCACGCAACCTGCCAACGAACACATCATCTGATCCGGCTACGTGAACCGGCATGGGATAGCTGAAGTTCGCCGGATCATCCATTACCACCACGCCCGGAGTGTCGGTGAGTAGCTGCCTCACCTCATCGATGTCGGCGTGCTGCCTGGTCTGTAAGTTTATTGCCTCGGAGTGTGATCTGTATACCGGCACACGCACAGTCGTGGTAGTGACCTGCAGATCAGGATCGCCCAGGATCTTCCTGGACTCGTTCGTCATCTTGTGCTCCTCCCGGGTGTAGCCGTCGGGCATGAACACATCCACATGCGGGATGACGTTGAACGCGATCTGGTGATGGACGGCGGCCGATTTGTAGGGCATCACCGTCGGCGTGAACTCACGTCCGTCCAACACGGCGCGGGTCTCGTCAGTAAGAGCCTGTATGCCGGTGAAGCCTGCTCCCGATGCGGCCTGGTATGTCGACACGATCATCCGCTTCACACCCCATCTGCGGTGGATGGGGGCCACCGGCATCAATGCGATGATGGTGGAACAGTTGGGATTGGCGATTATCCCCGGGCCGGGCTTCACTGTGTCGAGGTTTATCTCCGGGATCACCAACGGAACGTTGGGATCCATCCTGAAGGCACTGGAGTTGTCGATGACAACGGCGCCGCGCGCCACGGCCTCTGGAGCGAGTTCACGACTGACGTCGCCGCCGGCTGACATGAACACGACATCCATGCCAGTGAGACGTTTGGGTTCGGCCAGCTCCACAACGACATCGCCCTTAGGCGTGCTCACCGTAGTGCCTGCCGACCGCTGCGACGACAACAGCACAAGTTCGTCTACGGCCAGGCCCAACTCGAATATGCACGACGTCATCTCCCGTCCGACGGCGCCGGTGGCTCCGACAACTGCAACTCTCATAGCCAATGTTACCTCCAATACGTAGTTACGAACTCAGCGTTTCCGGTTATCCACCAGAATCGGCTGCATCTGACGGCCCTCTAGGGCCAGTTCAATTGCCTGCACAAGGTCGGATACCCTGAACACCAGCGAGTTTGGCTTTCCTAGGGGATCATCCTGACCAAACGGCACAAAGTAGACGTTCTTCTTGCAGAGCAGTGTACCGATGTTCGGCGCCGAACCTGCAAGGCCGTCATTGGTGGACACTCCGATCACCAGTGGCCTGCCATTCCTCAGGTGGGCCTTTGCTGCCATCGTCACCGCCGTGTCAGTGATCCCCAGGGCTAGTTTGGCCAAGGTATTGCCTGTGCACGGGGCCACCGCCAGGCACTCGAACATGCGCTTCGGGCCTATGGGCTCAGCTTTCGCAATTGTATCGATCACCTGGTTTCCCGTGATCCTCTCCAGGTGGCCGCAGAGATCTTGCGCCTTACCGAATCTTGTGTCGGTGGACGCCACGGAAGCCGACATGATCACAGTCACGGCGGCACCCGACTCCACCAGATTATCTATTATAGGCACAACTTCAGGCACTGTGCAGTGAGAACCTGTAAGCGCGATTCCGATGGCTCTGCCTTCGAGGCTCATGAAGGGCACCTCCATCATACGTTTGCTGATGGCAGTATATGCCCGCATCATGATAAGGTACCGGCAGCCCTCGCCGTTCCGCCTACTCTAGCAGCGCATCAAGACCCAACACCACGTGGTCAAGGTGCATGACCTTTCTTACGGCCAGCAGCACCCCGGGCATGAACGAGTCGCGTCCCATCGAGTCGTGGCGGATGGTCAGTAGCTGTCCGGGCCCACCAAACAACACTTCCTGGTGGGCGACGAGACCGGGCAGCCTCACCGAGTGGATCGGCACGCCCATCTCCACGACGCCTCTGCCTGCGTCTCCTTTGCCCACTGTGTCGCCACGCCCGGACGCGATCTCGTGGGCAGTGGCCTTTGCTGTGCCCGATGGGAAGTCGACCTTACCGTCGTGGTGCAGCTCGATGATCTCACAGTCCGGAAAGTACCTGGCTGCTGCCCGCGCGAACCGCATCATAAGCACAGCCCCAAGGGCGAAGTTGGGCACAACGGCCCCTCCCACCTTGCCGGTCTCCGCCTTGCGGAGCAGTTCGCCGACGGCCTCGCTGCCCATGCCTGACGTACCTACAACGAACTTGACATTATTGGCTATGGCCGTTGTCACGTTTTCGAGAGCCGCCCGCGCCACAGTGAAGTCCACGAGCACGTCAACATCGACGTTCTTGAGGGTTGACGCCAGATCAGTCGAGATCATCACTCCGTTAGGGGCGATCCCGGCCACTGTTCCTGCGTCGCCCGCCTCCTTGGTGTCGACTGCAGCAACCAACCGCATGTCGGAAGCTCCTGACACAGCCCGAACCACCTCGCGCCCCATGCGCCCAGCTGCTCCTGCCACTGCTACTCTTATCGCTGCCATGAAATGTCTCCTCCCGCCGATGATACCCCAGTTCAGATAATTGCGAAACATAGAAGGCAATATGACTGCGGCCGGCCTCGGGATTCCGGGGCCGGCCGCATACTGTCGTGACGAGACCACCTGACTGCCTAGTGGGTCTCTACGTCAGATGCACCGTGCCTTCGCATGATCTGCGCCGCTTTGTCCACCCGGGCGGATGAAGCCTCGACCATGGCCAGAACCTTTCCGCCCTTGACCTGACCTTCGTAATACTCGCTCCTGTCTTCCGGTATGCCCATGTCAATCAGGCCGCCGAGAAGACCGCCTCCCACAGCCCCGGTAAGTGTCGCAGCAATGGGACCAGCCGCGAGGAGCGGGCCGATACCCGGCACAGCCAGAGCCCCGACCCCAGCGAGAAGCCCGGCCGCGCCCCCGATCAAGCCACCTGTGGTGGCACCGCCCATTCCTGAGTCAGCGTTGCCACCGCCACCACCAGATGAATCGTCGCGCGACACGATCGACACGTTGGATGATGTGAAGCCTTCCGATTTCAGCTCATCGATGCAACTCTGTGCCGAATCTCTGCTGGAGAACGTGCCCACAACCTTTGACATGACTCCACCTCCGTTAAGGTCACTCAGCGCTGAGCGCCTGTCGCTCATCTATGATGCCCGCGGAGATGGAATAAATGCAGTCTTCACTCCGAAACCTGGTCTCTGAGGCGAATGAACTCAACGATCAACCTATCAAGCCTGTCGGATATCGTGTGCGTCGACTCTGACACGGGTATTCCGCCCTCTGCAAGAACCGCGCGCCTGAGTTCGTCTCTCATCTGTTCTATCCGAATTGATAGCTCCCTCACTCGTTCGCTAACTATGTCAGCCATTCTGGTTGACCCCCTCGATGCCCATGCCGGTGCTGCCGAAGCCATTGCTTCCACGAGCGGTGTCATCAAGGGCGTCAACCGGCTCAAACCTGCAGCGCTGAACGGGCGCGATGACGAGCTGGGCGATGCGGTCGCCGTCTTTCACGCAGTATGGCTCCTGGCCGAGGTTAACCAGTAGGACCGCTATCTCTCCTCTGTAGTCGGAATCGATGGTGCCGGGGGAGTTCAACAAGGTGACGCCGTGCCTCAGGGCGAGGCCGCTTCTGGGGCGCACCTGCCCCTCGTAGCCCGGGGGCAGTGCAATGCGAATGCCTGTGGGTATGAGTGCTCTCTCGCCCGGCGCGATCACCACATCTGCGTTGAGGTGAGCCGTGAGATCTGCTCCTGCACTGTAGGCACTCATGTACTGCGGCAGCCTGGCCCCTGGCGAACAGGCTGTGTTAACTATGCATGTCAAATGGGCTCCTCCTCACGAACGCGCAGTAATTTGTATAATATTCGCTCCTAACTCGCCGTCTCCTGCTTCGTGCCTTGAGCCGGCTGGGATTTCGTCCTTCATGGTATGAATTCCCATTCACCCATCTATTTGCTTGAAGGATTCAGGCGGCGCAGAGCGAAATCACCGGCTAGCTGCGCTGCAGCATCCGTAGTATGAAACACCGATGATCGAGGAAGGAGGGGCGTCTGGTGCAGCCAAACACTACAGTCACAGCACTCGTAGTCCTTCTGTATGTTGCTAGCTCACTCTCGGGTACGCGCACTGGAAAACCCGGCCCCCAGGCGCCTTCGCCGCCTAGCATCAACACAACACAGCCCACCCCCCAAACAGAAAAGAACGTTACAGCAGACCTTGCAGGCCGCAGCGCAGCCCTGGCAAAGAATGCTAACGTCCGAGTCGGCCCAGGCGAGAACTACCCCATCGTGAGAGTGCTTGCCAAGAACACTCCGGTGAAGCTCATCGCGCAGCGAGGGTCGTGGTTCCAGATCACGCTACCCAACGGAGGTTACGGCTGGGTGGCCGCCTCGCTGATGAACATGGGCGAATCGGCGCCATCAGAGCCGAACGGCACGAGAAGCGTGGTGGGCTACTACACCGTGAACTACAGCGGCGACCGCTCGTCGTACAACGTGCTGAAGGCAGAGTCGGGCTCGTTGACGGCCATCGCCCCGTTCTCGTATTCGGTGAACCGCGAAGGAAAGGTCACCGGTGACCACTACTCTGACGCCATGAAGCTGGCGCGCGACAACGGCCTGAAGAACCTTGCTCTGGTGCACAATCTGTCAGGATCGAGCTTCAACAAGTCGGAAGTGAGCGCTCTGCTCAACTCGCCTGCGGCGAGGGCAACGGCTGTCAAGAACATCACGAAGACCCTTGCTGAACGCGGGTATGACGGCGTGAACGTTGACTTCGAAAACGTGCCCCCCGGCGACAGGGCAGTACTCACGAAGTTCATGAAGGAACTGGCAGACGCTCTGAGGCCCAAGGGACTTCTGGTGACCATGTCGGTGCCTGCGAAGTACACTGATTCGCCCAAGTCGGCGTGGGTTGGGGCGTTCGACTACGCCGCCCTCGGCAAGATATGCGATCAGGTAATGCTGATGACATATGACGAGCATACCTCGGGCACCAGCCCAGGCCCCATAGCCTCCGCCCCATGGGTTGAGAAGGTGATCAAGTACGCAGTCGCACAGATCCCCAGGCGCAAAGTGATCATGGGGATCGCGGCGTACGGATATGACTGGAACACACAGACCAACAAGGCCAGGGGAGTATCGTACTCACAGGCCATGAACAATGCAGCGAAGTACGGCGCCAAGGTGAAGTGGGATGACCAGGCCCAGGTGCCCTACTACAGCTACAAGTCGGGCGGAGTCACACGCAAGGTCTACTTCGAAAGCGCCGATAGCCTCAAGGTCAAACTGGGCCTGGTGAACCGCTACGACATTGGCGGAATCGCCATCTGGCGTCTGGGTCAGGAGGACGACGCAAGCTGGCGCGCGATAAGGGCGGCCCTCATGAACTAGGCTGAGCCGGTCGAGCCGGTGGACGGATCAACCGTGCCTGGCGGAGCCCGCCTTGAGCAACTCCGATACCGTCACCGCAGAGTAGCCTTTCTGTTTGAGCTGCGCAAGGATACCTCCCAGCGCCCTGGCAGTCGGGTCAGTCGGGTGCATCAGCACGATGTTCCCCGGGGCCAGTCTCGCCAGGGCGCGCTGTGTCACCACATCCGGTGCCGGCCGCTGCCAGTCTATGGTGTCTACAGTCCACATCACCGTCGTGTAGCCCAGCCTCGCCGCAACGCCCGTAATGCGCTGGTCGACTTCTCCGTAGGGAGGTGCGAACAGCACAGTCCTGACACCGGTGATCTGCCTGAGCAGCGCCTCGTTGTCGGTGATGAGCTTCTCCAGCTCAGAGTCGGGCAGCTCCTTTGGGTGCGGATGGCTCATGCCGTGATTGGCGATTTCGTGTCCTTCTTCCTTGATTGCCGACACCATGTTAGGAAACTGTTTGGCCCAGGTGCCGGTGATGAAGAATGTGCACCTCGCGCCTGCGTCGCGCAAGGCGGCAAGCACGTCAGGCAGGAACTCCTCACCCCATGCAACATTGAACACCAGCGACACTAGTTGCTTTGATGTGTTGACGCCGTAGACTGGCCTGAGCATAGTCGCTGTGATAGACGGCGGCACTGCCCTGAGAGACGGCTCCACGGCAGCGCCCCTGGAAGCTGCCATCACGGCATCAACGGTGGCGTCGACATCAAGCGACACACCCAGTCTCTCGCTGACTACCTCGCCAGTCTCAGAGTGATAGATGGCATCTTGCGGATTGCGCTCGAGCATCTCCGAGATGGTCAACACCACTCTCCGGAGCTCATCGGCGTAGAGTCCGCCCACATTCTGCCCGGCGAGAGTGACACCTGACCGCACCCCCAGCACCATGCGCCTGCTGGACGGTGACACAACCGCTACGACAGCCGCGGCCGCAACGAGGCACGCCGCCGCCGCCAGCAGCGCCACGGTCTTGCTTGACACCCTCACTACCAGCACTTCTCCACCTCCGCTTCCGGCCTCGGGCGTATCCCCGAGCCGTCATCATCTCCTGAGTCAACGGCGCTCGCATAGGGCACGGGCCCCTCGTGTGACACCGGTTCCGGCTCCAGAGACCGTGCCGGCCGTCGCCTCTGCTCGCCGCTGTTTCGGTCGATGTATGTGTCGCCGGTCAGCAGCAGCTCACTCACCCTCACCAGGGAGTAACCCTGTTGCTGCAGCGCCGGGATTATCTGCGCCAGAGCTGGCGGCGTGCTCTCGGCGGCATTGTGGAAAAGCACAATGGCGCCTGGCTTCATCCGGCCCATTACCCTGTCGATGATCTCCCTGGGTGTGGGATTCTTCCAGTCGAGCGAATCGATGCTCCATTGGATGGTGGTGAGGCCGAGAGCCTCCGCCTCGGTGATCAATGAGTTGCTGTAGTCGCCGAAGGGCGGCCTGAACACCTTCGGCGTAGTGCCTGTGAGGTTCGCTATTGCGTTCTGCGTGCGGCTGAGCTCATCCCGGATCTTCTCCCGTGGAAGCGACCCCATGTTCGGATGGGTCCACGAGTGATTGCCCAGCTCGTGGCCGCGGGAGGCAATCTCCTTGACCATGTCGGGGTAGTGAGTGATCCAGTTGCCTGCAAGGAAGAAGGTGACCTTCACAGAGTGCCTGTCAAACAGGTCGAGGAGCTGTGGTGTGATGTCGGCGCCCCACGTGGCGTCGACGGTGATGGCTACGGCCTTGTCTTCTCTAGCCACCGAATAGACAGGCACTAGCCTCGCATTGGACTGGACAGCCATGACCGGGTCGTCGCGCGCCGCCACCATCGCCCCTATAAGGGCGAGCAGAGCAATCAGTCCGGCCACCGCTGCCGTCAGGTGTGAGCGCCTCCCCACGACAAAAACAACCACTGGCTCGAGCCTCCCTACGTGCTTGTTGCCAGTAGAACATATGCGTGCCAGATCAGTCGTTAGAATGCTGTCATGGCGAGAGCCAGTCGCGCAGCGCCGCAGCCAGCTCGGGGATGGAACCCGACCGCTTTGCGCAATCGGGCAGTGCGTTTATGAAGAACCTGCCGTAACCGCGGCTGAGCACTCGCGAGTCAAGCACCGCGACGGCACCCCTGTCGGTGGATGTGCGGATGAGCCTGCCGAACCCCTGCTTGAACTTGAGGACGGCGGCCGGCAATGCCAGTTCGCTGAAGGCATCGCCGCCTCTGGCCCTGATGGCCTCTACTCTGGCTTCCATGACTGGTGCGGTAGGCACCGCGAAGGGCAACCTCGGAATCACCACGCACGACAGCGCCTCGCCCGGAACGTCGACCCCCTCCCAGAAGGAGTCGGTACCGAACAGAACCGAGCCCACATCTGCTCTGAATTCGTCCAGCAGCGTCTTGCGGGGCTTGTCGCCCTGCACCATCAGGCGCATACCCTTCTGTTTCATGTGCGGCCCGAGCCTGGCTGCCATCGACTGCAGCAGCCTGTAGGAGGTGAAGAGAACGAACGCTCTGCCGTTCGATGCGTCGAGTAGGGCGGCAATGGCAGGGGCCAGCCTCTCCTCCCATAGCGGTGCGTCTGGTTCAGGCATGTCGTCGGCCACCAGGAGCAGTGCCTGGGATGCGAAATCGAAGGGCGACGGCGCTATCGCGTAGCCAACACGATCGGGCTCCAGGGTGTCGAGGCCCAACGAGTGCGCGGTGTAGCTGAAGTCATCCCCTACAGCCAGCGTGGCCGAGGTGAACACGGCTGTGTCGACATTGGGCAGCAGGGCACGCGCGATCTCGGGCCCGGTCTCAATCGGAGCAGCCACCAGACGCACGTTTGAGCGTGGTCCACGTCCCGACACCTCAACCCAGTACACGAAGTCAGCTGAGTCTGCCTTGACCGCGAACCTGATGGCCTGAGCCATGGTAGAGGCCCTGCCCGAATACGCCTTGAGCTCCATGAGTAGCGCGGCTTCGGCATCGCCCGAGGGTGTGCCCTCTGCCGCCCAGGCAGAACCACCGGCGCCGGCGCCGGCGTCATCGTCGGCGTCGAGCGCCTTCGCTAACCTCGATAGATGTTCAGCCAGCTCGTCGAGGGACGAAGCGCACGCTTCGTGGGCCGGATAGACGCGCCTGTCCCATACATCGGAGGCCTTGAGATCGGGGCCGATCCTGAGCTGCCTCTCTGACCCCCCGGTGGCGGCGGCTGCTGCGGCGGCCGACGCGACGCTGCCTGTGGCTGATGCAGGAGTTGACGCCGCGCTCGGCATGGCGGGCGACTCACCGAAGAGGGAGTCGTCGGGGTGAGCACTGCCATGGCCGGCGCCTGGGCCGATGGCGAGGCCTGGTCCCCCCACTACCAGCGTTCGCAACTCTGAGAAGAAGTTCTCGCACAGATCCCTGCACCGAAGGGCGGTGGGGATGGCGTCGAAGTCGATGATGTCGTGAGCCCGCTTTAGTGCAGTAAGGAGCGATTTCTCATCCCATCTGGCAGAGATAAGCCCTCGTGCCCGTGCCAGCACACCGCCGCCTGAATCGGCAGTCTGCGCCGCGCCAACGTCGGCCACGAGGGCAGACGAACCGGTGGAGGCTGACGGGGCAAAGGAGGAGGCCGTCGTCGAGGCCGGTGCCCTGAGTTCCTTACGGAACACCTGGTTTAGCAGCCTGATTCCACCGAGCCGCGATGCCTGCTTGCCGAAGTACTCTGTGGCAACGTCAGCCGCATTGTGGGCCTCGTCGAGCACGACCGCACGGTAACCGGGCAGCACCGCGCGTTCTGCGCCCTGCCCCAGCTGCATGCGTATGGAAACGTCGGCAAAGAGCAGATGATGGTTGGTCACCAGCACCCTGGCCGACTCCATCTTCCGCCTTGCGCCGTAGAAGAAACACTCCCTGTATCGCGGGCATCGCTGGGCCAAGCATAGGTCGGCCTCTGCGCACACCGCTTCCCACGCCTCCGGCGGGGGTTCCATCGGCATGCTCGACTTGTCGCCTGTTGTGGTATCGAGGGCCCAGGCAACGATCGGCGCTAGCTGGTCAGATTGAACGGAATCCATCCCTGAGAGGGCCCTGTCGAGTTTGCGAAGGCACAGATAGTTGCTTCGGCCTTTCACAAGGCATGCTTCGATGGGCTGCCCGAGCGCCCTTGCGAGGGCAGGCAGGTCTGAAGAGACGAGCTGCTCCTGAAGGTTGATGGTGTTCGTAGACACCACTATCCGGGCCTCGTTCCTTTCTGCCCAGAGCACCGCGGGGGCCAGGTAAGCCAGGGACTTGCCCGTGCCCGTGCCCGCCTCGATGACCAGGTGGGAGGCTGAAGATAGCGCGTCGGTCACCTTCAGAGCCATAAGTCGTTGGCCCGGTCGGGGCTCATAGCCGGGATAGCCAATGGCAAGCAGTCCATGGTCGGAGAACAGATGCTCTATGTCGGCACGTTGGAGAACAATAGTGCCCGATGCGTTTGACATCGGGTCAGTGACGGGACGCAGCCTCTCGACGGCGTTGTCTACAATCCAGAAGCCAATACCCTTCTGAGCCAGACCGGCTGCTACCTCGAGGTCGGCGTCGGACGGCATCAGTTCGCCGGATGGATGGTTATGCAGTACCACCTGCCCCCTCATCAGCGAAGACGACACCACCGGGGCGGCGGTCATGTGCCCGATGGCGAGAATCGAGACGTCGGTCACGACGAAGTTGCGGTCGCACCTGCCCACCGCGAACACCTCGGCTCCCCCTGCACACGCTATCGCGTCGGCCAGCGCGTGCCTGGCCTCGGTGCTCATGTAGTTGTGGATCGCAGCTTCGTAACCTGACTTCACGGCAGGCACTCCCTAATCGCGGCGAGGTCGCGCACCTGATCTTCAGGGGAGTTGACTGGAGTCTCGAGGATGAACGGCAAGGGCGAAAGCTCAGGCCGGGATAGGATGTTCCTGAATCCTGCAAGGCCTATGCTGCCCATACCGATGTTTTGGTGCCGGTCTTTCTTGGCGCCCAGCACGCCCTGGCTGTCATTGGAGTGGACGAACTTGAGGGTGCTGATTCCCACTGCCTCAGCCATCTCACTCAGAGTTGCGTCTAGCCCCTCCGGAGTTGTCACGTCATAGCCCCAACCCAGGGCGTGACATGTGTCGAGGCATATCCCGAGCGTGTCTCCGTAGCGGCTTGCCTCGATGATGCGGCCCAGTTCGGCAAAGGTCACACCCACTTCGGTGCCTGCGCCGACCATGTTTTCCAGGCATAGTATGACGGAATGAGGTTGGTCGGCGGCGGTTCCGGCGTCGGCGCCAGTGCCACCCAAAGCATCGGCCTCGGCGGCGGCATCAGCGGTGTGCCCGGACTTCTCTACAGGCGCGGCTGACACGTCGATCCCTGACTCCTCCACAGCCCGATCGATGGCTGCAGCGATCCTCACGACGGCTGCATCAACGCCGCTCTTCATGTGGTTGCCGGGGTGCATGACGACGTAGTCGGCACCGATGGCATTTGCCCTCGACAACTCGTCGGCCAGAGCCTGGCATGAAACGTCGTACGTCTCGTCACTCGGGCTTGCCACGTTGATCAGGTAGTTCACGTGCACCACCACGGGCCACAGTCTTGCGGCCTCCCGGGCAGCGCGGAACGAATCAACCTGCTGCGGATCAAGGGGCTTGGCCCTGAGAGCACGAGGATTGCGGACGAATATCTGGATACCGTCGCAGCCGAGCTCCACGGCACGTGCCACGGCGTTGTGTAGCCCGCCGGCTACTGAAAGGTGCATCCCAAACAGCGGCATGTTGCAGCGCCCCCAAAACACACAGCGTCAATGCGCAAAACCTGTATCCCATTCTATCTGCATGGTGCGGCATCTACAAGGCATCGGTTAGTCGCGAATCCTCTAGTGCGAAAAAGGGCGGTGCACCGGCACCACCCTTACAGAGGACAATCATCGCTTCCAGTCACGGCTACAGCAGTCTACCGCCACCAGCCGCCCGTGTTGAGGTTGACATGTTCACACGAATCCGAAAAGTCTACCAGCACCTTCAACGCTCCCTTGCGGACAGCCCTCTTGAAGGCTCCGGCAATGTCAGCGGCAGGGTACACGGCCTCCACAAGCGAATCGACGTCCATCGCGCCTGTGGCAAGCAGTTCCATCGCCTTGGCCATGGACCCCTGGCGCGAACCTATGCAGGTGAGTTCCTTGCTGACTATGCCGCCCAGATTGAGCTTACCCGAGTTGTGGTACAAGCTCTTGATCACGACTACACCCCTGGGCCTTACGAGGTCGATTGCTTTCGCAAGGCCTTCTGGATTGCCCGTGCAGTCTATGACAACGTCGGCCCGCCCTGAGAATTCGTCGACGAAGTCGCAGTTGACCCCGAACTTAGACGCCTTCGCCAGTTTGTCAATGTGCTTGCCCAGCACTGTGACGTTGAGTCCTCGGATCTTGAAGGCCTGCGCCGTAACGAGGCCCAGCTTGCCGTCGCCGAGCACGATGACTGCATCATCAGGCGTGATAGTGGCCTGCTCCAGTATCTGCAAGGCAGAGGAGACTGGCTCGGTGAACACGGCGGCGACTGAAGAGACGTTGTCAGGCACGATCACGAGATTGGCCTCGGGCAGCACTACATAGTCTGCCAGACACCCCTGCCACCGGTGCATGCCCATAGTCTTCTTGTTCGAGCAGAAGTCGGGCTCGCCCTCCCTGCAGAACTTGCACTCACCGCATGCGACATCGATGGATCCAACGACTCTCTTGCCGACCAGAGACTGATCATCTGCCTCGGCGACCATGCCGACAAACTCGTGCCCGAGTATCCCTCGGAAGTTCGAGTAACCCTGAATTATCTCGATGTCTGTGTTGCATATGCCGGCAAGCTCCATGCGGATAAGGGCCTGTCCGGGGAGTCGCTCTGGAATCGGAACCTCCTGTAACTTGGGATGCTTTGCAAATACCAGTGCCCTCATGGTAGCCCCCCTCAGCATCGGTCTGGCTGGAATGTGCATACAGCAAATGGCACACATCGGCTATTCTGTGCTACCTTTAGCACTATACGGCGTCCTTCGCGATAATCCTGCAATGTGCTGGGAATGCCAAATACACTATTCGCTTGCCTCTGCTACTCTGAGAATTAGGAGACTGTCATCGGACTGGTCAGGTCGGTTCTCGACAGGTCTCGACACGACGGCGAAGTGCCATCCATCTCTGGCCCACACTGCGCCCAGTGTCGCGTCGGCGACACTTGCTCCCATTTCCGTTCCGTCTGCTGCATCTATCACCGTTGCGTAGCCATCCTCAGTCAGGACCAGAAGCAGGCTCCCTGTGGCGTTCCACTCAATGTCCCTCACGGCAGCCGAAGGAGTCCACAGTACCCGGTCAAGCTCTCCGTCAGCGGCGTTCCATACTACCACTCCGCTGTCGGTCGCACCTGCAAGCTCAGCAGAGTCCGGTGACCATGCCACCTGCGCTACCGGGCCTTCATGGCCCCGAAGAGGCCACTCGTCGTGACCGTCGGAGTCAACGCTGAACACCGTGTACACCCCTCCGGCTCCCGACTGCCACGTGGCAAGCTTTCCGTCAGGCGACGGCACCATCTGCTGCTGTCCGATGGAGATGAACTCCTTGTCTACCAGGCGGCCGCTATCCCTATCCCAGCTGGCGAAGGACTCCTCTCCGTTCCACGTGACAACCTGGCCTTCCCCTACCCAGCCCTTCACCTCATACACTTCACCTGACACCATGCGTGCCACCTGAGCTCCGTCGGCCACGCGCCACACTTTCATCTGGCCCCACGACGCTGTGGCAAGGTGCGAGCCTTCCGGGCTCCACGAAAGGGACGTTGGCGCAACGCCGTGATTCAGCGTTCGCGCGATCTCGCCGTCGGCGGTCACGATCAGCACCTGTCCGCCCTCGGTCGCAGTTGCCAGCATGGAACCGTCGGGGTTCCACGTTGGGCCGGCAGTCGCTCGACCTCCCAGATCCACACCGGCCACAAGCTCGATGTTGGCGCTCTCTGACACGCGCGGAACCGAGCTTCGTCGGAACAGATAAGCTGCCGCCAGCAACACAGCCAGAAGGGCCATTACTACACCGATGGTCCGTGCTCGCCTGCGCGTAATGCCGCTCACCGCCTCATCACGTTTTGTGATGGCTTGACGCCGTACGGTATCATTGCATTGTGCAGACCAACGCATTCACAGGAGGGACAGCCATGCCTGACAAAGCCGAAGCCCTCAACAACGTCCTCGTCAAGCTCTTCAACAGGATACTCTCCATTGAGGAGGAAGCCATAACGAAGGCGAGCGCCCTGGGCGTCACGATGTCGGAGATCCATGTCATTGACGCCATAGGCGACACCGAGGCCAGATCGATGTCGGAGGTAGCAGCCGATCTCGGCGTCACCATGGGAACCCTCACAGCCTCAGTGAACAGGCTAGTCCACAAAGGGCATGTTACCCGCTCAAGGCCTGACAACGACCGGCGAGTCGTGCTTGTAACGCTAACCGGCGATGGACTCAAGGCTCACGAAATGCATGAGCGGTTCCACATGCGAATGGTAGACAGCATACTCAAGAATCTCAGCGAAGAGGAGCAGCGATCTATAGTCCTGGCGGCCCAGAAGCTATACGAGTTCTTCATGAGGATCAACCCCGAAGACCTTCTCTATGAAGCGCTGAAGCCAGGCGGCGACGAGAGCCACCAGATCGCCGCAGAGCCACAACCGCAGGAGTGAGACGTCAGAGGCATGCCTACGGGCGTGCCTCTTCTGGTTTTCCGGCATCCGGGTCCGTGCTTCCGCTTTCCCTCGTCGCGCGCTGAACGCGCCCAGCCTGCCCTCCGCACCCGACGTGCCCAAAGACCCCAGGGCCGGGCGCCCCAACGCGCCCAACGCCCACCCGCTCCGAGCGCACAATCATGTTGACAGAGACATGCCGCGGGCATATACTTTGAACCACTGATACTTTGATTTCCAAAATATCTTAGATCGGAGGATGAGCACGTGTTCTCCAGAATCGTGGCAACCGGCAGTTCTGTGCCCGAACTTGAAGTCGGCAACGATGAGCTCGCCGGACTGGTGGATACCTCCGACGAATGGATAGTGACACGAACCGGCATGAGCCGCCGCCATATAGCCACCACTGACACAACATCGTCTCTCGCCGCCGCAGCTGCTCGAAAGGCCCTGGATGCCGCGGGATTATCGGCAGACGACATCGACCTCATCATGGTCGCCACCGTAACGCCCGACAACTTCACTCCTACAGTCTCATGCCAGGTGCAGGCCGCATTAGGCAACACCGCGGCTACTTGTCTTGATCTCTGGGCAGGATGTAGCGGGTTCGTGTACTCGCTTAGGGTGGCCGACTCAATGATACGCGCCGGCGGCGTTCACCGCGCCCTCATCATCGGCGCAGAAACCCTGAGTCGCGTGGTCGACTGGACGGACCGGAACACGTGTGTGCTGTTTGGCGACGGCGCAGGCGCGGTGGTGCTGGAGGCATCGGATGAACCGGGAGTGCTGGCTTGCGTGACGCGGTCCGACGGCTCGCGCGGTAATGTCCTGCGGATCCCGGGTCTTGCCAACAGCAATCCATGGGCGATCAAGGCAGCTTCAGATGCGGACGCTATCGCCCCTCCCCCCAGCGTCATCAGCATGGACGGGCAGGAAGTGTTCCGCTTCGCCGTAGGGGCGATTCAGTGGTCACTCGAGGAATCGGCCAGAATAGCCGGCATAGACATCAGCAGCATCTATCGGATCATCCCCCACCAGGCGAATAACCGGATCATCGATGCCGTCGCCTCGCGTATGGGCATTGAAAGAGATGTGTTCTACACCAACCTGCAACGGTTCGGCAATACTTCAGCGGCCAGCATCCCTCTGGCCCTCGATGAGCTCAACCGAGCGGAGTCGATACCTGTCGGCGCATACCTGGCCCTCGTGGGATTCGGAGGAGGACTCACGTGGGGAGGAAGTGTAATCAGATGGGCCCAAACCGCGTGATGGCAACCTGCCGAGAACAGGAGCGGGTCGCCGCGGCTATGGGCGTTTCGGAACCACAGAACCACAGCGTAACACGTTGAAGGAGGAGCGGATCATGTACGATCAGCTGAAGTCGATTATCGCAGACCAACTGGGTGTTGAAGAGACACAGGTCACACCTGAGGCCAAGTTCGTTGCCGACCTAGGCGCCGACTCCCTGGCCATGGTGGAGATGGTCATGGCCATTGAAGACAAGTTCGGCGTGCGCATCTCGCAGCAGGAGATCAAAGACCTCTCCAGCGTCGGCGACGCTCTGAGCCTGATCAAGAGCCGCATGGGCGGGGCAGCCTGATGCGCACTCGCTTCACGGACCTGGTGGGCATATCCCACCCGGTCGTACAGGGAGGCATGGCCTGGATAGCAGATGCACGCCTCGCTGCCGCAGTATCTGAAGCAGGAGGGCTGGGCCTGATAGGTTCAGCCCACCTCTCTGCTGATGGCCTGCGCGACCAGATACGCACCGCGCGCTGCCTCAGCTCTGCCCCGGTAGGCGTGAACATCATGATGCAAGCCGGCAATGTGGCCGAAGTCGTGGCTGTGGTGTGTGAAGAGAAGGTCGCCGTGGTCACGACAGGCGCCGGCAGCCCTGAGCAGTACGTACCGACCCTGCACGAGGCAGGAGTGCTCGTTGTGCCGGTTGTGGCGTCAGTCGCTTCTGCCCGACGCGCCGAGGCCGATGGCGCCGACGCCATCATCGCCGAAGGGACAGAGGCCGGCGGACACATCGGAGAGCTGACCACCATGGCACTGGTGCCACAGGTGGTAGACGCAGTGCGCGTGCCGGTGCTCGCTGCCGGCGGTATCGCTGATGGCCGCGGACTGGCGGCCGCTCTATGCCTTGGAGCAGCAGGCGTACAGGCGGGAACGGCTTTCCTGGTGGCGGATGAATGCTGTGTGCACGACAACTATAAAGACCGCGTGATCAAGGCTGGCGACATCGACACCGTCGTGACGGGCGCGTCGGCCGGCCACAGAGTGAGATCCCTGCGGAACATGTTCACCAAGGGCATGAGCCAGATGGAGCGCGAGGGCAAGCCTGCCGAGGAAGTCATGAAGTACGGCATGGGCCGGCTTGCCAAGGCAGTACGGGAAGGCGACGTAGTGTGGGGATCTGTCATGGCGGGGCAGATAGCCGGCATGGTGCGCTCGAGGCGCCCCGCTGCACAGATAGTGAGTGAGATGGTGGCCGAAGCCGAGCGGATCCTCTCCGGCGTCCATGATGCCTCATGCCACCCAGATTGTGGCTGCCACTGCGACCACTGCGGCCCCTGCGCTGAGGAGGGTCAATGATGGGTGGCGTAGCGTTCATCTTCCCCGGCCAGGGGGCACAGCGTAGCGGCATGGCGCGTGACGCGTATGAGCGCTTTCCTGCGGCGAGAAGGGTGTTCGAGGTAGCATCCGACGTGCTCGGCTACAGCATGCAGGAGCTGTGCTTCGAACCCAACGACCGGCTCGATCTGACCGCCTATACTCAGCCGGCGCTGCTTACGGCCAGCATCGCACTGCTTGAGGCGTTCCGGTGTGTAGCATCTGTAGCATCGCCCCGGGCACATCGGCCCGATGCCACCGCCGGCCTCAGCCTTGGCGAGTACTCCGCCCTGGTATGCGCGGGCTCGCTCGATCTGGCCACAGCCGTCGACATCGTTGCCCTCAGGGGCCGACTGATGCAGGATGCCTGCCCTCCTGGGGTAGGCGCGATGAGCACGGTGCTCGGCCTTGGAGCCGAGGCCGTGGCCGCTGCCTGCGCGGCAGCAGAAGCCGACGGCGCAGGTGTCGTGGTGCCGGCGAACTACAATTGCCCCGGGCAGATCGTCATATCGGGCGATGCCCGCGCAGTCGAACGCGCATCGGCCATCGCTATGGAGCTAGGCGCACGCCGGGTGATACCTCTCAGGGTATCGGGGCCGTTCCACAGCCCATTGCTGGCCTCCGCCCGCGAGGGTCTGACCGAGAAGCTGGTCTCAGTGGAGATAAGCGCGCCGACTGTGCCGGTGTTCTCCAACGTCACCGCGGAGCCGGCATCCGACCCACGGGAGATCCGCAGTCTACTAGGGGATCAGGTGTGCTCACCGGTGAGGTGGGAACAGTCTATCACAAACATGGCGAGCACGGCCGGTATCGACACATTCGTCGAGTTCGGCCCGGGCCGCACGCTTCAGGGCCTAGTGAAGAGGATCCTACCGTCAGCGACAACTTACTGTGTCGAGGATATCGCCTCCCTCGAGGAGGCAGCGAACACCCTGTTCTGAGAGGAGACCGGTGGTCATGGATACTCCGAGCACAACACGCACTGCGCTGGTAACCGGCGGCGTGCGCGGCATAGGCCTGGCCATCTCCGCGGCCCTCGCGAGGATGGGCATGCAGGTAGCAATGAACTACACGAACTCGAGTGAAGAGAAGGTCGCCGCCGCGGTTGAGCATGTCAACTGCCATCGTGCCGACCCACGGCCCGACCGGGACGGTCGCACATGGGCCGTCAGGTGCGACGTCGCCGACGAACAGCAGGTGAAGTCCATGATCGACGAGGTGGTTCAGCGCGGCGACGGCCTCGACGTGCTCGTCGCTAACGCGGGAATCATCAGAGACAACCTCAGTGCCTTCATGGATCTCGCTGATTTCAAGACTGTTCTTGACGTCAATCTTGTCGGCGCCTTCCTGTGCGCGCGCGAGGCTGCCCGTGTCATGATGAGACAGCGTCGCGGCAGGATCATCTTCGTCTCGTCCATATCGGGGCTGGACGGCAATGCCGGACAGGCGAACTACGCCGCCAGCAAGGCAGGCCTTGTCGGCATGGCCAAGACCCTCGCCAAGGAGCTCGGCCAACGCGGGATCACGGTGAACGTGGTTGCGCCGGGGCTCATCGACACCGATATGACGGCGGCGCTCCCCGCCGAACTGCGAGAGCGCTATTCAGCTGCGACGTCGCTCAGGCGTCTCGGCAGGCCCGAAGAGGTGGCAGCGGCAGTCGCGTTCCTCGCATCTGACGCCGCCTCATACATCACAGGCCAGACCCTCAGAATCGACGGGGGCCTATGCCTGTAGCCAATCCCAACTCGTTGAAGGAGCTTGATTCCGGCCATGAGAACGGTAGTTGTGACAGGCATGGGGGCCGTAACCCCCGTAGGCATAGGCGTTGCCCAGATGTGGGACTCGCTGGTCAACGGGCGATCGGGCGTGCGCGCCCTCAGCAGGCTAGACACCGCCGGGCTACAAGTGAAGATCGCGGCACAGGTTGAAGGGTTCGATGCAGGTGTCTACATCGACCGCCGCGATGCCAAGAGGATGGACAGATTCACCCAGTATGCCGTGTCCGCAGCACGAATGGCAATGGACGACGCAGGGCTGTCGAATGGGCGTGAGATAGTGGCACCTGAGCGCGTCGGCGTATGTTTCAGCGCCGGTCTCGGCGGCCTTGAGACCTTCGAGGAGCAGCACTCGAGACTGCTCGAGCGGGGCCCGGAATGGGTCAGTCCTTACCTTATACCCATGTTGATACCGAACATCGCTGCCGGACACATAGCCATTGTCTTCAATGCGCAGGGCCCCAGCACCTGCGTGAGCACGGCATGTGCGGCTTCGGCCCACGCAGTTGCAGACGGCCTTCGCCTCATACGCGAAGGCGCGGCCGACGTGGTGATCGTGGGCGGTGCGGAGGCTCCCATCACCCCCACTGCAGTTGCAGGGTTCGCGAAGATGCAAGCCTTGTCGCCGGCGCAGGATCCTGCAGCTGCGCCGAGGCCCTTCGATGCACGGCGCGACGGATTCGTCATCGGAGAGGGAGCTGCTGCGCTGGTGCTCGAAGCAGAGGAGGTCGCCAGGGCGAGGGGCGCCCACATCTGGGCAGTGTTCGCAGGCTATGGCGCCACCACCGATGCCCATCACATCACCGCACCCGCGCCAGGCGGAGTGGGAGCCGCCAGGTCCATGGCGGCAGCGTTGCGAAACGCAGGGCTATCGCCTGCCGACATCGATTACGTGAACGCCCATGGCACCGGCACGCCCTACAACGACCTGGCGGAAACGCTGGCCTTGCACACAGTGTTCGACTCCGTAGGACACGTGCCGGCAGTGAGCTCGACCAAATCGATGACAGGGCACATGCTGGGAGCGGCGGGAGCTATGGAGGCGGTGGTGTCGGTGTGCGCACTGGCATACGGCGTCATTCCTCCGACCATCGGTCTTGAGCAACCAGACCCTGAGTGCGACCTTGACTACGTGCCGTTGCAGGCAAGGTCGGCCAAGCTCAGGGCCGTGCTCTCCAACTCCTTCGGGTTTGGCGGGCACAACTGCTCGCTGGTGTTCACGGCTGCGCAGGGCGCGGCTAAGGGCTCCGGGTCGGGTGAGCCGGGTCGCCCGGCTGGATCTGCTGAGCAGGCTGGCGCAGGCCAGGGGGAGGGCTGCCGCTAGATGGAAAGCTTACAGCGGGCGGCAGCCGCGTTACCGAAGCCTGAGGAGCTGCTTCCCCACCGAGCTCCGTTCCTGCTGGTAGACAAGGTCGTGGAGCTCAACGAAGGCGTTAGCGCCAGAGCCGAACTGCGTATCAGGGGCGATGAGTTCTGGTGTGCAGCACACTTCCCCGGCTACCCGGTGATGCCCGGTGTGCTGCTGGTGGAGGCCATGGCACAGGTAGCGGCCATCGCCGAGGGCGGCCTGCGTGGGGCGGGCGGCACGCGTCAAGCCGGCCCAACTGGCGGCCCAGGCGGGGACGTCGCTGACGCCGTCAGACCGCTTCCCCTACTTGCGGCCGTGAAGAACGCGAGGTTCGTTGCGCAGGCCCGGCCGGGGATGAACTTGACCATCGAAGCACAGATCGGCCGCAGGTTGGGCAACTTCGGTACGGCTGCCTGCAGCGTAGTTGCAGACGGCGGGTCAAAGGTCGCTCAATGCGAGATAACCTTCGCAATGCAGCAGGCGTGACAGCCGCGGGCGCGAGGCTGATGCCGCGAGACCGCGTGACCAAGATGCCCCCGACCGAAGCACGGTCGGGGGCATCATCGCCTGTATCACTGATGTGTGTGTCTGCGAGGGCCGAGTTGATTAGTCCGCAGCGCCGGCGGCCAGCGGAGCGGGCACAGTGTATGTACGAGTTGCGAGCTGTGCATCGAGCACTAGCAGAGCCGGCCCGTTGTCGCCGATGAGCTCCAACTTGTCTACGAGTGCGCCGAAGCTCTCCTCCTCCTCAACTTGCTCGTCAACGAACCACGTCAAGAAGCTGACGGTGGCGAACTCCTTCTCTTCGTTGGCAATGCTCATGAGCAGGTCGATCCGGCTGGTGACGAACTTCTCGTGCTCCAGTGCCTTCTTGAACACGTCGAGAGCCGAGCTGAATGACGCCTCGGGCTTGGCAATGGCCTCGAGCGTCACGGAGCCCTTCTTTCTGTAGATGAACTCATAGAAGATGCGGGCGTGAGCGAGCTCTTCTTGCGCCTGCACCTTGAGCCAGTTGGCGAAACCAGCGAGGCCCTTCTCCTGGAAGAAGTTCTCCATGGCCATGTAGAGGTACGCGGAATACAGCTCATAGTTGATCTGCAGGTTCAGTTCCCCCAAGAGCTTTGCACTGAGCATGTTCTGACCTCCATCCTGAATAATCTGAAGCTATATCTTATTCTACCCCAGATAGGTCAATGCCTACAATCCCAGCATCCCGAGGCAATCACGCAGCATCCCCTACGTACTCCGACGCCGAAAGCCGCACACCGCCGCCGCACAGGCTGGCGAAGCAAAGGTTTCCGCAGCGTCGCGCAGGATTACGCTGAACACGATAGAATATAGGCGTGCAGCTGATTCGAAACGCACCCTCTCACGTGCGTGACAGAATCCGCATCGCAGGTCGCCGTCGCAGCCGCTATCGCAGGTTATCCCAGGCTGACAGCGTGCAAGCTGGTCACAGCCTGACTATTCAGATATAGTGTGATAGTGTGATGAAGGAGCGGGCGATGCACGCCCGCGAATATCATTGTATGGAGGCGCAGACTTGACTACAGGTGCACTACTGCTCGTAATAGGCTCGGCCTTCATCCATGCCACGTGGAACATGGCAGCCAAGAAGGCCAGCGGCGGGGTCATCTATGTGTTCTTCGTTGGGTTCATGGCGGCAACCTTCTGGTCCCCGCTGGGGATCTGGCTTCTGGCCACCGGTAAAGCAGTCGATGCCGGCACATCCATGGCTGCGGCCCTGTGGGCAACTGCAATGAGCTCCCTGCTGCACGCCTTGTATTTCTCTGCACTCCAGAAAGGTTACTCAATAGGCGACATGTCCCTAGTGTATCCGCTCGCACGCGGCACCGGCCCCCTGTTGTCCACCATCACGGCAATACTGCTGTACGGTGAGCGCCCCTCACTGCTTGCCCTAGTCGGTGCGGTATTGATCGCGTGCGGCGCCGTCGCCCTCACTCGGCCCTCCCACACTCCCGAAGTCCAGCCAACTACCGACGCAGACCCCGCTCCTGACGTCGTTCCTGCACGCAAGGTAAGGCGGCTTGACAGTGCTGTGACGTGGGGCCTGATCACCGGCGTGTTCATAGCAGGCTACACTCTATGGGACAAGTTTGCCCTCAGCGTCGTCGGCATCAACCCGCTCTTCCTCGAGTGGGGCACAACTGTGGGCCGCGCCGTTGCGCTTGGTCCTATCCTCGCCATCGCGCCTGCATCGCGGAGCCAGCTAATTCCCACCTTCCGTGCGCAGTGGAAACCCGCACTCACCGTCGCAGTGCTCTCCCCCGTGTCCTACATGATGGCACTGACGGCGCTCAAATCCTCACCCGTCAGCTACGTCGCGCCCATGCGCGAGATGAGCATACTGATAGGCACCATCTTCGGCGCACGACTGCTGGGCGAGGGCGATGCCCAAGCAAAGAGACTGCGAGCGATCGCCGCCTGCGCCATGGCCCTGGGCGTAGCAGCCCTGGCGCTGGGATAGCTCGTCCGGGCATGGGTTCTGCCAGCTGAGACCGGAGCCCGGATGGCGCTCGCGACAGCGTGCCTCGAACTTCGGATTCGCCCCAGGTTCCAGTGCCATCGGCCAGCATTGCTCCGACCGAGCCGGCGTGCAAACCGCCCCGCGCACCCTACCGCTGCCTGCCCGCCGCCTGCCACGTTCCCACAGCTAGGCGCCTTATTGAGAGTCCGCCCCGCAGGGCAGACTAATCCTTGATACTTTGCCCGGGTCTGCCACAGTCGACCCAGGCCGCGAACCGCCCAGCCAACATGGCTCCCGGCGACCGGTCCATTCCGTTGCGCTCCTGCGACTCGCCCACCGCTCGTCCGAACCTGTGGGTTGAACGCCGGTAGCAGTCATGCGATAATGTCAAGTGGTTTTCACCCGCATTGAAGGGAGTTGACATCTGTGGACCTCAATTTGCCGAATCACGCAGGAGTAGCGGTCGTCGGACTCAAGACCGGGCTGATCATGCCCACCGATGACATCGTGGCGATAACGGTAGACACCGTGAAGGGTACGGTCGAAGATGGCGACATCGTGTGCGTGACGGAGGCCGTAGTCGCAAGGTCCCAGAACCGCTATGTGACCTGTGACGAACTGGCTGAAGATGTCCGGACGAAGCTCAACGTCAGGGACGACGCCACGATCGCCGTCATAAGCCCAATAGTCAGCCGCAACCGGTTCCAGCTGGTGCTTTCGGGGATCGCCCGCGCCGTACGCAGAGGCAAGGTCATCGTCCAGCTGAACATCCCCTACGATGAAGTAGGAAACCAGGTCATGACTGAAGACTTCGCGACCGGACGCATTCGTCTCAAGAAGGTGCTCCGAAGCCTGTTCGAGGCGAGAGGTAACACCCCTCAGATGAACGTGCTGATCAGGGAGATAATCGCCGCTCTGAAGTTTCAAGAGATGGGCTACTCCATCGCAGCGATACGCAAGATAACCGGCAAAGGCGTGCCTGACATCACGCTCACGACTCCCGACGGACGCACGCTGGCAGTGGAAGTCACCTTTGAGAACCTCGCTGCCACGGCCCAGAAGGTTGCTCGGATAGCAGCTGAGATCAGCGCCGACGGTGCCCTGGCCGTAGCCGTCGACCTGCAATCCAAGGAGATCACCATAGTAGACGCCGCCGGTTTCCTCAGCGGCATGGCCGAGCCCAAAGTGGTGAGCTACGCCGCAGAGATGCCTCTCTATGAGGCCACCGATGTGATAACCCTAGGCGAGATCGGCGACAGGCAGTTCCCGCACCCGATCACCGGGATCGATTACTCAAGGATGTACGCAAGGGCCATCGAGGCCGAGGGCGCCAAGTGCGAGGTGCTCTACACTGCCAATCCCCTGAGCGTGTTCAACTTCGGACACATCGACGGCATCATCGTAGGCGCCGTTCACGAGCGTGACTCGCTTCGCAGCCTGTTCCAGTCGTTCGGCACCCGAACGCCACTGTTGACCATCAAGGACGTCGGTCCCTGCCCGTGGGGTGTCATCGGGTCGAACGTATCCGATCTCACCAAAGGCATTCTAAAGCTCCTCCCCGACAACGCCGACTTGGTGTGTGACACCATCGTCAACGCCGTCAAGGAGGCCACGGGTAAGAAGATCGAAGCATTGATCTTTGGAGACGGGGCGTTCAAGGATCCCGACACAGGCATCTACGAGCTGGCAGACCCCTACCCTGCCATCGGAGCCAGCGACGGCCTGCGCAGAGCCGCGCTCCGTCAGGGCAACAAGTTGAAGATGCTTGTTGAGACCTACTACCGGCAAGGAATGACGCGTGAGCAGATAGCGGAGACCATCTCAAGGAAGACTGCCGGCCAGGATGAGCTGGGCACGACGCCGCGACGCATCACGGGCATCCTCGCAACCATGGCGGACCTGGCTGCCGGTTCTGCCGACGCCGGCACTCCGATCGTGCTCATCCGCAACTTCGCCTTCGGCGCTTGAGACGGCTGAAATCGCTTTCGACCGGGTCCGCATTGTGCGGGCCCGGTCGTTTGCGCTATTGTTGCCCCTCGTCTGGAAGCTTCCTTCCCAGCCTGTCAATGGCGGCCAGCGGCGGGCATGTCTCGATCAGTTTGCCAATAGAGGCGAACTCCGAAGCAAGGTTCAGCCCAATCACAACGGTGAGGAAGAGCCAGAACCATACCGCCTCGAGCTGCAGGGCCGCAAGTCCCACCAGGGCGCCCAGCGGGTTTGAGCCCGCATCTCCGAGCATTCCTTGCTCGCGAAGGTCGAAGCCCACGTAGCCCAGGGCCGCGCCTGCCGCAAGCGCCGCAGCCCATACCCCACCACCGGCGGCCACGACTCCGGTGAGCAGCGCAAGCGCCCCCTTCACTGCCCTTCCCGGCCTGGTGTCGAGCAGGTTGATGGCATTGGCCGACGCTGCCAGCGCAAGGGTGTCAATGGCAACCCTGGCCGCCGCGGCGACCCCGCCGCCAGGCCGCCCTGCCAGCGCCACTGCAGCGCACACCAGCACCGCCGTGAGGAGCTTCACCGCCCCCGTCGTCAGTCGACCACGCATCAGTGCGCCAATGTGACCCGAAAACCCCCTGTGTTCAGCGGATCCAGCCAGATCGTCGAGGATTCCGGCCGCAGCCATACCCAGGCACAACGCGATCGGGCTCAGGAGGGTTACGCCTTCCATCCTCACCCCGCTCAGCGACGCCGATACTGCCCCTGCCAGCGCGCCGGCGCAAACACCGGCCACCACACCCAACCCCGCAGGCCGGGGCACTTCCAGCCCCCTGTAGTTTGCCACGACACAGCCGGCCTGTTTGAGGCAACCGACAAGTGCGTGTGTGAACACCCACGCGGTCACCAGTGCCACGCCAAAGCTCACGGCATTGCCCACGCGATCTGTCAGCCTCGCCCGCGCCGCAGGGTCAGGCCACCCCGCGCTGCCAGCGCTGCGGCGATGGCACTGAACTGGCGCGCTCTGTGGATGAAGCCGGCGGGGGTGGCACCCGGTCCGACATGCTCCATGCCGGTCGCGACCTCCACGATCGCGTAGCCCGAACGCAGCCAGTCTACAGCAAGACCCACTTCCAGCCCGAAGCCTGGCTCCAGACCGAACTCGTCTACCACCCGCCACAGGCTTTGTGCGCGCATGACGCGCTGTCCCGACAGGGGGAACTGTAGTTCACTCCCGGTGAGGCGCTGGATTCCCCATCGTGCCAGGCGCATTGCTGCGCCGAACCCGCCTCCCTCCGACACCGCGAACCCCGCCACTGCCATGTGGGCATCGCCCTGCTCAACAGTGCGGAACACTGTGCCCATCTCCATTGCGCAGTCGCCGAGATCGGCGTCGATGAACATGACATATGCCGGGTCTACCTCGCGCACGACGCCCAACCCCGCCCTGACCGCGTTGCCCTTGCCTCGTCGTGAAGGATTGTGCACCACCTGAGCTCCGGCCGTGGCGGCGGCCCGCACTGTGCCGTCTGTTGAATGATCATCTACCACCACCACAAGGCTGGCCACCTTGTAGAGCAGCAAGGCCGTTACCACTCGCCCCACGCTTTCCTGTTCGTTGAAGGCGGGCACGATTGCGCACACACTCTCTCGTGTCATCTGATTCCCCCAAAGGCCGAGTCGATCACCGCGGCAGGTGCCGGCAAGAACGACGTCGCCGGAGCCCGGCCGTAGTCGCCCTCTGCCCCGGCTAGCGCCAGCACGACCGCTGCGTTGCCCGGCGCCGCTCCCACTCCGACCACCTGAATGCAGGCGAGGGCATGCGGCCCCGCTTGGCGCCCGGCCTCCGGCGCCGCACCTATCCAGCCGACCACCACCGAGGCTCCCCCTGCGTCGCCCTGTGCCTCCCGCAGCCCCGCAGTGAGCCCGTTGACTGCGCGAGCCAGCCCCTGCCCGGCACTGGCCTCGGCCGCCACTATGGTGATACGGTCGCATCCCCCGGGCGTCAGTGAGGCGACTGAACCAGGACCGGCCGCGTTGGCGGCTAGAGTTCTGACGAGCTTCGCATCGCCGGCCTGCACCGCCTGTGCCAGTGCGAACCAGTGCTCCTCACCCAGTCTCTCGAGGGTGGCGGTATCGTACTTGATGATAGCCCCCACGGCTCCTCCAGCGGTCTCACATGCGCGGACAAGCGACGTGATGCCCGACGACGGCGGCGGACCGACTGCGAATACGGCGACGCGCCGGCCCAGGAGGGATGATCCGACTATGTGGGCGAGGCTCTCGTCTGCATACTGCTTGTACGCCGCCAGCTCTGCGGTGATGGCGGCCCGTTCTGCCGACATGGCCGCGAAGTCCGCGTCGAGCCTGTCGATCATGGCCTGTTGCTGCGCGAGTAAGCTCTGGTCGCCTGCGATGGAGACTCCGATCAAGATGCCGAGCCCCAGTCCGATGAAGATGCCGACGATCGAAAGCATATGGAATCTCATGCTCATCAGATCAGCCCCAGAGCAAGTCTTAGCCTCAACCACACCAGTCTAGCCATGGATGCAAGGGGACCGGAGAAACGCCACAACACGACCAGGGGCACCAGGGCCGCCGCTGCGACGCCCGCCGCCACAAGGCGCGGCGACAGGCGCGACCGGTAGAGCTGGCTGGCGCCTCGCGCGTCAACTAGAATCGACCCCACCAGCAGACGCACCAGAAACGTACTGCCCATGCCGGGCCGACCCTTCTCGAGGAAGTCGCGCATGTTCGAGTGGGATCCCACCGCCACTATCAGCGACGCCCCGCCCTGGTAAGCCATGAGCATGGCCACGTCCTCGCTGGTGCCGGGAGAGCGAACTACGTGGTAAGGCAGGCCCGCCGCTTCCAGGCGATCGGCTCCCGGCGAGCGTCCGTCGGTATAGGCATGGGCTACCAGCGAAGCTCCGCAGCGTAAGGCCTTGTCGCTTACGGAGTCCATGTCGCCGATGATGATGTGCGGGGTGAACCCCGCTTCCAGCAGCGCATCGGCGCCGCCGTCTACACCGATGAGGGTGGGGCGCGCTTCGCGCACATACGAGTCGACGGCCTCGAGATCCTCGATGTAGTTTGCCCCTCTTATCGCTATCAAGCACTGTTTGCCTGAAAGGTCGATCCCGATGTCAGGCATCTCGATGCCGCCCAGGATCATGAACCGCTCTTTCAGAGCGTACTCAAGGGTGTTGATAACGAACTTCTCCAGCTCTGTGCTGAGGTTTGCGTCGGCGAGGCGGTAGCCCTCGTTGAGCCTCTGCTCGTCAAGCCAGAGCCCGGGGCCGAACCGCCGCCCCTTGCACCATACCCATCTGTTCCTGACTTCCACGCAGTCGCCATCGGTGCACCAGTCCAGCAGTTCGCCGCCGACGCCATCGATTACAGGCACCCGGTGCTGAAGGAGGATGCCCGGACCCTGGCACCGGTATCTCCCTGTGATGCATGGTTCGGCGTTGATGACTACCCGCGGTTTTGCGGCAACCAAAGATAGAGCCGACACCTCATCGATGTCGGCATGGGATATGACGGCCGCCTGACCCTGCTTGAGCCGGGTGACCAGAGACTTTGTGCGCCTGTCTACGACGGCTGTTGCTCTGATGCCGTCGCACGCTGCGTCGGCGGTTTCGCGCCCTCGGCCCATGCTCATCACAGGGTTAGCATGTCGCGTCGAGAGCGTGTGATACCTCTACCTGCTCTTCATCTCTATCCTTATCTTGTCGGCCACTCTCGCGATGAACGCAGAGTTCGTGGGCCTGCCCTTCTCCGCATCGACCGTGTGACCGAACACGTCATTGAGTACGTTGATATCGCCCCTGATCCACGCAGTCTCGATAGCGTGGCGTATCGCCCTCTCCACCCTCGACGGTGTGGTGTCTCTCATCCGCGCTATCTGGGGGTACACAACCGTAGTCACACTGCCCATCACATGCCCCTGCTCCATGGCCATGATCACTGCGTCCCTCAGGTACTCGTAGCCCTTGAGGTTGGCGGGCACACCCAGCTCGCACAGGGCTCGACTCACCGCCACTTCAGGTATGGGGGCCCGGGAGGCGGAACCGTCGGAGTGCGAACGGTCACGGTCACGGCCGCGGTCGCGTTCGCCATCGCCACCGCCGCCGCCATAGGGCTCTGGCGCACCCTCGCGGTCACGATCGCGATCCCTGTCGCTGTCACCGTCGCCGTCGCGGTCACGGTCACGGTCGTACGCGCTTACGTCGGATCTATGGAAACGCGAACCCGGCGGAGATTGCGACATCCGCCGGATCCGGTCAACCATTACTGACAGATCAAAGGGCTTGGCGATATAGTAATCGGCACCCGCCGATATCATGCTTGCGGCGGTGGTGTCGGTGCTGATGGCGCTTGCCACTATGATCCTTGGCCGCTTCTCTGCGGGCATCTGCCTCACGTGTTCTATAACGCCTAGCCCGTCGAGGCGCGGCATGATCAGGTCCAGCACTACCACGTCAGGCCGGGTGTCGTCTATGAGATCGATGGCTGCAATGCCGTTGTAGGCCGCACCGACTACTTCCATGTCGGGCTGATCCGATATGAACTCGCTCAACATGTCCGCGAGGTCAATGTTGTCATCTACGACCAGTACTGACGTTCTGCGTTCGGGCATGAGCCGAGCCTCCGATCACACCTTTCAATCAACGCCCTTAACGACTTCTACGCAGAACGACCAATACCTTCTGATTCCATGGCTCAGGCCGAAGCGTTCGGATCAACGAGGCCACACTTGATAGCCGCAAGAGCCACCTGAATTCGATTCTCCACACCCAGCTTTCGCCTGATGCTGGTCACGTAATTCTTCACCGTCTTGTCGGAGATGTAGAGCCGCTCTCCGATGGCCTGGTTGCTCATGCCCACAGCCACCATCTGTATGATCTCCCGTTCACGGGGGGACAGTCTTTCCAATGATTCCATCAGTGATTCCGGCACTGGCCTCACCTCTCAGCCCGGTAAGGGGGAATGCTCCTCGGGAGCATGTTCGCTTCTCCCTCTGGCGCTACATCATATGTGCCGTAGGATTTGCCTGTGTATAGGCCTTTTGACGCACCTTGCAGTGAGGCGCCATTAAGCGGCGCGCTCGGTGTGCCCTGCAGGCCAGGCGGGCCGCACAGGCCATGTGGGCCCGGCGGCCCCGGCGGGCTCGTTGCGCTCGTCGAGCTTGTCGAGCTCGTCGAGTCCGAGCAGGCCCGCCGCCTCCAGCATCTGTTCGGCGAACACCCCGTATCCGCGCGACGGATCCGACACGAACACGTGCGTGACAGCGCCAACCAGCATACCGTTCTGTATCAGTGGCGATCCACTCATCCCCTGCACAATGCCGCCCGTGCGGTCGAGCAACCCCTGGTCGGTCACTCTGATCACCATGTTCTTGCCCCCAGGCCTGGCCGGCGTATTGACCTTGATGATCTCCACGTCGAACTGCTCGATGGTGGAACCGCCAACTACCGTGAGCATCTTCGCCGGGCCTTCCTTCACAGCCGACGACATTGCCACGGGAACGCCTGAAGGGTAGAGCGAGTTGGTCAGAGGCTCAGTCAGAGTGCCGTATATGCCCACCGCACAGTTCGTGTCCACCGTGCCGATGGCGTCGTCTGATCCCCTGAAGGAGCCGATCTTCTCCCCGGGGTGCCCGGCGGCGCTCGAGTCTACCGACGTCACTGTGGCGTTCACCAGTCGCCCGTCGGTAATGGGCACCTCTTTACCTGTGGCTGAGTCAGATACAGTGTGCCCGAGGGCTCCGAACCTTCCACTCATGGGATCCCAGAAGGTCAGCGTTCCAACGCCCGCAGCGTTGTCTTTCGCGTACACGCCCAGCTTGTAGCCATCCTGAGTGAGGGCCACTGACACGTCCAGCACGAGGGCTCGCTCGCCGCGCTTGACCTCCACCGACACCCTGCCGTCGACTGCACCGCCATTAACGGCCAGCTCCAGGCTGTAAGGATCGCTTACCTCCACCCCACCCACTTTGAGGATCACGTCACCGGCAGCCATCCCCGCGTCGCGTGCCGGCATGTACCGGCCACCATCGACCCCCACCACCGCATACATGCCCATGACGCGCACTCCCGAGGCGGCCACCAGTATCCCCACTGACTGCCCACCCGGCACCACTCGGAGCTGGGGCACTACATCGACGATGTAGTTTCTGACGGGAATCGCGTTGAATAGGCGAAACTGAATCTGCGTTCTGCCGGTTCTGGTAGGAGTCACCGGCATAGCGCTGCCGGATACCTCCCCGAAGAGCAGCGAGTCAGGCGGATCGGCCGTGGGTTGGCCGGCCCAGCGAGGGCCAAGGTCGATAGAGAAGTCGAAGCCCTGTGGAACCCTGATGTGAATCGGCGAGAGAAGCGCGCCTGCGTATGTCAGTGCCGTCAGCACCACCGCGACAACTGCGATGGCAACGACAGTTCGCTTGAGTGTTGCTCGCATCTCAACCCCGCATGCCGCGGGCATACTTGCCCTCCAGCCCGCGCAGGCTTAAGTTGGCCTGAGCCGGGGCTAGCTATGCGGTTTGCGGACCATGCGAGCGATGAAAAAGCCATCCACTCCGTGAATCCCCGGGAGCATCTGCACCATCCAACCTTCCCCCACCAAACTGCGGGCTGACTGGGTGGGCATGAACTGCGCCAGGGAATCGCGGGTGTATTCAGGATGACGAGTCAAGAAGCGTTCTAACTGGTCTTCATTTTCATCAAGACTGACGGTGCAGCTGCTGTAGACTAGCGTTCCCCCAGGCGCTACGCAGCCGGCGGCGGCGTCGAGTATCTGCTCCTGCAACGCCACCAGCTCTGCCCGACCCTCAGGTGTCTGCCTCCACCTGGCGTCCGGCCTGCGAGCCAGTACTCCGAGACCGGTGCACGGGGCATCGATGAGGAGCGCGTTCACGTTGGCATCATAAACTCCCGGTAGGCGCCTGGCGTCCAGCACGGTAGCGGTGAGGTTGTCGAGGCCCAGCCGTCCGGCGCTGGCCTTCACCAGTTCCAGTCGGCGAGGAGATACGTCGTGTGCCGCCACTCTCCAACCTTCGCCGCCCAGCGTAGCCATGTGCGTGGCCTTTCCGCCGGGAGCAGCGCAGGCGTCTACGGCCAGCCGAGGCACGGCACCCACAGCGCCGCCAGCGACAGCGCCGCCATCTGCCTCGCGCCCCATGCCCATGACGTGCGCCACAAGCATCGAGCTCTCGTCTTGCACCGCGAACAGGCCCTCGCCGTATCCTGGCAGGTGTTCCACTGACTCTATGCTCGACTCGATGCGGAGTGCCTCGGGAGCATACATCCCTTCGCTGCACTCAATGCCTGCCCCCGCCAGCATCGCCTTGAGATCGCCCACACTGATGCGGGCTGTGTTGGTCCTCAACACGACGGCGGGTTGCTCGTTCCCGGCCTCCAGCATGGTTCGGGCCGTATCATGCCCGAATCTAGTCACCCACTCATCCACTATCCATTCAGGATATGACAGAGTCACAGCAAGGTGCTTCACGATGTCGGTTCCGGGGGCAGGATAGCGTGGATCGAAGCCAGGCGTGCTGATCTTGCGAAGTACCGCATTGACAAAGGAGGCGATCCCGGAGTGGGTGAATCGCTTGGCGGCATCCACCGCCTCCGATACCACGGAGTGCGCGGGCACTCTGGTCATGAACATCAACTGGTAAGTTGCCGTTCGAAGGATGCACATGGCCAGCGCGTCGATGCTCTCCATTGGCCTGCCCGCCGCTGCTGATATGCACCATTCCAGCGTGCGCCTTCTCCTGATGGATCCATAGCCAATCTCCATGCCCATGCGCCGTTCGCGGCCGTCGAGGCCATCACGTGACCTTCCCGCCCGCGCCGCAAGCTGCGCCACCGACCGCGCCCACGCCGCATCCGACTGCATTCCCCTGACGGTGCAGAGGTGATCAAGATGTATGGCCAGATCCCGCCCGGTGGGGCGGGATCTGGCCAATGCCTTTTCGAACCTAGCTTCAGTCACGCCTTCTGCCCCTCAGCACTAGCAATCTCAAGAGCTGGCTCACAGCCACGGCCGCGGCAGCCACATAGGTGAGGGCGGCTGCCTCCAGCACCTGACGGGCTCCACTCACTTCATCCTGTGTGATGTAACCGTTCTCAGTGAGCAGACCGAGCGCGCGCTTGCTTGCGTTGAACTCCACCGGGAGCGTGACTATCTGGAACGCAACGGCTCCAATGAACATCCAGATACCCAGACTCATGAGGAAGTCGCCGAAGCTACCCGAACCCGACGCGAACAGGAACCCCAGGATGAACAGCGGCACAGCCAGGTTCGACCCGATGCTGGCCACGGGCAGTATCGCCTGCCTGATGGCCAGTGGCTGATAGCCCTCGCGATGCTGAAGGGCATGCCCCGCCTCGTGCGCGGCCACCGCCACCGACGCCAGCGATGCATGGCCGTACACCTGTGGTGACAGCCGCAATGTGTTCGTCCTCGGATCGAAATGGTCTCCGAGGGTGTTCGGGGTCTGCTCGATAGAGACGTTGCCCATGCCGGCAGATGAGAGGATCCCTGCAGCGGCCTGCGCCCCTGTCATGCCTGACCTGGCTCGCACGTGAAGGAACTTCTGAAACGTAGACTGCACCCTGGCCTGTGCGAACAGCGCGAAGACCATCGCAGGCAGGATCAGCACGTACGTGGGATCAAAGTAATATGGGAAAAACACGAGTCATGCACCCCCTCTGCCAGAATCGAGTGGATAGGGAGAGTCGAGGGACTGGCCGGGAGATATGCGACGTCCGCGCGCGAACTCCGCACCGCCCATCCGCTTGCCCCCTGCAGGCTGAACCTCAGTCAGAACCAGCCCGTCGCGGCCATCAACCCCGCAGCCGACAACAAGACCGAGTCGCCTGTTGGGCCAGAGCATTCCCGGCGCGACCGTCGGCGTCGCCATGTCACCGGTATCCGCGCTCCAATCATCTACAGCCTGAGCATTCAGTATCTTGAACCGCACTCCGGCGATGCTCGCCACTACACACGGATCAGGCGACAACCCCTTCACATGACGCTCAATGACGGCTGCCGGCTCGCGGAAGTCTACGGTCTGATCAGCCTCGGTTATCTTAGGCGCGTATGTTGCCTGACTGTGATCCTGCGCGATTCTGGGAGCTCTCCCCAGTTCTATCAAACGAAGAAACTCGCACATCAGTTCCGCACCGTGCTCAGCAAGGCACTGCCGCATCTGACCTGCGTCGGCTCCCCGCGGCACATCCACCTTGCGTACCAGTCCGATGTCACCGGTGTCCCAGCCTTCGTCCATGTACATGATTGTGACACCCGTGACCTCGTCGCCGTTCATGATGCACCGCTCGATTGGCGCCGCACCCCTGTACCTAGGCAGCAGCGACGGATGGACATTGACAAATCCGTGAACAGGCACTGCAAGCAACTTCGGGCTGATCTTCTGCCCGAACGCGGCCACCACTGCCACATCGGGACACATCTGCCTGATAGCGTCCACCACTTCAGGCACCGATACCTTCGGTGGCTGCTCCACCCGCAGTCCGAGCTCAGTCGCGGCGACCTTCACCGGTGGGGGGCTGAGCTTCCGTCCTCGCCCGGCAGCCCGATCAGGCTGCGTGAACACGCACATGATATCATGCCCATGTTCCGCGAGCGCCCTGAGCGTTGGCACAGCGAAGTCAGGCGTGCCCATGAACACAACGCGCAATCCTCAGCTCTCCTCCTGCTCGTCCTCGTCCACTTCGGCCGGACCGATGTCGTATGCCTTATCGACGTAGAGTATGCCGTCGAGGTGGTCGATCTCGTGCTGCAACGCCTTGGCAAGCATGCCCCCGCCCGCTAACCTAATCTTCCTGCCGTATCTGTCATCAGCAGTCACTACTACGTGCGCCGCCCTCTTCACCATTCCCTGCATCCCCGGGATCGACAGGCATCCCTCAACGTCGACGGCCTCTCCGGTGAAGCTCACAATCTCCGGGTTGAACAACACCTCCGGACCATCGCCTACGTCGATCACTACCAGTCTCACAAGCTCTCCCACTTGAGGGGCTGCCAGGCCCACGCCGGGCGCAGCGTACATCGTCTCCAGCATGTCAGACGCGAGCTTCCTCATCGTGTCATCGATCTGCGTGACAGGTTTAGCTTTCATGCGAAGCACCGGGTCGCCCTCGGTGCGAATCTTCAGTATCAATCCGTGCCCTCCTGTTGCAGTTGTATATGTGTGGTATCACAGCACGCTGTATGGGTCAATATCTACAGTGATTGTAACCCCCGCATGCGCAGCCGCGCAACCCGCCGCGCACACAGACGCAATGGCCTCGGCGCTCGAAGAGAACACCAACAGGTGCCAACGGTACTTTCCTGCTATGCGGCTGATGGGCGCGGAAGCCGGACCGATGATCTCCACCAGCCCGGTCTCACAGGCGTCGGTGGCGCGGCATTCAGCAGCCACGACACCTGCGGCCCTGGCCACGCGGTCTTCCGATTCGCCCCTCACCACTATCCTGCCCAGACGGCGGGCAGGAGGATAACCTTGACGCACGCGGGATCGCATCTCGCTCTCGAAGAAGGACGAGTAGTCGTGCTTCGAGGCGGCTACTACGCTGTAATGCTCTGGGTTGTAGGTCTGCACTACCACGCACCCCGGATCATCGCCGCGGCCGGCTCTGCCTGCCACCTGGCTGATGAGCTGGAATGTGCGTTCGGCGGCCCTGAAGTCAGGCAGGTTCAAGGACGTATCGGCTGAGATGACCCCCACAGTGGTGACGTTCGGAAAGTCGAGGCCCTTAGCTATCATCTGAGTGCCAATCAGTATGTCAATGCGCCGGTCTCGAAAAGCGCCGAGGATCTGAGCGTGGGCACCCCGTCTCCTAGTTGTATCCACATCCATCCTGGCCACCACCGCGCCTGGAAACGCAGCACGCACTTCCTCTTCGATACGCTCAGTGCCCACACCGAAGAATTTGATTCGCGTTCCGCCGCAGTCGGGGCAGATGTTGGGGGCAGGCTCGACGTGCCCACAGTAGTGACACACCATCTCCTGGCCCGGCGCGCTCCTGGCGTGGTATGTAAGTGACACATCACAGCTCGGACAGGCGCACACGTAACCGCAATCCCTGCACAGCACGAAAGTTGAGAAGCCTCTGCGGTTCAAGAAGAGCAGCGATTGCCTGCCCGAGGCCAAACCTTCAGTGACCCTCTCGCGCAGCAGGCGGCTGAACACGCTCCTGTTTCCCGCCTTCAGCTCCGCCCTCATGTCGACCAGTCGCACCGGTGGCAGCGGCCGGCCGCTCACCCTCTCCGCCATGGTGACCAGAGCGTAGTCACCCTCTGCCGCCCGGGCGTAGCTCTCGAGGCACGGAGTGGCCGATCCGAGTACGACGACAGCCCCAGTTAGACGGGCGCGCTCAATCGCCACATCCCTCGCGCTGTACCTGGGAGACTCATCTTGCTTGTATGAGGAATCGTGCTCCTCGTCAACGACTATCAACCCGAGACTGGGCACCGGCGCGAACACCGCCGACCTGGCGCCAACCACTACATCGACCTCGCCCGAGAGCGTGCGTGCCCACTCGTCCTTACGCTGGCGGGCACTGAGGGCACTATGCAGCACCGCGACGCGCTTGCCGAACCTCGCCGACACTGCCGCGACCATCTGAGGTGTGAGTGCGATGTCAGGCACGAGGAAGATGCCCTGCTTGCCCATGGCAACGGTACGCTCGAGGGCTCGCAGGTAGACCTCGGTCTTGCCCGACCCCGTGACGCCGTGGATCAACACAACGCCGCCGGCCGAGTCCATTGCCTGCCTGATGCGGGCGAGCGCCTCTTCCTGCGCGGGAGTGAGCGCCAGCTCTGCGCCTGCACCGCGGCTGCCTGAGCCGGCTGCGGCTGGCGTTGCCGCCCCGCCTGCCGCGCCACCTGCGGCGTCGCCGGCAGCCGGGTGGGCTCGAACCGACCCGGCGGACAGAGCCGTTACCAGGGCCTTCGCGAGCAGCCCGTCGCGTTCGGCTGCCCGTATGGACGACACCGAACAGCGGGCTCTGTCGATCAGTTCGGCAGCGGTAAGCTCCGCTGCGTCGGCAAGGGCCCTGAGCAGTCTGGCCCTGGCCGGGGCGCGCCTCTCCGCGAGCCTGGCTGCCTCCTCGGCGTCGATTCCCTGAGCCAACCGGTACACAACGACCCGGTGCCCCTGGCTGATCGCGTTCTGCCATGCAGGGGCCATCACCTTGATGGCATCCACCACCAGGCAAAGGTAGCGCCGTGACATCCACTTGGCAAGCTCGAGCAAGTCAGGCGGCACGCGCACGCCTTGACCGAGTGTAGCCTGGATCGGCTTCAGCTCCCTGCTGGTATCGGCCGCGGGACTCTCCGACATGCCGACCACGAAACCATGAACGCTTCGGCGGCCGAACGGCACCAGCACCTGACTGCCCAGCTCAACCCTGCCCTCAAGCTCGGGCGGGACTATGTAATCAAAATGGCCCTCGCGGCTGCGGGCGGGCACGTCCACAACCACGTGGGCACAGAGTTCGCTCATGGCATGCGCTCCCCGGGTCGTTTTCGCCCCATCAGTCGCTCGATCCGGCGCTTGAACCTCGTGTAGACCGACTCCCTTTCTGAGAGCGGGTCCACGAGGATCGTCATCAGCCCCAGCCTCTTGGCACCGGCCACATCGGTGAACAGCTGGTCGCCGATCATCACAGCCCTGCCGGGCTCGACGCCCAGCACGCTTAGGGCTCTCCTGAAACCCCAGGGCCAGGGCTTGACCCAACCGCACACGGCCGGCACCCCGAGCCGGCGACTGAAATGCTCCACCCGCGACGCGAAGTTATTGGAGAGCAGGCACACCCCAAACCCGAGGCTCTTGGCGCGTTCAAGCCAGTCCACCACGGCCGGCGGTATCTCGTATCCGCCCCATGGGGCTATCGTATTGTCGATATCGATGAGGATGTCGGTAATCCCAGCCTCTCTTAGTTTACCTAGGTCGACATCCCACACTCCGTTTACGCACAGGTCAGGTTGAATCAGGGTAAGCTGCCTCCCCTCTCCAACCATGATTATACCTCACGTTCGGTACATCGCATATGGCACGCAGGCGCCGCGGTGCGGGCGCGGGCGGCCGGGCCTTTACATCGATTCTGAAAGATAGCGGAGCTCTTTGCTGGCGAAATCGACGTAAAGCCCCGCCCTATCTGTGGAAATCGGGGTAAAGCGTTTGCGGCTCCTGGGCGAGCCGCCGACCTCGAGTCACTGCCCGCGAACCGCAACCGCTTGAGNNCTTGAGCTGGGGCGCCGCGCCCGGACGACCTGACCGAGTCTGACCGTACCGCAGTCAGTCGGCGGGCACAGGGCCTTTGCGTCGGTTTTGGAAGATAGCGGCGCCCTTTACTGTCTAGATCGACCTAAACGTCCGCCCTATCTGTGGAAATCGGGGTAAAGCGCTTGCGGCTCCTGGGCGGGCCGTCGACCTCGAGTCACGCCCGCGAACCGCAACCGCTTGA
>DBQN01000064.1:4864-10482 GCA_002305255.1 Firmicutes bacterium UBA1393 | reverse complement strand
TCCGACTGTGGGTCTCCTTCGCCGAGAAAGGCAGCAACACATACTGGAGTCGCCACAAGGCGATACGTCTCAGCTCGCAGAACGGCGTCCTACGGTTCGCCCAGTCTCCCATGTACGAGGCCAACATCGCCGCATTCGCGGCCGACACAGAACTACCACCAGGCGCCTACCTGAGCATAGACGTACCTGACGCGGCAGAGAGAGAAGCCATCGTGGCTCTCGCCGTCGAGATAGTCGCGGGCATCACCGATGAACATGAGAAGCTACTCAGGATTCATGACTGGGTCGCGGAGAACATCTACTATGACTGGGATACATATCGGTCAGGTGGGAAGAGCGAGACCAGCGCATACGCGACATTGACTAACAAGATGTCGGTGTGCCAGGGCTACGCCACATTGACACAGGCGCTACTCAGAAGCGTGGGCATCCCGGCTCGGATAGTCAGTGGGCATGCGCTCGGGGCCAGTGCCGGCAACAAGTACTGGGATGACGTGGATCATTCTAAGTCGAACCATGCGTGGAACGAGGCTTTCGTGGACGGTAGATGGGTGATCGTAGACACGACGTGGGACAGTCAGAACCGTTACGAGAACGGGCAGTTCAACAAGGGCTCGTTCCATTACGTGTACTTCGATCCTTCTATGCAGGCTTTCTCGCAGACGCACAAGATAATGACGCGCTGAGTGACTCGGTGTGGCCGCTGCATGCATCTAACCCTACGGAACCAGCAGCATCCCGTTGCGCTTCTCCAGCAGTCCGTCATCGATCATCGCCTGGATGATAGGTTCAACGTAGGCCTGCATTCCTTCGGTAGTCCTGCCGAAGCCGAGCAGGCGACATGTTTGCACGATGGCATCCGACGGTTCAATGCCGCAGGCGGTCTCAACAACTGTTGTCACCGCAAGGCGGATCTCCTCCGGCGCGATGTACTCGATCTTCCTTGAGGCGACGGGCAACTCAGAGCGGCTGCGTACACTGGGCTCGGGCGCGGTGTCGGCTTGGCCCACTCTTCTGAGGAAGTCGCCGCTAGCCTTGATTCGGCTCTTCGCCTCAGCCGTCTTCACACCCGCTCGCACGGCATCGCCGATCCGCCGGCCGTTTAGTGAGCCGCCGGCGTTCTCGATGATGCGGCGGCACACCTCCTCGATGTGGATTGGGCTCTCGACCTCAACGATCTTTGTCACCCACTCGCCCACGCGGGATGNNCGGCACGTCGCTCAGGGCTCTGCCAGCGGTATCGACTTGAAACACAGCCTTGGTGTACGGACGCACGCGGTCGAGCGGGGAGGGTGGTTCGGCGATCTGATCCGGCTCGACCTGACCGTCGGTTGGGTTCGCGACGGGCAAGTCCTCTTGCTGATGCTGCGACTGGGATGCGGTGACAGTTAGTGGCGACTGTCGTGCCTGTTCGATGGCGTTGAGCAGCGTAGCCAGTGCACCTTTCGGATTGAGGAACCAATCAGTGCTCCACACCTTGATGATAGTCCAGCCTTTGTTCTCGAGCACTTGTTGACGTAGCCTGTCCCTGTCGCGAGCCCACTCGAACGAGTGATACGATGCACCATCACACTCAATGCCGACGAGGAACCTCTCTGGCGCGTCCGGGTCTACTACGCCGAGGTCGATGCGAAAACCTGCGCACCCTATCTGGTGCTGTACGATGTACCCGTGCGCCTCTAGCTCACGAGACAGTACCTCTTCGAACGGTGACTCTGGTTCCCCGTCTCTGCTGCCGTGAGCGACTTCGGTTCCGGTTTGGGCGTAGCGGAGGAATGACTTGAACGCTGCAATGCCTCTGCTGTCTGTCTTCTGAAGGTCAATGTCATCGGCGCTCAAATTCGTGAACACCACGCACTGCGAGCGTGCGCGGGTGATCAAAACGTTAAGTCGCCGCTCTCCGCCCTCCTGGTTGAGGGGCCCAAAGTTCATAGTGACTATCCCGTCAGCGTCTTTGCCATACCCAACGCTGATGAAGATTACGTCTCTTTCGTCTCCTTGCACGTTCTCCAGGTTCTTCACGAAGAAAGGCTCGTTCGTGTGAGCGCTGAAGAATGCATCGCTGGCGGGATCGTTGCGGCGGAGCTTCTCCACCTCGTCACGTATGGCGTTCATCTGGGGCATGCTGAACGTAGCGACTCCCAATGTCAGGTGCGGGTTCTTGTGCGCGTGCTCCATCACTGCACGTGCAACTACCTGGGCCTCTGCCTTGTTGACCCTGTTGCCGCCCCTATCATAAGTGCCGTCGACGAACTGATATTTGAGTCCGGATTCGGTGCGGGACCGGTCGGGGCTGGGGAACACGACCAGCCTGTTGTCGTAGAACTCAGCGTTTGACACGGCGATAAGGGAGTCGTGTCGACTCCTGTAGTGCCACCGCAATGTACGGGAGGCGGCTCCCCTTGCTTCGAACATCCCGAGGATGCTTTCGATATCTGCAGATGACTCCACATCGCCTTCATAGTCGTCACCCGACAGGATCTTGTTGAAGAACGTGGTCGGCGGCAGCTGCCTGCTGTCACCCACCACGACTACTCTCTTCGCCCTGCTGATGGCGCCGAACGCCTCTACCGGCTGGAGCTGGCTTGCCTCATCGAACACGACTACATCGAACTGAAGGGCTGATGGATCGAGGTAGGTTGCCACCGACAACGGACTCATCATGAACACCGGCTTGATCCGCTGGATCGCCGGTCCGCATTTGGCCATCAATTTTCGAATCGGCATGTGGCGGCGCTTCTTGTGCATCTCGTGCCTCAGGTCTGCCAGGGCGCCCGCGCCGTTGTCGCGGGGCAGGTTGTTCCAGTGCTGGAGCGCGATGCGCTGTCGGTTCAGCTGTATCAGGCGTCTGTCTAGATCCGTGAAGTCCGCCACTGTGCGGCTGTGACGCGTCAGGCCAAAGCCGCTCAGGGCAGGTCGCTCATCGAAGGCGGTATCAAGCAGCCGAGTGGCAAGTGCATATTCGAAGGCAGCCGCGAGCCACGACGGTTCATGCTCCCACACCGCCGCGGCGCCTGCCAACCCCTGAAGGGCTTTGTCTCGATGCTGCGCTACCTCTGCGTTCAAAGCTGCGAGATGCCGGAGCCGCGGAAGGTCAGTCTTCCATTTAGTCAACAGATCCGCCACTGCCGCAAACGGCGCCGCCTCGATTTCGGAGGCACGCGCGGCGCGCATGTCAAGCGCGTCACTGAGGGCACTCAGGGCCTCGCGTCGGGCCTGAAGCGCAGCGGTGCACAGCCTGCATGAGTCAGCCAGACGGTTCATCTCATTCGTGTCGGGGCCGGAAGCTAGGAAATCGATTGCCGCCCGTGCCGCTGTTCCAGTTACGTCCTGTTCATGACCGGCCTGTTCATGAAGGGCGAACACGGCCTTCACGGCGGCCAAGAGCTGCGGCCAGCCGACGATGTCGTCGGGGCACTCCACGTTGATCGTCAAGCCTGCGTCAGCGGCAAGTGTTCGTGCATCGCCAGACTGTTTCTGCACCGAGATGATGAGGTCCAGTGCCTTGAGCTTCTCAAGGGGAGTCTTTCGGGCCAGTTCCGTTGCGGGGCCGCCCACCAGGCTCTCGAAAGCACGGAGAGCCGATCGATACCTCCGGTTGAGGAATCGATACCACTTCGGCAACAGTTCCGCCATGGGGGCACGAATCGGGCCCACGTCTTCGTCCCATGCGCCTGCCGGCAGCGACTCAAGGCTGGCCATCTGTCGGCAGATGCTCTCCATGAGTTGTATGAAGTCCAAGACTGTCGTCCGCCTGTCAGTCCAATCGGGTGATGATATCGAGAACGGGAGGGGCCTTGGCAGCCGCAGGCATAGTTCCGCCATGCGAAGAGACTCTTCCACTTGATCCATTGTGTTCGGCGATGCCATGCCCATCAGGTCGGCGCACGCCTTTGAGGCCTCGCGAGCCCTGACATTCGCCGAGACGGCCGCCTCGATCAGGCGACTGATTCGTTCCGTTTGAGACGGCGCAACGTGTGTCAGGTTCGAGCCGGCGAATGGATGCCGGCTCGGAACCCCAGTATCGTCGAGCAGGTCTATGAATCGGCGCACCGTCGCGCGTGCAGATCGAATCTCATCCTCTGACCAACCGGAAGCTTGTTCCGGAACAAGCAGTTGCGGATCACAGGCATCTGCAGCCCAACGGTGGTTTTCGATGGTCCCGTACGCCACGTGAGGGGTGATGCCGGAACTCCCGATCGGCTCATTCACTGCGTCACAGTAGCTGTTCAGATCCTGGCGAAGCCGAGCTAGATCCACGGCCAGCGAGTCATCGAAAGCACTGCGCGGAGCCGGCATGTTGAGGGTAGCACTCAGTTCAGAGAGGACCTCTCGCTTGTTCGCCTTGTTTGAGTGCAGTTCCAGGCAGAGCTGGCCAAGCCCGCAGTCGTCGATTCTGCGCTTCACTACATCGAGAGCGGCTAGCTTATCTGCCACGAAGAGAACAGTCTGGTTCTTGGCCGCGCAATCGGCGATTATGTTCGTAATCGTCTGCGACTTGCCCGTGCCCGGGGGTCCCTGGATCACGAGGGCCTGGCCGGTGGCGGCCGCGAGTATGGCCGTGGCCTGACTGGCATCGGCATCTACGACGTGAAAGCACGTGCGCGGGTCAATGTGTGCGTCGAGATTCCCGTCTTCCCAGGGAAAGGCGCCCGGGCTTTCAAAGCCGCTGGCAAGCAACCTGCCAATCAGCTCATTCTGGCACAACTGGCGATCGCTCGGTCGTCTGGAGTCATCTAGATCCACATACATCAGATACTTGGCAAATGAGAAGAACCCAAGCACCACGCGATCTCGGTTCACCGAGAAGGATGCTTTGCGAGCGAGTGACTCGGCAACCTCATCGAAGTAATCCTCGACGGGATGGAGCTCATCATCATCGTCGGAGCCGTTGAGTGCTCCGGCCCACGGTGGCAACTCGATCCCAAACGATTTCAGCAGTCTCACGCGCAGCGGTTCGTTGCCGCACACATCATCGCCACTGTACTTGACGCTGAACGACTCGCGAACGTTTGACCTCTGCAACTCGACTGGAACGAGGATAAGCGGGGCATGCAGATCGCGGTCGCTGTTGTCATCTTCACGCCAGGTGATCATGCCAAGGGCTATATAGAGGGTGTTGACGCCCTGTTCCTCAATGAAGCTTCGATGCAGGTAATATGTGTTGAGCAGGCGCTGCTCCAGTTCTGACTTCGGATGGGGTGTCACGAGCTCGACGCCGGGACCGTCGGCACGCACCATCTTGGGCGGCGAGTCGGCCGGCGAGGCCGATTCGGAGGTCGATTCCGAGGTCGACTCGTCGGGCTCAGCCTCAGTGGCGACGCGCGGAAGGAATCGCATGGACCTGCCCTCGACCACCAGGGCATTGTAGACCTGTGCCGGGTGTTGGTTGATCACCTCGACTCCACGAGCCTTATATGTGCGGTAGTTGAGCATCGGGTTTCGAGCTGACAAGTCAAGCAGCGACTCCCTGTCTATGTCGAGCTGTNNGCTCTATGGCGGTGGGGTCGAGTTCCAATGTTGATCCTCCTCCAGAGCCACTGGGCCCGCCTACTTCACAGCAATCGGTTGGTCGAGGTGGTTTCGAGTGATGGCCAAGCGGTACGTTGTGCCCTTAA
>DBQN01000064.1:2343-4786 GCA_002305255.1 Firmicutes bacterium UBA1393 | reverse complement strand
GGGGGCCCGACGGCGAACTTGCCGCGGGTCGCGCCGTCGGGTTCCCGTTGGGGGCACGGCTGCTGACGACCTGGTTCCGAACCATTGCAGCAGTGCCTCGGCCGCCTGCTGCCCGCTCAACTCCTCTGCGCTATTCAGGAGTTCGAGCGGGCAGAACCATTGCCGGCACGAGCAGCCGGCGTTGATCCAGACGTCTCATCCAGAACTAGGACGACGAAAAATCCAGAAATTTTCAGATCGGTGGAGGAGAACCGCACGGAGTAGAGAAGAATCGCGCCAGAGCATTGCTGCTCAGTATGGAAGGAGGACTAGAGTGAAGAAGAGACTGTTCGTCCTGTGCGTTCTACTGATGTCCGCCATAGTTTTCGCAGGCACGGCGGCTGCCGCGTCAGACTGGACACTCAACGCTGGTGCGTCATACCAGACTGGGAGTTACAAGTTCTCCATCATCAGGCCCGAAGGTAACGAAGGGGAGGGCGTCTCCTATGACTTCAGCGCCGCAGCACCACCGCTGCGGTTGTCGATCGGCGCCATCAACGGACCATGGATGCTAAGGGCCTACGCCACGGCCTGGGGCTATGGCGAGGGTGAGGTGGATCCGGACTGGTGGATGTGGGACGGGTACATTGGCGAAGAAGACACGGAGTACGGTCTCGTAAGTGATTTCGGAGCAGATGCCTCCTACCTGTTCAGTGTCGGAGCGATCCAGGTGGGGCCCTCGATCGGTCTCCGAAACGCTACCGTGATCTCCGGCCTCCTATCCCCGAGCGACGGTGGGATGTTCGGTGAAGGTCAAGGCATCCAGACGTTGGGCCCGCGTCTTGGTGCTGAGGCGATGGTACCGGTGGGGAACAGAATTCTGGTCAACGCTTCGCTCGGCATATCGCCGTTCCTTGTCGTGATCTCAGTCGGCGACGAGCGTGGGTGCGACTTCGATGGCACCGACCACTGGCACAGTCATTATCGGCAGCGCATACCGGATCTCCTGAAGACGCTCTCGTTCGATGCCGGAGTCGCGGCGTCCTTCCGGGTGATCCCGGCGGTCGAGATAACCGGCGGATGCCACTACACGAACACCCAGATTGACAATGACCCTGAAGTGGGCTGGACTCTACTCGGGATAACTACATCGACCACCGTATTCTACGTGGGCGCAAAGGCCAGCTTCTAGTGCAGGCCTTCGGTGTCGGTGAGCGTGGCAGACACGCAGGATGATTCCAACAGGCAGCTCTCACTGACGGAGAACTTCATCTAATAGACTGAACCAACCGGCCGGCCGCGCACGCATCGCCTTGCGTGCGCGGCTGCCATCGCTTTCTTGCGCGATATTGCGGCGATTGCCGAGACCGACTCCGCGCCTCGCCGCCCCGCCAACAGGCCTTCGCAGCGCCCGCCAATGTTCACTCAATGAGACCAGATGATAATGCCCTGGTAGGGTGCGGGAACCGGGGCGGCCCACCCGACTACCGCTCGCAGGACACTCGCGCTGCGAGATTCCTCGTAATCTGCACTATTGCGTCACTTTCTCTAGGAAGGATTTTCCATGAGCAGGCAGAATGCCTCCATGCGGCCCGCTGCGGCGGCGTGACGCGACCAGTCTGTGGCTTACCTCGGCATCGGAGTCTTACAGGGGCTAGAATGAGGGGCTTAGTCAATTCACAAATGAGTTCGAGGAGTGTGGAATCATGACGGTTCTGAGCTACGGCATGATCGGAGGCGGCCAGGGCTCGTTCATCGGCGATGTGCATCGCAAGGCTGCAGCGTTCGAGTGTAAGGCGCGCCTGGTGGCCGGCGTTTTCTCGCGCGACTACGGGAACACGGTCCGAACCGGGCAATCCCTGGGCATCGACGAGACACGACTCTACGAGGACTTCGAGCGCATGGCAGAGGCGGAGGTCGGCAAGCTCGACTTCGTGGCCATCGTTACGCCGAACAGTTCGCACTACCCCATCGCCAAGGCGTTTCTTGAGCGTGATATCCACGTCATGTGCGACAAGCCACTGACCTGCACTGTCGAGGAGGCGGAGGAGCTTGTGCGGATCTGCCGCGAGCGTGACCTGCTGCTCGGCGTCACCTATACATACACCGGATACACCATGGTGAAGCACGCACGGGAGATGATTCGAGCAGGCGCCATCGGCGAGATCAGGTCGGTGCACGCCGAGTATCTTCAGGGCTGGCTCGCCACGCGGGTTGAAGACGAAGGCTCGAAGCAGGCCGGGTGGCGCACTGACCCCGAGCAGTCGGGCGTCTCGAACTGCGTCGGTGACATCGGAAGCCATATAGAGCATACCGTCGCCTACATGACCGGTCTGAAAGTCGCATCGCTCTGCGCCAGGCTCGATAAGTTCGGACCGGGCAGAGTTCTCGATGACAACGCGCAGATACTGATCGAATACGATGTCGGCGCGAGTGGAGTGTACCACTGCTCACAGATTGCCAT
>DBQN01000064.1:0-2313 GCA_002305255.1 Firmicutes bacterium UBA1393 | reverse complement strand
ATGTGGCTTTCGCGCGGCAACGGTTACGTGGACTCTGCTGCGGCCGACCGTTTCTCGCGCATCCCTGCCGGCCACCCCGAGGGCTACTACGAGGCGTTCGCCAACATCTACTCGGCCTTCGCCGACGCGATCATCCAGCGCAAGTGTGGTGAACCGGCGGGCGCGGCCTGCAGGTCGTCCTTCGATTTCCCCGATGCCGCCGACGGCCTCGCGGGGGTCAAGTTCATCACGAAGTGCGTCGAGAGCTCGGCGAAGGGCGCTCAGTGGGTCGAAGTGCGCTAGGCAGCACGCTGAACGAAAGGAGCGATGGAAAGTGGCAAGACCAGTGACTATCTTCACCGGCCAGTGGGCCGATCTGCCCTTCAAGGAGATGTGTGCGAAGGCAAGCAAGATGGGCTATGACGGCCTCGAGATCGCGTGTTGGGGCGATCACATGAACCTGCAGAGGGCAGCGGAAGACGATGCCTATGTGGCCGATCGCAAGGCGGTCCTCGCAGAGCATCATTTGAAGTGCTGGGCGCTGGGGGCGCACCTTCCCGGGCAGTGCGTCGGTGAGCTCTACGACGAGCGGCTCGACAACTTCGCCCCTGCAGAGTGCAAGGGGAACCCCGAGAAGATCAGGCAGTGGGGCATTCAGGAGATGAAGTACGCGGCCCATGCTGCCGCTCGTATGGGGTGTTCGGTGGTCACCGGATTCACCGGATCCCCGGTGTGGAAGTTCTTCTACTCCTTCCCTCAAACCACTCAGGAGATGGTGGACGCCGCATACCGCGAGATCGTGGAGCTGTGGACGCCCATCCTCGATGAGTTCGACAGGTGCGGCGTGAAGTTCGCGCTGGAGGTGCACCCCACCGAGATCGCTTACGACTACTACACCACCAGGAAGCTGCTGGAGGCGTTCGATTACCGCCCGACCATCGGGATCAACTTCGACCCGAGCCACCTACAATGGCAGGGCGTGACCCCACACCTGTTCCTCAGGGACTTTGCCGACCGGATATACCACGTACATATGAAGGACGTCGCGGTGAAGCTCGACGGCAGAGCAGGCATACTCGGGTCGCACCTGGCCTTCGGCGACCTCCGCAGGGGCTGGAACTTCAGATCGCTGGGACATGGCGACGTGAACTTCGAGGAGATCATCAGGGAACTCAACGCCATTAACTACACCGGCCCCCTCTCTGTGGAGTGGGAAGATAGCGGCATGGATCGCGACTTCGGCGCCGAGGAGGCACTTCGCTTCGTTCGGAACATCGATTTCACCCAGTCTCAGATTGCCTTTGACGACGCGATGAAGAAGTGAGCGGTGCGATGAGTGATGCCATCATCAGAACAGTCGGTCTCACAAAGGCGTTCTCCGGCGTGCAGGTGTTGAAGGACATCAGTGTCGAGATCCGGGAGGGCGAGATTCTCGGGCTCATCGGCGAGAACGGAGCGGGCAAGTCGACCTTCGTCAAGTTGATCAACGGCACATATGCCCCAACCAGCGGCGAGATCGCATTCTCCGGAATCACACAGCGAAAGGGCATCGCGACAATACCCCAGGAGATAAGCCTGGTGGGCGACTTGAACGTGTACGAGAACATACTGCTCGGGCACGAGATCAAGGCGAACCGATTCTTCCTCGACCGTGCGGCCATGAGGGAGAGGGCCGGCAGGCTCCTTCGCGAGTTGCACACTAGCATCGACCCTGACGAACGCATCGACAGGCTCAGCGTGGCGCAGAAGCGCATGGTGGAGATCGCCAAGGCCCTATCGCATGACGCAAAGGTACTCATCATGGACGAACCAACGGCGTCACTCACTCAGAACGAGATCAACGTGCTGCTACACCTTATGAGACAGATGAAAAAGCGCGGCGTGACCATCATCTTCGTCTCGCATCGACTCAAAGAGATCAAGCAGGTGTGCGATAGAGTGATGGTCTTACGAGACGGCGACCTGATCAGCATCGGCCCGGCATCGGAGCTCACTGAAGCGGAGATGGCCAGGCGGATGGTCGGGCGCGAGCTTGACATGGTGTTTCCGCCGAAAGCAACGCCCAAACGGCAACAGGTACTTAAGGTGCAGGGGCTGTCAGTGGAGGGTGTGTTGAGCGACATCAGCTTCGAGCTGTGGAAAGGCGAGGTGCTAGGGTTCTCGGGGTTGATGGGCTCAGGCCGCACTGAACTGGCTGAAGCCATCATCGGGATCCGGCGGCGCACAGCCGGGCGCGTGTTTGTGGGTGAGCGCGAGGTTGACATCAGACGCCCGAGCGATGCTGTGAGATGCGGGATTGCGTATCTCTCCGAAGACAGGCAGGGCATCGGTGTG
>DBQN01000001.1 GCA_002305255.1 Firmicutes bacterium UBA1393 | reverse complement strand
ACAGCATTATACCGGACTCCACTCAGCAATGATCGACCCACCGGCGAATGTGATAATACACATGCCTGCAAGTAGGCCATTCATACCATCCATCAAGTTGAAGCTATTTGGGAAGCCGATCAGTGCCACTACCACAAAGAGGCCATGCATTAGTGATACATCCCGAGGGGCAGAGGCGATTGTCCTGGGCAGAGCCAGGTAAGCAACAGCACCGACCAACTGCCCCATCACTTTGCCACAAGGTGAGAGGCTCCAGCAGTCATCAGCAAGTCCTGTCGCAAAGATGCAGCTTGCTGCAACCACGACTGCAGGCGGCGTGCAGTCTCTAATACCCTCCAGTCTACTCAGGACCGTCGCTGCTGCAAGGCATCCGCCGAAGACTCCCATTCCCCCCAGCCGTGCGACAGGCTTTGAATGTATCTTGATCTTGTTGGGCTTATCAACAATACCTAGCCTGAACGCCAGCCAAATGGACACTCGTGTCACTATTGCTGCCCCGAGAAAGGCTGTTAGGGAAACAGCAAGCCAATGACTAGGCATGATTCACCGACTACCTTTCTTGTCGCTTGGTCACATCCGGGTTGACCCCCAGTCGCTCCGTTAGCCTGTCTATCTGTCATACCTCCGCGGTAGGAACTCCCCATGCAAGAGACGTGATACCACCTCGCTGAGCCCTCCAATGATACCCCGATTAGCCACCACATGCTCGGCCCTCTCAACGTAGTACGCAGCATAGTCAAGAGTTCGCCTTAGGTTCTGATGCGTAGTAGGGAGACTTGGGTACCTGAAAGTCTCGTGCCTTACCAGACCGGGCGACCGGTAATGATCATGTCTGATTGTATGGGGACGCAACTGAACTCCGGCTGCCGCGAAATCCAGTTCAGCTAGCCCAGCCGTCCGTCGCCGCCGAGCTGAGCCGTCAAACACGAAATCGCCGAGGCTGTACAGCACTAGCCGCGATCCCTGAGCCTCATAGCCTTGAAGAGTGTGAGACCCGGATCTTACGACGACATCCACTCCAATGGAGGCGAGAAGACGAGGTAGCTTCTTCTCCCTTTCGACCGGGAAGGACACCATCTCATCTCCCGCGTGTAGCAGGCAGATGACATAGTCGGCGCCCTCTTGAGCATAGCGGACTTCCTCGCGAATGAGATCCATGTCGTCACAGGTAGCGACGCACGTCCCGACAGCCTCGGGCAGAAGCTCTGGATCCACCAATCCAATAATCGAGAGCCTGTATCCATCACAAGTGAGCCTTGCGGGTTCCTGAAGCCCCTGATGTGGTCGGTATCCAACGGCTGCCACCCCGAGGTCGCCAAGAACGGCGACTGTTTCCATGAATCCTTCTACACCACAATCGAGTGAATGGTTGTTTGCGACTGAGAGAGCATCAAAGTGCCTGAGTACGCCTTCACAGTTAGACGGTTCAGCTCGAAACTTCCGTCCCTCAATGAGCCGAGCCTGACAGACTGGGCTCTCTAGGTTGGCCACGAGGGCCGAGAATCCAAGAGTGTCACGAAGTGCCGTCAAAGCCCTGGTCACGTGATCGCAGTATGGAGCCACATCTCGTGCCAGCATCACATCGCCTGCAACCGCCAACGGCATGTATAGGCTCAACTCCTCCCGATTGGCTTACGTCTGGACTCAGATACGTCCCTTGTGCCCAGCGACAACCAGCGATTCCTCGGTGTTCGCGATGCTAGGCCCCATCGGTGCCGTGACGACATGGCTCTTGGAGACCGTCTTGACCTCATATAGCTGCGGATCGTCGCAACCCATGAGCAACAATATGAATCGTGAGCAACACTGGCCATGAAACCGCCCATGGAGTTCATGTGGCCACTCCCACTGTTAGTACTGATCTCGAGCTAGCCCGCTTTGCTTCCCCAGGAATGTTGGGAACCGAGCCCAGGTTAGGGATATGCCCCAAGAACAACCCGATCGGCCTATAGTCCCAAGGCCGGCGTTCCCCCGTGGTATCCGCGGTACAGGAGCGCTATGTAACTCAATTTGGGATTGATCCTGCTGTTCATGGGCCCCGCGAGATGGCTCACCAACACCCGAAAGCATTGTCCCATGCCGGGACGGTCAATCGTCGCTTGCACCTCACCGAGATTGGCTCGGATCAGGCAACCAGACTATGGGGTCCTATGCAACTGCGCCAATACACCCCTTCTCCTTGGCCAAGAGCCACTCCATGGACGACTAACACCTTGCCTGACCTGCGTCGAATACTTCGGTTTGACAGGGAGCGCTAATCGCATCGGCCTAGCCAAGCACATCGAGGACAGTGTTGATCTCGGTCGTGAAGTCGATGCTCTCTGGCACATGCACTCTGCCACATCGCTTCGGGTCAGCAGCCCCGTCGTGTGACAGACACCATCTGGCCTTCACCGACTAGGTGGCTCATTCATCGGCACACTGCAGATCGTCTTTCGTCGAACGTACCAAGGCATGCCCACTGAGTTCTCGCCCCGTCCGGTCAGACCAGCGTTGTCCATGCATTGTCAAGCAACTCCGAAATTCGGCGGTCAGTGACAGTTGCACCGCCCGATGCCCGTTGAGAGTGTGCTTGAGCCACTCCATGTTTGTTGGCAACTCCTGAAGTCATTGCGAGGAGATGCTGAGGATACGCAAGCACTACCCTCACAATTCGCGCGAGGACGCATCCGAGCGTCCCGACAATGTAGCGCTCCACCACAGTATGTTTGCTTCAGACAAACATGCCGAACTGAGGCTCTAGGGCTTTGCTGTCCTCGCCTACACGGGCTGACTTCGACGAATACCGCCTATAAACCCCAAATCGATCAGTGTACCTGCTAGACTCCATTCTGTACGCAGACGGTCGAGCAGTACTAGGACTCACCTAGACTCAGGTCGCACTCGTGTCCGACGCCCCCTGTAATCAGCCAGCATCTGATTGTAGACCGGATTCCTGCGATAGCCACCGTATGCTACTTCCGAAAGTCGAATTCCGTAATCGGAGTTCCCCTCTATCAGCACCGGCCCGTCTTTCGACACGGCGATGTCCCAGCCCACATTCCTATCAGGGACTACCCTGGCCGCACTACATGCCAGCTCCACCACCGCATCAAACGATGGGATCGATAGGCCATCAAACACAACACCGCTGTCGGGATGCTTGCGAAATCTAGCCCCACCGTTCTTAGGGAGAGAGTATGCATATGGGGCGAGCTTCCCCGAGTCAATGTGCACTCCAACGAAGCATCCCCCGGATGAAGCGTTGTCAACGAAGCTGCCACCCGTCCCCATCCTCAATAGTGCAGATATCGGGGTTGCTACCCCATCACGATCCCTCACCGTATCTACTCGCAACGTGTTGACCGAGCATGGGTAGATATGCGAGAGCTGTTGATGCTGCACGACTGTCTCCTCAAATATGTAATCCGTGGACAGCAGGTTACGGTAAGCCCTAGTCATCCCGGGAATACCATCGGGCGCTATCATGAAGGTACCGTACCCGCCAATCCCGCCGATCGGCTTGGCAAATACCGATCCGCTTGCCGACTTGCTCACAATGCGCATGAATGCTTCCAGGCAGTCTGACTCGGATGCAATCGACAGTTGGCTTTCGCCAGTGTGCAGCTGAGTGCCAAAGCTGAACGCCAACAGCTTGGGAACTCGAATTCCTTTGCTCTCGAAGAACAAGTGGAAGAAGAGCTTGTTGTTTAAGAGGGCATACCAAGAGTGTGAGTTCAGGCTATCACGAACTTGGCATGCCTGCGAATTCCCCACAAAGTCGTATATGTTGGTCATGTACTTCTTGAATAGTAGACTCTGATAGTAGTCAACTGGTGAGGTGCGATTCCGGGTCCACACGCTAAGTAACTCAAACATGATCCGACCTAGGGACTTCCTCTCAGGATCGCGAAGTAGGACCTTCAACCGCTCACTATAGTTGATCTGCACCGATGTGGTAAGTCTACTTGCCATTTCTGTCCTCCACATCACTCATGATCCTGGACTTGGAAGGCTGTGTACAGGTGTCTGCTTCCGCGCGTCGTATTCTCTGAAGTGCCTCTGGTGTCTGCGCCAAGCTTACCCCGGAACGGACGTGCCGTACCAGGGGAACTCATATGAAGCTGGTGAACATGTGCAGGCTGGACTACAACTCCTCGATGAATCGAGCTAGTTCGGGATACGTAGACTCCCTTCTGAATAGAGCGTGCCCGACACGACGTGCGCTTGCCCCTTGCCGCGCTACCATGTCTCGACGCCTGATGTATTCACCCATGATGGCCGCAAGAGACTTCGCGCTCCCTGCATGATAGTACGCTCCTGCATCATTGACTCGTATTAGCTCCGCCAGCTCTCCTGGAATGCTGTTGATTACTGGAAGACCTGCACCGAAATAATCGGCAACCTTGTTGGGCATCGCGCAGCACGATTCAGGCATTACGGGGTTCAGAGCACAATCAGATTGCCCGAGTAGTCTTACCACTTCCTCGTATCCGAGGTATCCTCGAAATTCGATCCTATCCTGGACGCCCAGTTGCTCGCTTAACCGCTTGAGCTTGTCTTCTCTTGGCCCCATTCCGGCGACAAGTATGCGGAAGTCCTGGCTACCTAGCTCCAATAACTTCGCGGCACGTATTACAGTCTCAAGATCGTAATTCGCGGACATGCCACCCAGATATACGAACGCAAACGGCTGTCCCTCGCTCCTGCTTTCACGGTTCAGACCATCTAGTATGTCGAAAGGAGCGCCCAGGTATGTAACGTGCGAGGGTTTATTGCGTTCTTTTGCACCCGATAACTGCACATACGTCTTGGCAACGGTAGTGATCGCGTCCGCGGCTGCGTATATGTGTCGAGCCTGTCTGTACAGCGGCGCCAATATCGTCCGCGCTAGCACCCGGTGAATCCTGCCGGTGCCTGGGACTAGGCGTTCAAATGTCTCTGGCCAAGCATCCTGGATGTCGACGATAACCTTTGCGTTCCACTCATGCCCCAGCTTCACGGCGGCTGATGCTGATGACAATGGTGGTACGCTCGCGATTATCCTGTCGGGGCGGAACGTCGGGTTATTCTCCAATAGCCGCCGTGCGACGCGGTAGAAGCGCATGCCAAACTGCCTGTGATTGATGATCCTTGCGATACTTACATTTCGCTGGTAGGGCCTTGTATGAATCAACCTCACTGAGAACAGTGTCTGATCATGGCCATTCTCGCCGCGTTGTCTCTTGAACCGATGGCTAAAACTCGATGACCACCAGACAACTTCGTGTCCGCGACGCGCAAGGACTTCTGAAAGTGTAAGGTAGCGCCCCGGCCTTCCAGGCTCTCCCGGCAGCTCGTCGAACGGGTTTACAACCCAAATAACCACTTCACATCGCTCCATCCCATATGAGTCCATCGCTGTGCATGTGCTGGGCAGTCTTGTCGTCACGTTGCCAATACCCAAGCTCGCATCGTCACTAGCCCTACCCATTGTGCCAATGACAAGCACAGACTAGAGAACGCAGTTGAAAGCAAGTGCTGGCCAGATCCCGCTCCATGACTCGCCACCATCACTCTGTTAGGCACCAAGCGCCTCCTGTGTGTTTGGACCCAGACCATGCGGGATCTGTACGACTGCCTCGACATGGAATCGCGTTGGAGTCTTGCGCAAACCTCAACTGACAGACGGAAGGCTGGCGCTCGAAAGCTTCCCAATGGACAACTCTCGCAATCGAATGAGGTCAGTGCTTCTCTCAACGTGAGGGCGTCGCCTCTTGTCGAGCCAGGAGAGTGCCCCATCGTCGGAGCTGGGTCGCTGCATAGCCCTCGCACCTGCCTTCCCCCATCGCTGTTGGGCCCGAGCTCACTCTGTACATCCTGGCATATGGTATGGGCCTTCAACCTCGCAGTGCCTGCGAGTCAGTTGCTTTGAACGTTCAGGGAGGATGTCATCGCCAGTGCTACTGAAGTGCGACCTGCTATTGCCATCCTGACTGGTGACAGTACGCTCGTGAACCAGCCATCGCAAGGGCGCAATCGCCTCCGAACTCACTCTGTGTACATTTGTGAACCCGAACTGCTATGGGAGACTATCCTTGGCTGTCCCGAGGGCGGGTGGTTGCGCGACATGCTTGCCTCAGATCTACGCAGATATGGTATGCCAACCAGAGGTGGCCGTTCCACAGCACCAGTCGATATGGCATTATCAAGGAACGTTGGATATCGGCAGTCATGCACCCAATGGACTCTCCTGTACTGAGCCAGCGCCAATCGCCCAGGCGCTCAATAGAGCTATCTCCAGTTGTGATCGCATCCCACGGCGGCACGGCATCGGCGCCTAATACTACCGGCCTCCCGCACACGGCGATCGCCATGTTACTCGTGTAATCGACTGCAGACTCTCTGTCTTACCCGATGACGCGGTCTCGCCACCGGCACCATACATCGTACACCATCGAGAAAACTCGTGGACCTATCGCGCTCCTCGCCATGTACTTCACCTGCTCGTATCGAAGGTATGCGGAGCCAGTTCCTGTCAGCACCGCTCTCAGCTCGGTGGGTGTGAGGGTCGGTCGGGCACAGACCCTGGGCACAAGCAAGGATCTTCGATCCCAGTATCCCGGCCTCGACGTGAGAACACACGAATACCCTGCTTCCTTAGCGTAACGCCCAATACCACGTGGCGCAAATCCACCTGGTAGTGCCAGGGCATCCACGCTTACTCCTGTCACCGTTTGAATCATCGCTCTCGATTCTGTCAGCTCCGATGCTATGGTCCGCGGATCGCACAGCGCCAGATTCCGGTGTGACAGAGTGTGGGATCCAACAACCATCCCATGCATCCTCAAGGTCACTACATCGTCCCACGTCATATAACCTTTAGACCCCACCAGGCTCGGTACGATGAAGAAGGAGGCCGTCTTCTTTGAACTGACCAACTCGCTCAGAGCCAGCTCTATATCGCTGGCATTTCCGTCGTCGAACGTGATCATCACATCAACAGCCCCGGAAGCCACCCTTGCCTCGTCGATGGCCTCCAGGTACATTCTGAACGTCCCGACCGTTATGTCAAACGAGTTCTCGATCTCCCGCCTCCGAAGCCTGTGAAACATAAGAACCGTGGTACGCAACTTGCCCAGAACCATCGTTCGCCTTCCTTCCAGCGGCAGAAAGTATCGAAGCATAGGTAATCGCCAACCACAGTACAGCAGTAACTCGGTAACTACCAATCGAATTCTCAAATAGCTGGGTAACCATGTAGCCGCACATGCCCGACAGCATGCCCACAGCAAGTCCGAGGTTTGCGCCTCTCTCTGGACGATCTCTGTATGTCCGTGCGTACCGCCAGAGTCCGACACAGGCCCTGAGCAACACCACTACTAGGACAAGTGCCGCTATGAGACCCGATTCTACTGCCAACTGCAAGTACCCGTTGTGCAGGTGATGGCCGGACCCAACTGTTAGTACACCCCACATATTCGGGCCGATGCCCAACATCCAGTTTCGCCGCAGGTACTCTAGTCCGGTGCTCCATATTCTCACCCTCGCCTGAAGATTGTAGTAGTCAAGCGGCGAGTCGACGAACATGGCGCGAAACTTGCCGACGAAGTAGTCCGATACCTGTCCACCGGCTAGTACAGCAGCTATGGCCGCTATCATCCCGACCAAGACCAACACTCTCGCAGTCTCCTTCGAGGGTGATACGATTGCCATAACTGCTAAGGCGACTACCAGGCCGACGAGCGAAGCCCGAGAAAGGGTTAGAACTGCGTATAGTGCACCGAGCACGCCGACGCCTAGAAAGTACTTACCGCGTCTTCGACACTTTGAGTACAGCCCAATTCCGATCAGCGCTGGTGCCAGAAGAACTAGGAATGATCCCGTGGCACCTGCTCCTGGAAGGAGACCCGATAGCTGTGCAGACCCCAACTTCAGTGCTCCATACTTGATCACCGTAACTACTACACTCTCGCCCAGGAACAGCAAGGCACCGATCAGTAGACCAGTTGCATCTTCGTCAGTAAACAGCACATTGCTGCGGGATCCCAGAACACACAACACGGTCAATGCTGGACGCAAGACCTGCATGAACCCAGATACAGCAGCCAGCTCATTGCCCGGCGTGACCAGCGCCGCATTCAGTGACGACAGGCCGCCCAAGACAATCAAGAACGAGGTGCAGTACAGGAGACTCACTGAGCTCCTGGGTACCCTGCCTTTCTTGGCAGACACGTAGGTGAAGTGCGCAGCCGCAATGAGGAGCAGTAGATCGTATACCGAGAACACTATAGATGTAAGCTGGCTCCTCAGTCCAAGCTCTGGTCTCATTCGAATGCCGGTGATCGCCACCCACGCTAGCTCGTATTCTAAGTATGGCGGCCCACTGACGAAAAGCACCAGAAAGGCGGCCAGTCTCCATCTAGGCGACACAACGAAGATGCATAGCAGCGCGGCTGCGTAAACAAATGAAGCGACGTATGCTAGAGGCCAATCGGAGACCAGCCATGCCACTACTATCGCAACGGTGGCGAGCAAGGCCAGAGCATATTGGTACGCACGGCCCCCCGCGATTCGTCCGCGAGTCTGGAAGAAAAGGTGGTGCCGAGTAGACTCCACACATGACTCACTCACGTTAGTACGCATCAGTATCAAGCAACCTCAGGTTCCATTGCTCTTCCGAACTCAGTTGATCACAGAGTGGAAAACCGTCGCGGAATCGCACGAGCAAGTGCGTGCGACGACCTGTAGGCAGGAATCCAGCTAGACTGTGGGACACCCAATCCTTGTCTAGCCAAGCATATACGCCCTGGTATCCATTCTCATTTGCCCAGTTCCGAATCCTTTTCAGCAGTCGGAGTCTTGCAGAGTGACTGTCGCAGACCAAATCAGCTACAGTACATACATGTAACCCGCTTCGCCGGGCGGTACCGACAATCGCATGGTTATGCACGTCCGACACTGCAATCCAGTAGGTCCTGCCCGGAATCGAGGTGCGCCATCGAAGGTATTCCGTGCTGCGATCGAACCGTAGACCCTGACAGTCAGTACTCGCCGTACGAATGAGAGATAGGCCGTCAGTAGCCGGAATGATGAGAGTATCGCGATCCGCTAGGGTACCACATCTGAACACTAACCGATGCCCCTGATTACACACTTTGGTTAGCATGTTCTTTCTTGGGTACGCGTCAAGGGGACAGAGACCCTGCCGAATACTGGCTACCTCACGGTAGCCAAACTTGCTTGTCAGGATACTATGGTTGCGCGCACTGGGGAACGCGACTATCAGGTCACCTCCAGAGGAGAAGAAATCGTCTTGAGCTGCAGCATTTACCCTACTGTATACACCCTTGCCCTGTAAGGCCGGATCCGTACATGCGTCCGCAAGCTGTCCGCACTCAATCGCTTGGCCTCTGTAATCGCCCAAGAATCTCACTATCGAACGGTATGAAACGATGTCACCGCAATCGTTCTCCGCAACCCAGAGGACAGATTGCCCCCTTGGATTGTCAAGGTGAAAGTGCAAGAACCACTGGAGGTCTCTGTCCAGACCGAATACTCTGTTGATAAGCGCCACTATACTGCCAAAATCGTCAGGTGTTGCACGTCGGACAATCAATCAGAGAAACCCTCCCTACTTAGGGATGCAGATGTTCCCTTAACTCAGCAGCTCAGGATGGACAAGTCTCCGGACAGCGGCCAGGCTCGCCGCCGGCATAGTGTCATTTCTGCACACGAGAGTCACTGGTTGCACGCATAACCGATCTATGGCTGTACTTGCGCCTCCACCGCCCAAGGGAGCGTAGAGCGACCAGATAGGCGAATCATCTGCTAGCAGTATATACGCACTCGCAACGAAAGCAGGACTGCACTCGAAGCACATTAGTGCGTGATGAGGCAACTGTCACCATGATCCAGTGCATTACGCCTCCCTCGACCCTAAGATGGTTCAGAACGTCCGGCAATCACTCCTGGCGCACTGTGTGACGCAGGCTCCCTGATAAGCAGTCGCAGCCGCATCGGTGCTCCATCATGATAGAAGAACTCACGTCGATCACCTTTGTCCTTACCGCCCTCTTCAGTCGCTCCTATTCGGGGCCGAACGGACTAAGGTGCGAGGACGCATTCGATCTGGTGACGTGTAGTAGGCCTTTCGGAAGCCATTCGGTTGGCCAAGACCATGCAGACGCATCATCCGGTATGCCCTGCTCTACCTAGTCAGCGACACGTCTGCGAGACAAGACTCACCAGTCTCACTCCGCCCTCAGTCCCAGGGTTCGTTCGCCGATGGCTGGGTAACTGCCTAGGTCACGGATCAACCAGATACTTGTTCCTTCAGCTCCGACGGCCTATACAACAGCAGAGTCATCCACGGCGCGGAAACCCATTGTTGAAACCGCTCGCTGTTCCTCTTGTTCACAGGCTACTTCCCCTGGTCCTTCCCCCGCCGCGGCCTTCTCCAACGCCGCCACGAGTTCACCACCGTGTACCTGCGAATCCTTCGAAACGAATATCTTGCTGTGCTTTGTCGCTACCGCCCGCTCCTCCGTCGTGAGGATCTCCTCGTACATCTTCTCCCCCGGTCTTACGCCGGTAAACACCATCTCGATGTCCTTCCCGGGCTCCAGGCCGGATAGCCTGATGATGTCCTCCGCTAGCTGGGTTATCTTCACCGGCTCGCCCATGTCGAGGATGAAAATCTCGCCGCCCTGCCCCATGGAGCCTGCTTGGATCACGAGCTGCACGGCCTCGGGGATGGTCATGAAATAGCGGGTCATATCGGGATGGGTCACGGTCACCGGTCCGCCTTCGGCGATCTGCTTGCGGAAGATGGGCACGACGCTCCCGCGGCTGCCCAGCACGTTGCCAAAGCGCACGGCCATGAACTTGGTCTTGCTGTTGGCACCGATGCTCTGCACGACCATCTCGGCGGTACGTTTGCTCATTCCCATCACGGACACGGGATTCACGGCCTTGTCGGTAGAAATCATCACAAAGCGCTTCACGCCGTGCTTGTCGGCGGCCCTGGCGACGTTCCTGGTACCGTACACATTGTTGGTCAGTGCCTCCTCGGGGTTCTCCTCCATGAGGGGCACATGCTTATGGGCGGCCGCATGAAACACCACGTCGGGCTTGTGTAACTCGAAGACCTTGTCTATCCGCTCTTCGTTGCGGATGTCCGCTATCACCGCCGCGGTACGCTGGTTCGGATACTTGCGCTTCAACTCCTGCTGTATCTCGAAGATGCTGTTCTCGCCGTGGCCCAGCAACACGATGCTCTTGGGCTTGAATCGCGTGATCTGCCGACATATCTCCGAGCCAATGGAGCCGCCAGCGCCGGTGATCAATACAGTAGCACCGGTGAGATACGCGCCTGTGCTCTCCATATCGAGGTGCACGGGCTCCCGTCCAAGGAGATCCTCTATCTCGATGTCGCGGAGTTGCTTGATGCTGACCTTGCCGTCTACCAACTCGTAGACTCCGGGCAACGTGCGTATGCGCACTTTCAATGGCTTGCAGGCGTCCACTACTCCGCGAATAGTCCGTCCGGGGGCCGACGGCATGGCAACGATGACTTCGCCTATGTGATGTTCTTTGACGAGCTCAGGGATGTCGGTCAGGCTGCCCAGCACGGGCAGGCTGCACAGCACCGAGTCGCGCTTCACGGGGTCATCGTCCACAAAACCGATGACTCTCCTGGCCATCTCAGGGTGAGCAGCGAGTTCCTTCGCCACCATGCTGCCGGCAGAGCCGGCGCCGGCAATTAGTACTGAAGTGATTGAGGCTCTGGCCGGCCGAGTCTGCCCGTTCCCGTTCTTGTTGTTGATGAGTTCAGCACTGATGCGAGTGTTGAAACGTGAGAAACCGATCATGCTCATCGCAAGCATGTACGATACCAGCGCAGATCCACGTGACCAGGCCAACGGTGTGAGGGCGACGAGCACAAGGGCGACCAGGTACGCTCCACTTACGCCGCAGGCCACTGCGGCAAGGTCGCGTACGGTGGCATACTCCCACAGCCGCTGATACATGCCGAACATCGCCAGCACGATCACGCGCATAGGAACTGCAAACACCGCAGTGACGAGCGTGCTCGCCAGCAGCCCCTCGGGGATCATGCCTTCGAACCTTATGATCACGCCGAGAACGTCGGCGGCCAGCAATACTATGGAGTCGAGCAGGAGATTACGTCGCTGCAGTAGTCTAACTTGCTTGACGATCAAGCCCTTTNNGCTGTCTGAGCCCGTTGACGACTTATGTCTCTTGTGATTGCGTCGGTGCTGTTCGACCTCAACGCCAACGTGCAACGGTATGGTAGCTAGGATGGGCAGGCCCAGTGCTTGTTCTATCTCCTCGGAGTTCTTCAGAGACGTATCCGCGAATTCCATGATGAAT
>DBQN01000048.1 GCA_002305255.1 Firmicutes bacterium UBA1393 | reverse complement strand
CGAAGAGGCCAAGCAGGAAGAGCAAGCAGCTGAACGTGCGGGAGATCTGGGCCGCGCGGCAGAACTGCGCTACGGCGTGCAGCTGGACCTGATGCATCAGCTCGATGCCGCCAACGCCAAGATCGCAGAGTTGCAGAAGACCAAGCGCTACCTGAAGGAAGAGGTCGAGGAGGAAGACATCGCCGAGGTGGTGGCCGGGTGGACCGGCATCCCCGTCGCCCGCATGATGGAGGGCGAAACCCAGAAGCTGCTGCGCATGGAAGAGCTCCTCGGGAGGCGTGTGGTGGGCCAAGACGAGGCCATTCGCGCGGTGGCCAACGCAGTGAGGCGATCGCGTTCAGGGCTCTCTGATCCTGCGCGGCCCATAGGATCATTCCTGTTCCTCGGCCCCACAGGCGTGGGAAAGACTGAGCTCGCCAGGGCGCTGGCAGAGTTCCTCTTCGATGACGAGCGCGCGATGATCAGGATCGATATGTCGGAGTACCAGGAGCGCCACACCGTGGCCCGTCTCATCGGCGCGCCCCCCGGATACGTTGGGTTCGAGGAAGGCGGCCAGCTCACAGAGGCAGTGAGGCGCAAGCCTTACAGCGTGATACTCCTGGATGAAGTGGAGAAGGCGCACACAGAGGTCTTCAACGTGCTGCTCCAGCTGCTCGATGACGGTAGGCTTACAGACGGACACGGTCGAACCGTGGACTTCCGCAACACCGTTGTGATCATGACCTCCAACTTGGGCAGCGACTACATCACGGAGATGTCAGGCGACCGCGAGCGCATGAGCGCGACGGTCATGGGAGTGCTAAGGCAACACTTCAGGCCGGAGTTCCTCAACAGGATAGACGAGACCCTGATCTTCAACAGCCTGGGTGAGGCCGAGATCGAGAGGATCGTACACATACAACTAGACCGAGTCGCGGCACGCCTGGCCGAGAAGGGCTACTCACTGAAGTGGACCGACGCCGTGGCGGCGCACCTGGCCGAGACAGGGTTTGACCCGGCGTACGGTGCACGTCCGCTGAAACGCGCCATACAGCGCGAGCTGGAGAATCCCCTCGCGGCAAGCATTCTCGATGGTCAGTTCAGCACCGGCGACACCATAAGAGCGGATGTCGCACCAGGCGACGCTGGCCTTCGATTCGAGAGGGCGTAGTGCCGATTTAGCGGTATGGCCCCTGAAGTTCGGTAGGCCTGAGGGTTGGTGGCAACCTGTCAGGCGCCGCCGGACTTCAGGGGCTTCTGCCTGAGGAGGCCTGGCTGTGCGAGCTCAGTCTCGACCTGGATATCCAGCGTGACCTCTTGGAGGATGTCGTACCACCTGTCTCCCACCTCTGACTTCCACACTCGCGGCAGCATTCGGTGCACGGCATTGCCCAGCTGAAGGAAGTCTGATCCGTACTCCAGGGACTTGGCGAAGGCTGCCTCGATGTCTTCTCTGATGGCCTGGGCCAACCGGGCACGCACGTGATTCGCAAACTCCCTGTCCGACACGTCTGCAGTGGACGCGCCGAAGGCTGTTTCGCCCTCAATGTAGCCGCTGGCCGACACCTTGACCAGAAACGACACTCTGCCATCCTCAAAGGAGGGCACTAGCTTGGCTGCCGCACCGACCACCCTGATGCTGAGCAGGCCTCCCACTGGAGAGTCGACATGGATGGTGGCGGAGCCGGCCTTGTTGAGGACAAACCCTGCCCCCCTCGCCTCCTTGCTGTCTATGAGCCCCACCATTTTGTCGCTTCGGAATGCCGCCGCTCCTGAGTGGGCGAACGGGGCCTGCGTAGGTGGTTCGAGAGCTGCGATTAAGCCGCCGGACTCACCTGACTGCCTGCCGTGCACCTTCAGCACTGGAAGGATCAGGTCACCGCCGACTCTCAGGACGGAGCTAACGGCCGTAAGAAGGTCAGGCGCGCTCGGAGCGATCTCTGATTCCTTGACGCGATCGAGCAGGCGGCGAATGGAGAGCGCGGGAATGGGGTCGGCAGGCGATTGCGCCCTGAGAAGTTCCATTAGGTCGCCATCAACCACTCCGCTGGCGATGAGGAGTCGCGCCTGCCAACTTCTGGCGATGAAGTCGACTATGGGTCCGATTCCGTGCCTCGCCAGCCTCTCTGACACGAGGAGCACCTCAGCATGGGTAAGCGTAATCTCACGAGGCACGTATGGTTGCAGCGCCGCTACTGCCTCGGCCGGAGTGTGCCCCTTGGCGGAGTAGGTCCAGAACGGATACTGTCCGGAACTAGACGAACGACTAGAACCGCCTGATGCCTGGTTGGCGGCTGGATTTGCGAACTGGATGGCGGCAACGTACTGCCCGTCATCGTCTATATCGAACCCGACTGCCATTGCGTACACCATGTCGTTCGGCTCTCGGCTATCCCAGCACCCCGCCGCAAGGACCGCCAGGCACAACACGGCGACTGCCGCGAACGCTCTCATCTTCGGGTGGCTCCGGCGCGCGCCCGGGCAACGAGGTGCGCGCCCCACAGTAGCAGGTATGGCACACCTACGAGCGCGGCAATGAAGATCGGAAATCGGGGTGGGCGGAAGAACTCGATTACTGCCGAGACGTCTCTGTACGCTAGCCTCGCATAGAACCCCACTGCGACGCCGAAGAACGGCACCACCCAACGGTAGTCCTTGATGCCGAGTATCTGAGTCAGGGCCCGGCTGCCGCAGTACACCATGGTGGAGCCGGTCACGGCCAGCCCGAAACCCCACGCCGACACTCCCAGGGATTCAATGCGCTGCAGCACAGGAGAGATCTGAATAGACCTGGCCATCTTGAGGAACGGAAACAGCGACTCCCGGGCGAGTTCATCACCTAGAACCCCCACGACTGCCGCCGCTGTAACGGCAGATACGAGGCTGGCCAGCACGGCGGTGACTACCGTGCTCGAAGCAACCCGTTCTGGTTCCGTAAGCGAGGGAACCAACATGCTGATGACCGCCCACTGGGCTCCGATTCCCATAATGGTCCAGGAGCTGGAGATCACCGGCCTTATGCCTGAGGCCAGCACCGGCTGGAGATTCTGTAGTCTGAAATGGCCAACGGCACCGATCAGAGTAAGGACAACGAAGGCCACAAACAGAGGAATGAACATGTCGGCCACGCGCGCTACCACCTCGATTCCGAGCAACGCTATCAGGGTGAACGTGGCAATGGTAGCCGACATCACAACGACAATCGGCGTTCTGGTCATGAACGCGGTCTTGACGAGCTCGCTGAACACCCGTGTGTCGGTGGCGGCAACTAGCAGGTAGAGGTAGGCGAACACCAGCGACACTGCCGTGCCCACCAGCGTGCCAAGGAGTCGCCGCGAGTACTCCACCACAGTCAGGTGAGGGTAGGCAGAGCCGAGGGTCGATATCGCCCATGCTATTCCCGTCAGCATCATCCCCGAGAAGAGTGCGGCCGCCCACGCGTCCTGCCTCGCCGCACCTGTGGTGATGGCCGGCACAAAGGAGAGCACAACCGTCGTGCGCATCATGAACAGGATCTCAGCCAGTTGCCTGTTGCCTATGACCTCGGATCTGGCCATGGTCTACTCCCCGCTCTTTCCCGCATTGTCGTTTCCGTTCCATTGGCCGGCGCCCACACGTTCAGGGTCAAGCGTCTGTCGAGGCGCCATCCCCTCCGTCTGCCGGACTGGCTCGCGTCCACCTGTGAGCAAAGGCCGCACCGACTGCCCCCACTTCCAGTGCCTGAACACATAGTCAGTGAAGATGCCAGGCGTTACCGGAGCCATGGGGGACATGAACGGATGCCCGAAGCTCCTGTGGCTGCAGAGGAACGCTATGAGTGCCACCAGTCCGAGCTCAACTCCTAGCAGCCCAAGGAGGGCTCCGAACGCGATGAATGGGAAGCGGAGGAGACGTATCGGTATCGAGAAGGAGAAAGTGGGCAACACGAACGAGCAGATAGCCGTAGCTGCCACGGTGACTATTACGGATGGCGAGACCAGGCCCGCGTTGATTGCGGCCTCACCCAGTATTAGGGCGCCGACTATCGTGACTGCGGAGCCAACCGCGCGAGGAAGCCTCAGGCCGGCTTCGCGCAACAGCTCAAACACGAGTTCCATCAGGAGCACCTCGAGGGCCACCGGGAAGGGTACACCTGCCCGGTCAGCCACGATCCTGATGAGCAATGGAGTTGGCAACAGCTCCTGATGGAAGGTGAGAACGGCCACGAAGAAACCGGGCAGCAAGATCATGACCCAGAAGGCAATCACTCGCAGCGTAGTGATGAGAGTCACGATGGGGACGAACTCGTAGTAGTCATCAGCCGCCTGGAACATCATGCCGTACTCCATAGGCAGCACCAGCGCAAAGGGCGAGTTGTTCACTAGCAGAGCCACACGTCCCTCCAGCACGTTCCCCACCACTCTGTCGGTGCGTTCGGTGCTGAGTCCCAGTGGTACGAAGTTCAGGTGGCTGTCCTGGATCATCTCCATGAGCGGATCCGCGCCTAGCATCATGTCGGTTCGTATACGCTGCACGCGCTGGCGAATCTCAGCCAGGAGTTCTTCGCTCGCAAGGCCCTTGATGTACAGCATCACTACTTGAGTGTGAGTCAGGTGCCCGATGGTGATAGACTCGATCCACAGATTCGGCGTGCCGATCCATTGCCTCAGAAGCGCCAGGTTATCTGGCAGACTCTCCACGAAGCCCTGCCGGGGGCCTCGGAGCGTAGTATCGGTTGGTGGTTCTGATATCGCGCGGGTCTTGTACGCCTGGCTGGCGCAGGCCAATGCCTTGCGGTGCCCGTCGATGAGGATGACGACGTCTCCCTCTACCATCGCGTTCCACGCATCGACGAAGGTATGCAGCGAACGGACATCGGATGTGGCCAGCGGTCCGTATCGGAGTCGGTCAAGCATGTCCTGAGGCGACTCTGGGCACACCTCGGATACTGCCCTGATAATGCGCTGAGCCTGAGTCCTATCGACGATACCTTCAATGTGGAGGACAGCAGCATCAATGTAGCCCTCTGCGAGCCGGATCTCCAGTCGCCTCCTGGCGACGTCGGGCGCCGGCCCAACCATGAGGTCCATTATGCTCAAGTTGTCATCAAGGCCCTCTGCAAGCTGCACGTTTTCCAGCATGGCCTCGCGCGCCCCTATGTCGAGGGTGTCATCGGTGAGACGCTCCGCCAAACGTCGTAGGCCCTCATCGCGCAGGCTCTGCCCACCGGCCGGCTGTTGCGTGGGCGGCGGTGAAACAACATCGCGTCGACGACGCCGCGCGGCGCGTGGAGTTGGCTTGCTCACTATCTTCATGCAGATATGGTGTCACAATCCGCGATTCACATACTGAAGCTCGCCTTCTGCAGGCATGCCATGGCGAGCAGGCGTTGGGCAGGCGACCAGCCTGCCCAGATGTGGCCAGATCATGCCAGGTGGCGCGCAGAGGCGCGATGATCCTCATCAGATTGGAGCCGAAATCGCGCTTCGCGTTTCACCCGATACTCAGCTCTTGCCTCAGTGCTGCGTCCCGTCGGCGGCGGGGGCTGCGGCGGCGCGGCACGGACTGCAGGACACCGAGCCGTCGCGCGCTGCGTAGAT
>DBQN01000046.1:12619-13655 GCA_002305255.1 Firmicutes bacterium UBA1393 | reverse complement strand
GCCGGCGATGATGGAGTTCAATGTAAAGGAATGCCTGCGGGGCATGCCCACCAAAACCACTCTAGCTGGGGTGCTGATAGGGCAGCCAGCGGTGGTCGCGAGGGCGACGGACGAGTGCCTCGCCCCAGGGCGGTCGACGAGGACGATCGCCTCCAGGCAGAGGCGAAAACGGCCTGATTGCCTCTATCTGGAGGACTTCGGGCCACGACTGCCTCCATCTAGAGGTATTGTCCTCACAGCCGCATCCGAACTGCAGATGACGACTAGGAGGTGCCCTCACATGTGGGTGGCGAACGTTATCGGCGCTGCGATATCGCTNNNNCAACACCATGCCCCGTGAGAAGAAGGCGGAGTATGACGAAGAAGCGTTGACGAGATTCGTCGGCAACCTGCTGATGCTGTCGGGCGCGGTCCTGGTGGTCCCGCTACCCCTCTTGCTCATCGTTGATAAGCAGGAACGCCTAATCAACACGACCTGGATTGTGTATGTAGCCGTCATTATCGGCGGAGTCATCTACGCCAACACCGGCAATCGGTTCAAGAAGCGGCGGTGAACTCTACTTGCTCACCGCCGCATACGCCGTGTTCTTTCCACTGCCCATTCTGTAGACGAGATTCTTGCCGGCAAGAGCGTTCAGCGCGCGCGTCGTGCGGGCCTGGGAGACACCGACTGCCGTCTCTATCTGCCGCCTTGATGCGCTCTCACGCCCCATCAAGTAGCGCATGATCTTCCGCTCCACATTGGAGAGCCCATCGTCCTCAGGTTGAGCTTCTGTGGCGTGGTTTGTGTTAGGCAGAGTAACCTTGAACACGTTGTCGGATACCGATATGACCGGTTGTCTGCTCCGCCCTGCGTAACTCTCCATGATTCTCGGGATCCCCGTTCCGTACGCCTCAATGAGATGCAGTCGGTAGAACACATCCGCAAGCCTGCGATTCCGCAGCACCGATACTCCCAGCATCAGATCGCTGTAGTCCATGCCCCTTGGGAGACCGCCCAAAGAGGTAAACTCGATGCTATCGTCTGAGATCCTGA
>DBQN01000046.1:147-12555 GCA_002305255.1 Firmicutes bacterium UBA1393 | reverse complement strand
TAGTTGTACACATCGTTGAGCTGTTTCAGCAGGGATCCCGTGAACTCCGCTCTATCCTTGAAGACAGTTCTTCCCGTACCCTCAAACACGGCGGCCTTGATAGTGTGGACACACTGGTCAGACAGCAGGAGACCCAGATTTGTGAACGCGCCGTCGGACCCTACGACTCCGAGGCTCTTCTTCTGCTCGGCACCGAACTTAACGTTCTCTTCGCCAAATACCTCTTCCGCGCTGACGAATGTGAGTTCCTGCTCCAGGGAACGAGCGGCCTCGAAGTCATCGCCCGACGTCTCTCTGATCATCCTGAGGATGGCGCCCTCTGAGGCAGGCACAGTGGAACTGCCCTGCCTGACGTAGACGCCTTCGGGCCTTATTCCCTTCCCTGCAAGGTAATAAGGACGGGCAGTGCCCCGCTGGACCCTGACGGTGACTATCAGCTTACCCTCGACCTGCATTTCCTCGTACGCCACGAACATGGTGGCGTCGGGCTTGATCGAGTCTCTGATCGCGTTGGTCGCCCTTAGCATGGTGGTGTCAGAGTCGTCAACCCCAACGACTGCACCCTCGTCGTCAACACCGATGAGCAGTACCCCACCCTCGGTGTTGAGGAACGACACAACCACCTTCTTGACATCATCCGTGTACTCTCGCTTGAACTCAGTCGTGAGGTTCTCTCTATGCATACGCACTCACCTCGGCCATGTGGTGATTACATTATGCGCTTTCTAATCAATACTGTAAAGAATGCTGATTCGAAACGATTCGAATCGATTAGAATCGGCTCGTAGAGATCTAGATACGCCGCCGGGTGGTCTCCCTGCCATCCCCTATCACCTGTCGCAGTTGGTGGTTGATAAGTCGCGCGCAACAGAACCCTAGGTTATGGGCTGGATTCCGGCCGCCGGCGCGAGTTTGACGGAATGGCTCCGACCTACGCCAAACCAGAATAGAACAGCCCCGGGATGATCCCGGGGCATCAACCTTCAATTGGTACAGGTGATATGGTCGCGCTGCGTGGGACCTACTCCGTCTCTGCCAGCACCGCCGCCATCGCCTTCAGTCCGCGATCGATCTCGCCATACGTGATAGTGAGCGGCGGGAGCAACCTCACCCTCGTCTTGGCGGTGAGGAGCATCACGCCTTTCTCCAGGCCCGCGGCCACCACATCCGAAGCCTTCAGCCCGTCCAGCTCGACGCCGATCATCATGCCCATACCCGACACCGACTTGACGTGCGGCATGGCAAGGATCTGCTGCCTCATGTAGTCGCCCTTGCACTTCACCTCAGCCAGGAACTCGCCGGTCATGCGCTCGAGCACCTCTACGGCTCCCGCGCACACTACCGGATTGCCGCCAAAGGTGCTGCCGTGGTCGCCCGCGCCCAGCGAGGCATCGGCGGTCTTGGCATTGAAGAGGATCGCGCCGATGGGCAGGCCNNTCTCGATCAAGGGCGACCACACCGCCCTCGCCCTGCACCAGCTCGAGCATGACGGCGCACACGGTGCTGTCTAGCTTGGCCAGCGTGTCGTCGAGGTTGCCAGTCTCAGCGTAAACAAAACCCTCTGTGAAGGGGAAGAAGAAGCGATGGAACGACTCCTGGCCGGTGGCCGACAACGTCGTCACGGTGCGGCCGTGGAAGGAGTTTGATAGCGTGACGATGCGGTTGCGCCCTTCGCCGTATTTGTCGAAGCTGTATTTGCGGGCGGCCTTGATGGCGCCCTCGTTGGCCTCGGCGCCGCTGTTGGCGAAGAACACCCGGGCCATGCCGGTGCGCTCGCACAGCATCTGGGCCAGGTCGACGCATGGGGCCGTGTAGAACAGGTTGGATATGTGCTGCACCGCCGCAAGTTGGCGGCTGACTGCCGCGACCCACCCCTCATCGGCGAAGCCCAGGCAGTTCACGCCGATGCCGCTGGTGAAGTCGATGAGCTCCCGTCCATCATGGTCGTAGCAGGTGGCATTCTTGCCCCGGGCTATGCTGACCTGATAGCGAGCATAGGTATGCATGATGTAGCGCTCGTCGCGCTCCTTCAACTCGTCAAAATGCGTAGCGCCCACCTCGTCCACCTCACATCGTGAACATAGTCCCGATGCCTTCATCGGAGAGCAACTCAAGGAGAATCGAATGAGGCACGCGGCCGTCTATCATGGCAGCCTTCTTCACTCCGCCGCGCACGGCGGTCTCGCAGCTCTGAACCTTGGGGATCATGCCGCCGCTCACTATGCCTCTGGCGACGAGCCCCGCGACCTCTTCAATGCGCACGCTTGAGATCAGCGAGTCGGGGTCTTTGACGTCGTTCATCAGCCCGCGCACGTCGGTGAGGGTGATGAGGCTCTCCGCGCCCAGCGCAACCGCGATCTCCGCCGCGGCGGTATCGGCGTTGACGTTGTACACCGCTCCCGCATCATCGACGCCCACAGTGGCTATGACGGGAATATAGCCGTTGGCCAGGGCGCTGAGGATGGGCTCGGTCTCTACACGCACGATCTCGCCGACGAAGCCAAGATCAGGGTCGGAGGCGAGCTTTCGTACCTGGAGCATTCGTCCGTCTATACCGCAGAGGCCCACTCCCTTGCCGCCGAGGTTGCCGATGAGGCCTACCAGGTCCTTGTTGGTCTTGCCGGACAGCACCATCTGCACGATGTCGATGGTGTCGGCGTCGGTGTAGCGCAGGCCGTTGATGAATTTCGATTCAATGCCCAGCCTGGTGAGCATGTGGGTTATCTCGGGGCCGCCGCCGTGCACCAGCACCACATTGATCCCCACTCGCGAGAGCAGGATGATGTCGGTCATCACCTTCTCTTTGAGCTCGCGAGTCATCATGGCGTTGCCGCCGTACTTGACCACGACGGTCTTGCCCGAGTAATCAGCTACGTAAGGCAGCGCAGCGACGATATCCTCCGCAGCTGCGCTCGGGGCTATGCAATCGATGTCCATCTCCCGTATCGCCCTCCTGTCATGTTCTGTAGTCGCCGTTTATCTTCACATAGTCGTATGTGAGGTCACAACCCCAGGCGGTGGCTGCTCCGGAACCCTGTCGCATATCGATGTCGATGTGGATCTCTTCCTGCTGCAACACCGATTTGGCAGTCTCCTCGCTGAAGCTCACGCCCGCTCCGTCGGCGCACACCTGAATCCTGCCGGCTGCCGACTCAAGATGCACGTCTATTGTATCAATCTTGAAAGACCCTTCAGTGTAACCGATGGCGCACAGGATGCGCCCCCAGTTGGCGTCGGCGCCGAACATAGCCGCCTTCACCAGGCTGGAGCTGATCACCGACATCGCGACGCGCTTTGCGGTGGGCGTGTCGGGAGCGCCGGTGACGTTGCACTCGAGCAGGCGCGTGGCCCCCTCGCCGTCGCGCGCGATCAGGCGGGCCTGTTCCACCGCGATGGTGCGCAGGGCTGCGGTAAAGGCGTCAAGCGCCGGCCCCTCGCTGTCGATGAGGGCATTGTCAGCCATTCCGTTCGCCATTATCGACACCATGTCGTTCGTCGACGTGTCGCCGTCCACGCTGATCATGTTGTAGCTGTCGGCAACCACCGCCCGTAGCGCCTTGTCGAGCATGGCGGGGGTGATGGCGGCATCTGTGGTGATGAAGCCGAGCATCGTGGCCATGTTGGGATGTATCATGCCTGACCCCTTGGCCATAGCGCCGATGGTGACTGTGGCGCCGCTAAGCTCAAACCTGACCGCCTGCTCCTTTACGCGGGTATCGGTGGTCATTATGGCGAGCGCGGCATCGTGCGCGCCCTCGACGCTGAGGGCAGGGGCGAGCGTCACCACGCCGGCCTCGATGAGCTCGACGTTGAGTGGCTGCCCGATGACGCCGGTTGAAGCGACGATCACGTCAGACGGGGCGATGCCTAGGGCAGCCGCGACCGCATTGCACATCCGCTCGGCCTTCTCGACGCCATCGGCGTTACAGGTATTGGCGTTGCCGCTGTTGCAGATCACAGCCTGCGCTCGGCCGTCGCTCAAATTGCGGCGCGTCACCGTGATCGGCGCGCCGAACACCTTGTTCTGGGTGTACACCGCCGCCGCCGCGCACGGCACTTCGCTCGCGATGATGGCGAGGTCTTTCTTCGTATGGCTCCTGCGGATGCCGCAGCGCGTGCCCCCGGCCACGAACCCCAGGGGAGCGCACACGCCGCCCTCAACGTAAGTCAGTGACATCTCGTATCCTCCGTTACATCAATGAAGTGCATTCGTCGAGGCCAAGGCAGATATTCATGTTCTGGACCGCCGCGCCTGAGGCGCCCTTGCCCAGATTATCGAATACGCTCACGACGGTGATCAGGGCGTCATTGCCGACCACGTAGAGGCGCAGCTGGCAAGTGCCCGCGAGCTCGTTGGCGGCAATGGTGCCGTCGGGGGTGTCGCCGCCGACGGGGGCCACGCTGATGAGCCGCTGACCGGTGTAGTATTGAGCGAAAGAGTCGCGCAATTGTGAGACCGTCACCGGTTGAGCCAGCAACGATGTGTGCAATGGCACACTCACCGCCATGCCGCTGTAGAAATCGCACACTATTGGATTGAAGACCGGCGGCATCGCGATTCCGGTCACCGTCTGCATCTCGGGCAAGTGCTTATGCGATCCGCCAAGCCCGTACTGCCTGGGGCTATCGTAGGTGGCCGGCCGCGCCGCATCACCATACTGCGCGATCATCTTCTTGCCGCCGCCGCTGTAACCGGTGATGCTGTGGCATGTGAACGGGTAGTCACGAGACGCGATCCCCATGGCGACGAGGGGATACACAATAGATATGAAGCCTGTTGCATGGCAGCCCGGGTTGGCTATGCGATGGGAGCCTGCGATCCTAGCACGGTGGGCCGCCGATAGCTCTGGGAGACCATAGTCCCAGCCCGGCGCCACGCGGTGGGCTGTGCTGGCGTCGATCACTCGCACCGCGTCGTTCTCCACCAGCGAGACCGCCTCCACGGCCGCCGCATCAGGCAGGCACAGGAAGACCACATCTGCGCTGTTGATGAGCCGCCGGCGCTCGTCGGTGTCCTTTCTGAGGGACTGGTCTATCTGCAGAAGCTCCACATGCTCATGCCGTTCGAGACGGCGTTGCAGCTCTAGCCCTGTCGTGCCCTCGTTTCCATCTATGAACACCTTGAACTTCGCCATCGCACTCTCCCACCAACATGTGTCGCTGCCGCCGCCGCGGCGCGGGCTGCCTGAGTCAGTCGCCGCCCTGCCCGCCGCAGGTTCGTCGCCCGAAAACGATCGAGAATGAGATACATTCTAGCAGATTCGCAGCGATGTACACGCCCGTGCAAAGAAAAACATTGCACCCATGTAATCTTCCAGAGATAGGTTGGTTCCCGTCCCGCGAGAACCAGCGAGTTCGCTCAGTCGTTGTGATAAGGCAGTATCATAATTATGCACGCTTCTGCGCCAAAGTCAAGGGCTATGTGCATATCAATTCCTTTCTCATGGTCAGGCAACTCACCGCATAGGTTCCTTCCTGCCGGCTGTCAGTCTCATTGTTCCGGGGCATAGCCTCGCAGCAGGGAGGATTGCACCTGCAATGATCGAATGATCTCGGTATGACATCTGTCTCCTATGTCCGTAGAGGTGGCCGGGGCGGGCACGCGCTTTGTGCGCTGGAGGGGTGAGGACGTGGCTCACGGGGGAATCGGCGAAGCGCAAAGTGCCTGGCTGGGTGCGCGACGACTCTCGGTCGTCGTCCACTCGCTGTTCTCTGCGTGGATGCTGTCTTTTCTCTTTGAGGGGCAAATGCTGCAGGAGCTGTGGCGCGCTTCGGGGCTCAGCCCGGATCGCACGGTGTTTGGCGGCGTCGCCGCGATCTTTGTGGGACTGCTCGCTTGCGGCTTCCTGATCAGAACCACCGGCTCCGCACGGCGGCTCCTGCTGTTGGCGTATCCATTCTTCATCGCCGCATCCGCCGTGTTCTTCTTCCCTCCGTCTGTGATCTGGGGCCCGATCATCGTCGCGTGTTCCCTTGTAGCCGGAGGTTGCGTTGCGGCGTGGGGTTTCTACTTCAGGAGCGCCACGCCCAGGAACGAGCGCATGAACACGGCTGCCGAGGTCCTCATATGGTCCAACTTGCTCATGATCCTTCTCAACATGACGGCTGTCCATGTATGTCCCGAGGTGGGGCTGGCACTGTCTATGCTGATGCTTCTGGGCGCATTCGTACTTGCACTTCGCCTTCCAGCGGATGACGGTGATGCAGGCGCCGTATCGATGCCTGTTTCCGTCGCCGAACCTGACCGCCCCGCCGTCGGGAGCGCCCTCGCCTTGCTGTGTCTGTTCATTCTTGTGATCACGGTGAACTCGGGGCTGATGTACCAGGTGGTGAACCCGGCCTTCGCCCATCACACGTGGCTGACAAGCTGGTATTGGGCGGTGCCCTACATTGTCGCCATATACCTTGTCAAGAACCCGGCCATCAAGGTGAACAGGAACTACATGCTCTACGTGGCCCTGGCCATGATCGGTCTGGCGTTCATAGCCTTCGTGTTCGTCGACCGCTCGGCAGCGAGCTACCTCGTCGTCAACACTCTGATGCTGAGTGCATTCGGCATATACGATCTGTTCTGGTGGAGTATCCTCGGCGAGATGCTGGATCACTGCGCCAATCCGTCAATGATGTTCGGAATCGGTCTGTCAGCCAATGTAATGGGTGTGCTGTTGGGAGGCGTGATCGCGAGGGCTGTGTTCGCGGCGTCTGCTGAGGCGCAGGTCCTCAACTCCACTCTGTTGGCGCTGGCAGTGGTGTGTATCACCCTCGCCTTGCTGCCCCCTCTTCACAAGCGTCTTTGCTCTCTGCTGAAGAGCCATGCCTACCTGGTGCCATCTGAAGGGGGCCCGCCGAGTGAGCAGACCCGATCGGTCGGCGGACTCGCGGTCCATGAGAGTCTTTCGGAAAGGGAGCGTCAAGTTGCCGCACTGCTTCTTCAGAGGAAGACATACAAGATGATCGGGCGCGAGTTGTTCATCAGCGAGAACACAGTGAAGTACTATGTCAAGAACATCTACGCCAAACTGGGCATCCGTAGCCGCGAAGAGCTGATAGAAATGGCCATGTCAGAATGCGGCGGGGATGACCCACCCCCGAGCGAGTAAACAGCAGCATACGCCGCGGATCTGTGCCCCTACCCGAACAGGGTGGGGGCTCTTGCTGCGCCGCTCTGCCTATCCCCCTCCCTCCACGGAAGATTCACCCGATTCGGGTGATGGCTTGTCGTTAATCAGCTGTTACTCTCGTAATGACACGATGCCCAGGTTGCGCAAGGTTACCTTCGCGGTGGCCGGCGGCCTCGCGGCCTTGAAGGCGCGAAAAGGACGCCAGTGATCAAGCACGACAGGAGGCAGCGGTATTATGAGACTCAGGGCCAAACCCATACCCATACCCGTACTATTAGTGGCCGTGTTGATGGTAGTCTTCTGCACTCCGGCGGCCTCATCCCAGAACACACTTCAGCCAGAGCCTTTCCTCGGCTACTTTGGCGACAGCGTCAACATCAGGTGGGGCAGCGACACCGGCCAGCCTTACTACGACGCCAATCGCTGGTGGTATCTGCCCAGCGCGCAGGGGGGCATCTTTGAGGCAACCTTGTATGTAGAGAGCAGGCAAGACGAGAAGCAGATCAACTACGCCTTTCAGGCACTGCCCTGGCCCAGCACCTCTGAGAAACCCGTCGAAAGGAAAGGAACCACTGCCGGCACTCCGGGTCCGTTCGCAGAGATGAGACGGGATGACGCGACACGCGGATTCATCGAGGTCGGGAAGATCTCCATCACTGTGCCGGCGGAATGTCAGCTTCTGCAGATCTCAGCGAGTAGGGTGTTTCTGGCATCGCCTGTGTTCAATGGAGCAGACACCGTGGTCACGCTGGGGCAGGCGCCCGTTTACGCTGGAGGCAACAACAACAAACCTTACTGGGGCATCAAAGACATGTCCCTCCTCACTCCCTTCGGCGGCACAGTCTCATTCACCGGCTACCTCAGGGTATATGCCGGCGAGCCTTCCACAGACGATACTCTGTCTATCAAGTATCCGCCCAAAGCCGTGCTTGAAGCTCCCGACCTCAAGGCGACATGGGCTGACGCGGTGGACATCCAATGGGACTCGAAGAGCTGGGGTTTCGCCCCCATAGGCAGGTTCACCGTAGATGTTCCCCCCGGTTTCCAGCATGTCAAGCTCGGGACCAAGCGGAGCCGGATCGTCATCTCTGATGTTGAGTTCAGTCCAAATCCACCCGTCACCGTGCCCGCGACTGCCGGAGGGGCGCTCGTGTACTACGGTAGCACACCGTACCAGGGCAAAAGCACAGGCAAGCTCTATTATCTTCGACACACCCTGATTCTGCCCCACGCAGAGGGCGGCACCCTCGAGATGGACTTGCACGCGCGGTTGTCACCAGTAGAGGTGTTGCCGGAGCTAGCCCTCAAGATCGTATCGTACCCACTGGGGCCCACGCTGTTGGAAGCCACTCATCCAGGCCCCATTCAGGCCGATCTGGCGGAGATGGTTGATGGCAGCAACTCGGGGTTCACTCCCCCGATCCAGCGTATCAGGCTCGAGATTCCAAAGGGAACGAGCATACTGAAGTTCGAGGGATCCGACAGGTCGTTCCTTGCGAACATCAAGTTCACATCGGCCCTTGGTACCACCAGTGACATACTGACAACGTCGGGCAACTACATTCAGGGCAGTCTGTCGAAACTTGCCTATACGAGGGCGGGAAGCATCTACCTACCCGACAAGGCAGGCGGTACTGTGTCGTTCAATGTGTTCTTTGAGTCCAGCGTGGCCGAAAAGGAACGCGAAGACCGTCTGGAGGTCGCACGGCCTGAGAACCTGAGCGTGGCTGCAGTGAGCCGCACGGTCACTCCTTCGGACATCCTTGACCTGCACATGGAGAGTCCGGACTATGGTTACGCGTATGTGGGAACGATGACCGTAACCGTACCTGAAGGGCAAGATCGCATAGACTTCCGCACCAAGGGCAACAGGGTGTTTCTCAGCCAGATCGTGTACACCAGAGCTGGGCAGCCGATCGTCGAGGCCTCGCCACCGAGACTGGTGACACTGCCATCAGTGTCACCCGATGCGGGTCTGGGTGCGGCGGCGGCGGCGCAGCCTGCGGTTGCGTCGACACCGGCAGCGACTGCGACGCTCACCGGCGCCGCGCCCCCCGCGCCCGGATCTACCGGCACCTGGGGTTACGAGCTGGAAGCACAGCCTCCGAGGCAACGCGCCGTGCTGGATATCGATAGGCTGGACACGGTCATCCAGGAGTTCTCCGATGCAATAGCAAAGGCTGAAGCAGCTAAGTCAGCACACCCTGCGTTCATAGACCACCTCAGGTTCATCCTGGCTAGCCTCGTGGGCTACCGCAACGCCCTCATTGAGAATAACCCCGATGATGAGCCCGTGACCGAATGGGGCCAGTACTGAGGATTCTGCAGATGGCAAATGGCAAGAGGCATGCCGCGCGCGGCATGCCTCTTCACTACTCTCTTATTGCCCCACCTGGCGGCAGCACCCATCGCCTGCCCTGTCTAGCAACTGCCGAGCCACGGGAACTGGGCGAGGAGCCCGCACGTAAGGGCATCGGCCATCTCCAGGAGATGTAGCTCGCCTTGGTCGTAGGACGCGATATCAGCCGCGTAGTCTCTATTCAGTCTCGCAACTGCCTGCGCTTTGACCTGAGCCAGGTGCGTGCGCCACGCCGTCGTTAGCGTCTCCCTAGACAAGAAGGGGTTTATCATGCTCAGCAACGCGGCTATCTCATCGCCGTTGGCGTACCATCTTCGCTCGATGTCGGCGGCGGCCATGCTGTCGCCTGCCTTGGCCGCTTTGACCAGCTGGGCAGCGAGCACCAGGTGATTAGTGAGCAGCGCCTGAAACCTGTCGGCCACAGCGTCGCCATATAGTGGTCGGAACAGCGCCGCCATGTCGACGGGATTGCGGAGCAGGCGCGCCGTCGTTGCTCTCTCGTCGGCAAGGCCCTCGGCAATACTGATGATGGTCTGGCGAGTCCAGGTCGCATGTTGCTCCCAGAGCATCCTCATGGTGTTGTTGAGCTGGCATGCGCGGGTGTATATCGGGCATTGGTCCATGTGACTCACTCCTCGGACACATGCTGCTACGCCACGATATGCACCCGCCGTCGAACAGACTACCTGTCGGTGAGCATTGCGGTTGCGGGGGGGCAATGCCGCTAGGGCCGCCGCGGCGCCGCCAGCCCGCCGCCTCGTCACCGTCCGGGCGCGAAGGCCGCTGCCACACGGCCGCCGGTCTCATTGGCATCCACGTTGACAAGTTTTGCGTACAGACCGCCCACCGCCATGAGCTGCTCGTGTGTGCCCTGCTCGACGATCTCTCCTTCGTCTAGCACGATGATCCGATCGGCCCGTCTGATAGTTGATAGACGGTGTGCGATGACTATCGTTGTTCTGCCCTCGGTGAGGTGCTCGAGGGCGGAGGCGATCTTGGCCTCGGTTTCGGTGTCGACGGCTGATGTGGCCTCGTCCAGGATGAGCACCGGCGCGTCGTAGAGCAGGGCTCGGGCGATGGCCAGACGCTGCTTCTGCCCGCCCGACAGCCTCACGCCGCGCTCGCCGATGGGTGTGTCGTAGCCCTGGGGCATCTCCCGGATGAACTCGTCGGCCCCGGCCGCCGTCGCTGCCGCGACGATCTGCTCGCGAGTGGCGCCTGGGCTGCCGTAGGCGATGTTCTCCGCCACGGTGCCGTTGAACAGGAACACGTCTTGCAGCACCATGCTGACGTTCCGGTGCAGGGAGGCCGTGGTGACGGTACGCAGGTCGACGCCGTCTATGAGCACGCGCCCTTCGGTGGGGTCGTAGAAGCGCGGTATCAAGTTGGCCATGGTTGTCTTGCCCACGCCCGTCGGCCCGACTAGGGCTATCATCTCGCCCGGTCTGATGTCGAGGTTGATGTTGCTCAGCACGGGAGTGCCGTCATAGTCGAAAGACACGCCTTCGTAGGTGATCCGCCCCTTCACTCGCCCGAGTTCGGCGGCGCCAGGGGCGTCCTCAATGTCGGGCTCGCGGTCGAGCACCTCGAAGTAGCGGTCAGATGACGCCAGGGCCTGCTGCAACGACTCATTCAGCTTGTTCAGCCCCATGATCGGCTCGTAGAAGAGGCTCACATACAGCAGAAACCCGGTGATGTCGGCGATGGACACCTGCCCCTTCAGGGCCATCAGCCCGCCGAACAGCACTACAAACACGGTGCCCAGTCCGGCAAAGAAGTCGATGGCGCCATGGAAGCACGCACTGGTAGACACCGCTCGCGTGACGGATGTCGAGTAACCCATCACCCGACGCGCGACAGACTCCAGCTCCCGGTCTTCCTGAGCGAACACCTGAATCTCGCGCATTCCGCTTATATTGTCCTGCAAGACTGCATTGAGGTCGCCCAATCGAGACTGGGCATGTCGGAACAGCGGACGCACGACCCGGTTATACCCGACGAACCCCAGGATGATGAAGGGGATCGGCACGAGGGTGAACAGGGCTAGCCTTGCGTTGATCCTGAACAACATCACGAACACGCCCGCCACCGTGAGCAGCCCCACCAAGGCCTCGGGGATGACGTGCGCGATCAGCGCTTCGAAGGAGGCCGTGTCGTTGACGGCGCGCGACATGATCTGCCCGGTTTGGGTGGACGAGTAATACTTCGGCGACTGCCTTTGCAGGTGCCGGTAGATCTCCTTGCGCGCCTCGGCAACGCTTCCCCAGCCCGCGACGTGTGCAGACCACGTTTGGAGGGCTCGCAGCGCCGGCCGCGCCGCGTATATGAGCAGCAGGGCCAGTGCGGTGGTCACCACCTGGCGGGTGCCGGCCGACGGGAGGCTGCCCGCGACGCCCGCGACGCCTTCCTCTATCATGCTGATCAGGCGGCGCATCAGCCATGGGCCCGCAAGGTTCGCGCCTGTGGCTCCTACCAGCGCAAGAAAGGCGAGGAACATCCAGCGCCAGTAGGCGCGCGATATCCAGATAAGACGGGTAATATGTCGCAAGAGTGCGTCACCTCGTGTCAGATACTTCACAGGCGTGTGCTTGGTAGACAGGCAGACTGATGAACAGCCCCTGAGGGCAGGTGAGGAGCTCCCAGGCGAGACTGGAAATCGTCTTGTGTCGGCGATGATGGTGCATCAGCAGATAGCAACCGGCCCGTCTCCTCCAACTGGAGGTGTAGCTCGCCTGAACCCCTCCAGCCAGAGGCATTCAGCCCGTTTCCGCCTCCCCGTGGAGGTGATCGCCCTCGTCGATCGCCCCGAGCTGAACCGCTTGTCCGTCGCCCGCGCGACGGCCGCCGCTTGCTCTGTCGACATCCCAGCTAGAGCGGGTTTGGTGGGAATGCCTCGCGGGGCATTCCTCTCCTTTGATCTCCGTCATC
>DBQN01000046.1:0-138 GCA_002305255.1 Firmicutes bacterium UBA1393 | reverse complement strand
AGCCAGAGGCATTCAGCCCGTCTCCGCCTCCCCGTGGAGGTGATCGCCCTCGTTGCCCGGGCGGGGCTGAACCGCTTGTCCGTCGCCTGCACGACGGTCGCCGCCTGCTCTGTCGACATCCCAGCTAGAGCGGGTTTG
>DBQN01000091.1:13256-13563 GCA_002305255.1 Firmicutes bacterium UBA1393 | reverse complement strand
ATCTTGCTGAATCGACGTAAAGGGGGCCGAGGCCGGGCAGCACACACCGCGGGCAACTCATATCACTATGGGAGTATGGGAGGTAGAAGACCATGGTCATCAAGATACTAGGTTCTAGCTGCAAGAATTGCACGGCGCTTCTGGAGAACACCAGGGCAGCCGTTGCAGAACTCGGAATCGACTGTAGCGTAGAGAAGGTCACTGACTTCGCCGAGATCGCAAGGTATGGTGTGATGACCATCCCCGCCCTCGTGGTGGACGACAAGGTAGTGTCCACCGGCAGAGTGCTCAGGCCCAACGAGATCGC
>DBQN01000091.1:6891-13247 GCA_002305255.1 Firmicutes bacterium UBA1393 | reverse complement strand
CCACCGCCGCAGCAGGCGCGCCGGAGAGTCAACATCGATTTCCTCTACCTCGACCTCGACGTGTGCACCAGATGCGCAGGCACCGATGCCAGCCTTGACGCCGCGCTGGCCGACGTGGATGCCGTGCTTAAGGCGGCTGGCTTCGATGTGGTGGTCAATAAGGTGAACATCTCCTCGAAGGAGTTGGCCATCAAGTACCAGTTCGTGAGCTCGCCAACGATCAGGGTCAACGGCAGGGACATCCAGCCTGAGGTCAAGGAATCACTCTGCGAAAGCTGCGGCGATCTGTGCGGCGGCAGTGTGGACTGCCGGGTGTGGACATACGAGGGGCAGGACTATACCGTGCCGCCGAGAGAGATGATCGTCAACGCCATCTTGAAGGAGGTCTACGCGGGCGGATCGGCGCCGGCGGCGCCACCGCCGGAGCGCGACACCGGTCGCGAATACCGCCTTCCCCCCAACCTCGAGGCGTTCTTCGATCTCAGGAATCGCAGGCAACAGGAGTGAGTGGTTGAAATGCATACATCCGACGCGGGCAACACTGGCAACGCGGGCAACGGCGGCCACAACGGCAGCGGCGCCGGCAACAGCAGCAGCAGCGGGCTCGGCTTCTTCGAGAGATACCTAACTGCCTGGGTGGGCATCTGCATCATTCTGGGCGTCATCATCGGAACGAGGTTCCCCGGGTTCCCCAAGGCCCTGAGCAGGCTCGAGTACGCGCACGTGTCGATACCTGTCGCGGTGTTGATCTGGTTCATGATCTACCCGATGATGGTTCAGATCGACTTCGGAAGCATAGTCAGAGCCGGGCGAAACCCCAAGGGGTTGATCATCACCCTCATAGTGAACTGGGTGATCAAGCCCTTCACCATGCTCGGGCTGGCCTGGCTGTTCTTGAAGGTCGTGTTCGCCCGTTGGATACCGGCCGACCTGGCCAGCCAGTACGTGGCCGGCGCGATACTTCTCGGCGCCGCCCCCTGCACAGCCATGGTGTTCGTCTGGAGCTACCTGAGCGGCGGAAATCCTGCCCACACCCTTGTGCAAGTAGCCATCAACGACCTTGTGATCCTTCTCCTCTACGCCCCCATAGTCATCTTCCAGCTCGGACTCACTGAGCTGCAGGTGCCCTACGACACGATCCTGCTATCGGTGGCGCTGTATGTCGTGATCCCGCTTGCCGCCGGCTACGCCACCCACAGGCGCCTGATCGCCACCAGGGGTGAGGCATGGCTTAAGCAGTCCTTCCTCCCGCGTCTGCGCCCGTTCACCATCGTCGGATTGCTGTTGACACTGATCATACTCTTCTCATTCCAGGGCGAGACGATAATCAGCAACCCACTCCACATCTTGCTGATCGCTGTTCCGCTTACGATACAGACTTACTTGGTCTTCGCCATCGGCTACTTCTGGTGTCGTAAACTCAAGCTAGACAGCAGCATCGCCGCCCCCGCCGCGATGATCGGCGCCAGCAACTTCTTCGAGCTTGCAGTGGCGGTGGCCATATCCCTCTTCGGACTGGGATCTGGAGCCGCACTCGCCACGGTGGTGGGGGTGCTCGAAGAGGTGCCCATCATGCTGAGCCTTGTGGCCTTCGCGAACCGGACCAAGCACTGGTTTCAGCCCTGACCTGCTGAAGGTGGGCCGTAACGCGCTGATCGTCGTCGGTAGGGTATTCGAAACCGAACTCCTCGCCCACCCGGCGGGCAGTGGTTCGGAACAGCTCGCAGGCGGCGAACAGCGCGTCCCAGCAGGCCGCGTAGTTTCCGGCGGCGTAGGTCCGCATCAGCGCCTGCCAGCTTGCCGCGGGTATGTACGCCTCGAGGTACTTGCGGCACTTGCCGACACTGACTGAAAAGCCAGTCCGAATTCCCGCCTCCCACTCCAGCATCGTAAGGAGCATCTCGCGCACCACGTGATCGAGGTGCCACGTGGCGTAAAGGATCTCCTGTCTCCACAGACCCTTAGCCACGTAGTTCGACACCCACCAGAACTCATTGCAGCACTTGTCATACTGCTCACGCGAGGGTGGCCTCACCCATCTGTCGGCATCAGTGGGCGGCGGAAGCTCCGGAACCCTGCCGTCCTTGTCGAGGAGCACCACGGTGAGCTGGTCATCGAATAGTCCGGCCTGATCGCCATCGACAGGCACAAGGGTGAGATCGATCCTGTTCCCGTCCATGAACTGCATGAGGTAGCACAACTGGCCTTCGGCGAAGGGCTCAGGCATCTGCATGATCATCCGCTCGCCGAACACATCGATCCAGCCGCGATCAGCTGCAAACGGTTCTACGCTGGTCACAAGGTAGACGATGTCGTAGTCCTGGAACTTGTCACGGGGCGCGCTGGGGTTAGCCCGCGATCCGCTCATCAACACTGCGCGGACCAGGTCGTTGCCTTCAGCGACGCCCATGATCAGCTCCATCATCTCAGCTTCAGTTCGCACATGGATCTCCCTCCCGAATGGCCTTGTTGATTGCCAGAGGGCATGCCCTGCGGGGCATGCCCTCCACATACTATGCTGCTCTCGAGACCTCTGCGGGCGCTGCTAGAAGCTGCCCTTCACTCCAACATGGAACACGCTGGACGTGGCCGTGGCGAAGGCGAACGGCTGTGCCTCTACCTGGCTGGACTTAAGGTAACTTGACTCGTAGTTGTATCCGCAGATGACCTCAATGGTCGGCGTCAGCTTCACTGAGGCTCCGATGCCCGCGTCAAGTGCCCGCGCCACGATTGGGTGCTCGGGTACCGACACCATTACGAAGTGCTGCGTCTCATCAGAATCCGAGATGTAGACGACGTTCTCCTGGAACATCGAGTACCGCAGCCAGGGAGAGTAGCCAACCGAACCGGTGAGCGTAACCTTGTCGCCCAGGGGAGCCGAGGCCCGCGCGCCCACGCGAATCCCACTCGTGGTGAGGCCATAGCCGAAAGAGAAATGCGAGCTCTCGGATGCCGACTCGATGAACGCAGCGATTGTGGTTCTCCTGTAGCCAACCGAAGGCCCGATCCTGAAGCAGCCGAGGTCAAACATGTATGCTCCATCCAGTCCCATGGCGGTTACCCGGCCCCAGCCCGTCACATCATCGGATGGTGTTTCGCCTTCCAATTCGAGCACTCCATTGGCACGATTCTGCGTTGACAAGAAGCCCGCCAGTGTCCAGGGATCCCGCTCGATAGCCAACGAGTAGCGAAGAAGAGGCGCCGACACCGAGCCTTCTATGAGAGTAATGCTCTCATCCGGAGTGATAGTGAAGCCGTAGTTGCCGAGTTGCCCTGCGATACTGCCCGATACCGTGTACTCGGCGGCCGCTGCGAAGCCTGACAAGGACATCGCAGTCAGTATGGCTATTGCCGCAATGAATACGCGTCGTCCCATAGTGCACACATCCTTTCGACACTGTCCTCAAGAAAGGCACATCGGTATTTCGTGTACAATGAGGGTATTTCCTCTATTGTCCAGAGTGCAGTGAAGAATTACTTGACGCTTTTCCGCAAGTGTGTAGCGATGCCCCCGTCAGCCGGCGTGCTGCCGTCTACCATGCGTTTAGTCCTGCTTCCTCTTCGTTGCTTCCTCTTCGTTCGAGAAGGCATGCCCTGCGGGGCATGCCTTCCGAATCTTGCCTGGTGCACTCGTATAGAAGCTACTAGAAGCTACCCTTCACTCCAACATGGAACACGCTGGACTTCGCCGTGACGAAGGCGAAGCCGAACGGAATCGACTCGGCCTGACTGGACTCAAGGCGACTCGATTCGTACTGGTAGCCACCGATGACTTCAATGGCTGGCGTCAGCCTCATTGAGGCGCCGATGCCCGCGTCAATTGCCCGTGCCACGATTGGGTGCTCAGGTACCGACACTAGTGCGAAGTGCTGACTCCCATCAGAATCCGGCGCAAGAAGGATATTCTCCTGGAACACCGAGTACGACAGCAGCGGAGAGTAGCCAACCGAAGCGGTGAGCGTTACCTTGCCGCAAAGAGGAGCTGAGGCCTGCGCGCCCACGCGAATCCCACGTTTCGTGAAGCCAAACCCAAGCGATTGATGCGCACCTTCTAATGCAGTCTCTTCGAATGCAGCGGCAGTGGTGCTCCTATAGCCAACCGAAGGCCCGATCTTGAGGCAGCCGAGGTCAAACATGTATGCTCCATCCAGGCCCATGGCGGTCACCCGTCCCCAGCCCGTCACATCATCAGGCGGCGTGCTGCCGCTCACTGTGAGCTGTCCCCTGGTACGATCCTGCGTTGACAAGAAGCCCGCCAGGCTCCAGGAGTCCGACTCGAAGGNNTGTTCTCATCCTGACTCATAGTGAAGCCGTAGTTGCCTAGCTGCCCTGCGATCCCGCCTGATAGCTTCCATTCGGCGGCCAGCGCGAAGCCTGGTAGGGCCACGATAGTCAGTACGACGAGTGCTGCGATAAATGAGCGTCTTGCCAAAATGTACACGTCCTTCCGCTATAGTCCTCAAGAGAGGCTTAACGGTATTTCGTGCACAAGCAGGCGTTTCCTCTATTGCGCCAGGCTAAATCGCGTATTTGGCTGTGACTTCGCCGACAGCGTGTGCAGAGATGCCTCGTCGAACGTCTGCCGCGCCATGGCGCCGCCGGTGCCCGACCAAAGCCCCGTGCAGCAGAACCCGCCGTTGGCATATACCATGCTCAGCTGGGGAAGTCTATCAATCGAGGTGATTGGTATGGCTGATGAAGTGAGAACCTCTGACGACCCGGTAGCAGGCACAACGTGGGCCTTCTTGCGTCCCGGCTGGTGGATCCTGCACGTAGTCGCCATCGTGGGTGTATTCTGGCTCGGCAGCGTTCTATGGCAGCGGTAGAATCCACTTGCTGTTCAGGCACCTGGCCCCCCGTCAGACGTCGTGTCTCCGGCAATGGGGTAGGGTTCTTGCCGTGCCCGCGGCTGGGTCAATTGCCGCCGATCCGCAGCTTCGGGCGCGGAAAGCCCCCCACCTCTGCCTCTAGAGTCGTCCCCACAACTCGCTGCTCCCGCCGTCTAGCATCTGTAGCTCGCGCCCCCGCGGCACCACTTTGAACAGCACCTCCGCCTTCCCGCCAGGCTCCACGCTCACGATGAGCGCCTCTGCCTCGAGCACGTGCCCCTCAGGCATCCGGCCACCGTCCGCTACGACGCGCACCTCCCAACTGCCCGGGCGCAGCTCAACAAGGCTGAACCTGCCCTCGGCGTCCGTCGTCACGGTGCGCTGTTCGCCGCCCATCGTCGCCGACACCGTCACCCCGGTCAACGGGCTAACCGCGCTGCCTGTGCAGTCCACGTCGCCGCCCCTGGGATCCGCCTGCCGGCACACTACGATCTGCCCGCTCAGCGACGCCTTTCGGGTGATGGGGATGTCCAGTCTCCCTGTGGCACCGGCCTCGATCGCGACTTCCGCCGGCATCACGAGGTCGGCAATGCATCCGTGCGGCAGGTTAGCCCTGTCTACCTGCACGTAATAGACCCCGGGCTCAAGCCCGCTGAACTGGTATGTCCCGTCGGCCGCAGTCATCGCAGCGAGCTTGCCGACTCTCACCACAACTCCGGCGAGGCCGCCGGACGCATCGAACACCCTGCCCGCCAGCGTGCCCACGCTCGTCCTCACGCCCACTGGCACGCTGAATCCCTGCGTCGCAGTGAGCCCGACCTTTCCGACGACACCCCACTCGCCGCCGTCAGGCCTTGTGGCCTTCGCCTCGCCCTCAAGCCTGAGCCAGTCACTCAGACTGTAGTGCAGTCTGGCTCCTATGCTGGTAGACTGGCCGGCAGCCCCAAAAATGCGGCTTGCGTCGAGTGTTGCGCACAGCCGGCGCCCGGTCTGCATCGAGACCGCCGCCCCGACTGTATGGACCGCCTCGCCCCCCGACATCCCCGAAGCGCTGTAGTAGGCCTGGTAATCCGGTCTCCCCTGACTCGACAGATCCAGTGACACCCGAAGCGCGTCGTCGCCGGGCTCGTCCGGCCGCCAGTGGTAGCGGGCGTCGAGGGTGGTCGACCCGAGCCGCTGCGTGATGCCGACGGCGAACTGATCGTCATCGTGTCGGTAGCAGAGCCACGCGTCGCCGCCTGGAGCGTAATGAAGGTTGACCCGCCCGCCCAGGCGCCACTCCCAGTCCTTGCCGTCGCCGTGCGCCAGCACACCTGTGACCTGCCCGCGGGCGCTGAGGCGTCCCCAGGCCGGCAGCTCAGCCGAGCCCTCCACGACGACGCGGTTGCCGTAGCGCCCGGGAAAGCCGGGCTGTGCAGTGGCAATAGCGAGGCGGCCCCGAGCACCGATGGCGCCCAGATGAGCTTCGATCTCGGCCCTGGCCGCGCCTGCGGGGCCTATGCTGCCCGCGCTGCCCCCGACTGCCGC
>DBQN01000091.1:6624-6857 GCA_002305255.1 Firmicutes bacterium UBA1393 | reverse complement strand
AGGGATCCAGTGAGTGCTGATAGACTGAACGGCGTGCTCCCCAACGCCACCTCGACGAGGGGGCTGCGGTAATTAACGTAATTGTCGGAATCCATGCCGAGACAGAATGCCAACTCCCGCTCCTCGTCCTCATCGACGTAGCCCTTCCCTGAAAGCGTGACGTTGAAGGCCCCGGGGCGCGCCGCCGCCTCAATGCCCAGCGTAGCCCGGGCCTGCACCGGAAGGAGGATCCT
>DBQN01000091.1:6396-6558 GCA_002305255.1 Firmicutes bacterium UBA1393 | reverse complement strand
CACATCCACGACTCGCGACTCGCCTGCCTCCAGCTGCAACCGACGCACGTGCGACAGGGTGAACCCCTCCTGCTCCGTTGTGTCGAGGCTGACTGCGGCGGCACCGTTGCCCGCATTGGCCAGCAAGAAGCGCGCCACGTAGCACGACCCAGCGACGACGTG
>DBQN01000091.1:5746-6236 GCA_002305255.1 Firmicutes bacterium UBA1393 | reverse complement strand
GTCTGGCAGCACTATGTGCTCGACGACTTCGACGGTGTTGCCGCCGGTGTTCGTCACCTCAAAGCTCAGCGCGAGGACGGCGCGGGGTTGCGTCGACAACGAGGCCGGCCACTTGAGCGCCGCCGTAACGCCCGGTTGCTCGGCGCAGCTGGCGTGGGCGGGAGCGGCGCCAGCCATGAAGGCAGTCACCAGCAGCAGAAGCGCAGCCGCGGTCTTTCGCGTCATTTGACCTTCCCCCCTGCCAGAGTCGTTGCTACAGCTTCAGGTCGTACTGGACTCCCCACGAACCCGCGTCACTCTCCAGCACCACCAGCACAGCGTAGTCGCCGGGCGCGATGCCGGGCAGCGCGGTCTCGAAGCGGGCAGACGAACCAGGCACCAGGCCCGTGCGCGAACCTTCGAACATTCCGACGTTCTGGCCGCGGCCGTCGTAGGCCCACACCCTCATCGTGGGCACCAGTCTCATATCGCCAGTGTTCTGCACATCGAG
>DBQN01000091.1:0-5731 GCA_002305255.1 Firmicutes bacterium UBA1393 | reverse complement strand
CGCACCCGGGCCACTATCCGCGCCACGGGTTGGCTGAGCTGGGCTTCGGTAGCCACGTCCAGCTGGGGCGTAGCCGTGGAGCCCTGGTCGGCCTGCTCCACCATGACGAGGCACCAGTGTGAACCGGCGGCGGCCCCGGCGGGCACCTGCACCGAGTAGGGCACCGCCAGCACGCTCCTGGGCGGCACCGCCACCAGCTCAGAATGGAGAGTCACCCAGCCGGCGCTCGACCGGTCGGTCGTACCGGGCTCGCCGTAGACGGTAGTTCCGTCGGCATGATACATGTAGTCGTTGAGGTATAGCCGCGTTTGGGCAACTGCGTCGCCGCTGTTCACGACATGTATCTCCCCAGTCAGCACCTGGCCGGGTTCGCCTTTGAATACGTGTGTGAGACTACCTGATACGGATATGCTGGGCGCTGCGGTTGCGGCGGCCGCGTCGGCCGCGCCGGCCGGGGAGACCAGTGCGAGCGAGCACGTACACGCGACCGCGAATGCCGCCAGCACTAAGAGACCGAGTTTTCTGACATAACGCATCACCTGACACCCCCAGACTGCCGAGACGTGGTCTACTGCTCAACAAAGGTGAACAATACGCTGAACACGTAGCTGCCCGCGGCGACAGATCCATCGACGTAGAGCGACGCCCGATAGCTCAGCGGCCAGCTATAGGTTTGGTTCGCCATCGAAATGCTGACGATGCCGAGTGTCGAGGCCGGTTGGGCCTGCCCCAGCTGGTTCACGAGCTCGGCGTAGGCCCCGCCGTTCAGCGACACCTGCAGCCGTATCAGCCTGTCGACGCCGTTCGGCATCAGTGTCAGCGGCGTGTCCGCCTGGGCAGTCACCGAGTAACTGCCCAGGTCGGAGCCGTTGTCGATCCGACAGCTCAAGGTTGAGCCACTCTCCACCGACATCAGCTGACCCATAGCCCCGCTCAGAGGCAGAACATCGATGATCGCATCGCCGGCGGTGACGATCATCCCTTCCTGGGCACCGACCACCGGGCTGAACAGGACTGCAGCGCAGAGCAGCGCCGGCAGCGTCCGTCGGAACATCATCATCTCCATTCCATCTCCTTGCTCCCCTTGCGGCAGCCCGTGGCCAGGGCGGGCATGCGGCCCGCCCTGGCGCGCGGGGCGCGTCGGTTGTAGTGGCCATGCGTCACCTGTAGGTCGGGTGACTCGCCCTGAGGTCGGTTAAGGTGAGGTAACGGTATAGGTCACTGTAGACGTGTATGTATCGGCTTGAACACTTCCGTCGCTCACCAAGGTCACGGTGTACAGGACTGAGCTGACCTCGTATCCGCGGGCAATGCCGGTGAGCAGGTTCTGAGCGCCACCCGGCGGCAGACCATTCTGGGCGGTCAGAGTAACAGTGCTAGGGGTCGGCTTGGTCCCCAGCAGCCCCAGGTACTCCACCTCAAGCTTGATGTTCCCGTCGAAGTTCTCGGGTGTAGCCGGTTGCCACGCACTTGCCTGCACCGTGATGGCGCAGTCGCCGGTGTAGTTGTGAACCCAGGCGATGCTTGCCGTAACTGTGTTCCAGGCCAGGCTGGGCCCGGCGGTGGTGATCCCGAAGTCGGATGCCAGAAACTCGATCGTGGCATCACCTACCTCAATGTGTCGATAACTTGGGACCACCACGTTCACGGCACCGGAGTCGGACTGCGCCGCCGAGGCCGCGCCTGCCAGCCCCATTACGAAAACAAGGGCGAGCAGCACCATCGGAGCCTTGGTCTTCAATACACATCCCTCCATCTCGAAAGTTGGTGGCGGAGTACGAGCAGCCCGCCCTGACGGGAGGTAGCCGGTAAGCAATTTTGTTGCACGATGCCAGAGTAAGCTGCTCGGTATTCCCCCTATTATCTGATAATTTGTCGGTGCTGTCAGACAGTCCTCCCAGACTGTCCTTTTCCTGTCCCTTAGGACAGTCTGCTGTAGATTACCTCTGGCAATCGGCTGCTATGGGCTGGGGGGCAACGGCAGGTAGAAAGCTATGAAGGCATGCCCGCATCGGGCATGCCTTCCACTCCTGCTATCTCGTATCATCTTCGCGCTCGCCGGCGCCGCCTCCGCCTGGAGGTTTGGCCCCTACGGGCAGTTGAAGGCCGCCGGTCCATCCCTTGTTATCCTGACGGTATACGTCTCGGTGTTGCCATCTGCCCCTGTCACGACGACTACTACGGTGTTCAGTCCCACAGAAAGACCAACGGCATCGGACTCCTTGCCGCTCACCGCCGGTATGCCGTCTATGCTGACTGTCGCACCAACTTTGTCCCTCACAATCGCCATGAGCTTCACGCTGTCGACGCTGTGTGGAACGTGCACCGCATACTCGTGAACCCCCGACTGGAAGTGCGGCGACAGCACGCCATAGTTGCTGGTCAGCGCGGCAAGGGCCGTGTCCGACACCTTGTCGACGACGACTATGTTCTCCGCCGGAATCGCATCGAAGCTCGACACCTTGAATATGGGCAATGCCACGGCGGCGGCCGAGTCAGAGGGAGTGCTGGTGAAGTTCGCCCTGACCGTGCCGGCCTTCGCCTGCATCGCCGAATCGAAGTAGTTCCACGACGTCGCTCCGTCGACGCTGGCGGGCTCCAGCATCAGGGCGGCGAAAGCCCCGAGAGGCTGAGCTGTGGAGATCACGAAGGTCCCCTGCGGGAACACCTGCGGCTCAGCAGGCGATCGCCATGTGCCCTCCAGCTTGTTCATGAAATGCCCTTCATAGACCCTCGTCGCCCTATTGACCTTCTCAACATCGTACCACTGGAACAAGCCTGCATCGATAGGGGTGTCGCGCTCCAGTTTCGACACTTTGACCCCGTGGCGCATCAGCAGCTCGACGCCGGCCAGCCCATCCGCCTCGACCAGGTAGTATGCGCCCATGACCTCGGTTCCGCTCGGCACGAATTTGCCGTAGTAATCGACGACGTAGTCTCGCTCGCCAGCGAACTCCACGGCACAGTAATCGCCCTCGGCGTCCTTCAGTCTCGTTGCGATGAGCTTACCTGCATCATCATGCTCGTACGACATGACCGTCAGTGTCTCCAACACTTCTAGACGGGAGTCCAGAGCCACCAGATCTCTTGTCGGGTCAATTCCATTTGAGGCGCGTGCCATGGAACGATCATCTGCCTGCCTGATGAGACCGGCTATCGTATCCTTGTCCTTCTGCACGGCCAGCAGGGCTCCGTAGATGCACTCATATTGAGTGTCGACTCGAACAGGGAACGGGTCGTACGAGTAGCACTCCAGCAGCATCGCGAGGCGATTCCGCAGGCCGGCGTAGTTCGTGGTATAGCGAGGGTAGTCCTCGAATGTGACCCAGCCCTCTGCCACGATGCCGCTGTAGTTCAGTCCGAAATTGCCGTAAGGGACTGCGACTTTCCCCTTCGAGGCCAGGTAAGACTGGCTGCCTATTGCGATCTCGGAGAACCGGCCGCGGTTGTACTCCATCAAATCGGCATCGGTGTTGGGATGCAGTCCCCAATTGTATGAGACTGCGTGCCGCATGAACGAACCGTTCGTTGCATGTGCATCGATGAAGATCACCGGATCCCATTTGTTCATGATAGACACAACCGCCCGACCCTCTATGGAGTCGAGTTTCGTCATGTCCCTGTTGACGTTGTAGCCTTCGCCGGTGGTTCGCGTGCCCACCAGCTTGGGGGTGAACTGGCTGCTGATGCGGTTCTTGGCCAGGCTATCGTTGCCGTCGGGGTTCATGTTGGGCACGAGCAGCACTACCAGATCCTCGAGGAGGTCGTCGTGCTTTCCCTGAGCCACCTCCCGGGCGAAGATGAGCATGGCCTCCTTGCCCTCGACTTCCCCTGAGTGAATGTTGCAGTTCACCAGCACAACGGCCTTGCCCTGTGCCACGTCGGCGGGGCCCGCGGGCGCAGGCTTGCCGATTATGAGCAGCGGAATGAGACGGCCTTGAGCCGTGCGCGCAATGTACTCGATCCTGATGCGTCCCTCACTCTGAGCCGCCACCTGCACACAGAAATCGATCACTTCCTGACTGGTAGTCGTGCGTGCCCAGCCAGACGCCTCCGCCGGAGTGAGCAGTGTGTCGAGGGGATTCGCCCCCAGACTTGCACATGAAAAGCCCATGGTGATCACCACCGCCAAAACCACTGTAAGCAGTACCTTCATGTAGTTGTACCCCCTTTCACCTTTCATCTGGGCTATCGATGCCCGAGCCAGTGACGTAGTTCCTCGTGGTCGCCCGACGCGATGTCGGACATCACCTCCTTCGTGTCAGTCCTCTCGCTCTCGATGAAAGAACACCCAGCCCTCCCTCTGAAGGCGGGCCAGGTCAAGCATTCTCTCCACCTGAAGCAGCTCTAGCGCGAGGGCGGCGGCGGCCGGGTCGTTCCCGGCGGCGGCGCGCACGAACTCGACATCGCTCCGCAGCCAGGCGTAGAAGGCGTTCTGAGCCTCTTGTGTCGGGCCGCGGAATACCTCGTCCATGACGTACACCGCCATCCCGAAGGCCTCATCCAGCAACGCTAGGGCCTGGGTAAGCTGCGTTTCGCCGGGGCCGGCGGCGTCGGCGGCGTCGGCGGCACTGTCAGCGGCGCTGGAGCGCGGATGCGCATAGTCACCGCGACACCAGCTCTCCAGATCAAGAGCCCGGTATTCCAGGGTGGCGAGAATGGTGTCCTTGTAGACGTTGGTTTTGCGCTCCTTGCCCTCTACGCCGTAGAACACCTTTACAGGCTCGTCCAATCGCACTTTAAGCGCGCGGTCGGTGAGTTCGAGATAGCGAAGCCACCGCTGCTGAGCTGCGTTCAGTAGAGCTCGCTGCTCATCCGGCAGGGATACAGCAAGCTCGTCATAGGCTCGTGCGATGCGATGCTCCAGAGCCACTCGCCGGCTGTGGAAATCGTCATCAGTCATAGCGAAGGTGGCGGTTTCGGAGGCAGGCTCGTCGAAGTGGATTGCGGCAAGAGGCCAGAGGTGTTTGCTTGAATCAACGGCGGCGACGGGGCATGCCGCCACAAGCCTGGCAAGGCAAGAGGCCAAGAGCAGGAGAAGGCAGATCCTTGCGGCACCGGGCGGAGTGGTCGGCATCGCTGACACCAGCCCTTCGACCCATGGTGGGCGATGGGTCATGACGCCGCCTCCCCCGCGGTTCGTAGCGGTGGTCGAGCGGCGGCTGACACCATCGCCTGATGCGTTCTTCGTAAGCCCTACTACTCCTCTAGCAGGCAGAAGATCGCGATTTATTGCGGCAGCGATGCGATGGGCCGACGTCTGTTCGGGCGGGCTAGTGGGTTGGCGAGCCGGGTGTGGGGGTGCAAGGCATACCCGGTGGGGGCGTGGCAATCCCCTTCTTGATCCTCACATCTTGCTGGAGTCGATTGCCCCAGTCTGGATACTCAACTCCTCCAGCCAGAGGCGTGAACCGGTCGAACTCCTCCGGCTGGAGGCGTTGGGGCTCGGAACGCCTCCACTTGGAGGTCGAACTCTTGCCGACAGAGGCCAGCCGACTCGTCGCCTCGCGAGCTCCGCTAACGACGGAAACGGCCCGCATCAAAACTGCAGGTAGAAGAAGCTAGGTAGGCATGCCCGGCGCGGGCATGCCTACCGCTCTTATCACCCTCTACCCTATAGACGCCGACCACCTCGGTTTCGATGCCCTTCTCCTCCAGCCAGAGGCGTAAATCGCCCGAACTCCTCCAGCCGGAGGTGTTGGGGCCCAATTGGCCTCCACCCAGAGGTTTG
>DBQN01000043.1 GCA_002305255.1 Firmicutes bacterium UBA1393 | reverse complement strand
GATAAGCCCAAGGCCAGGCCTCTGCCGAAGTGGGAGAAGGTCCACCGCGAGCTCAAGAGCAAGAAGTCGGTTACCCTGCAGCTCTTGTGGTGCGAGTACAAAGAGGCTAACCCCGACGGGCTCCAATACAGCCAGTTCTGCGTCCATTACCGCGAATGGGTGCGCAAGCTCGATGTTGTGATGCGTCAGACACATCGCGCTGGCGAGAAAATGTTCGTCGACTTCGCCGGCGAGACCGTTCCGATAGTGGATCCGGCATCGGGCGAGGTCAAACAAGCCTATGTGTACGTTGCAGTGCTGGGAGCGAGCAACTATACGTATGCAGAGGCCACGATGACGCAGGATCTGAGATCATGGGTGAGCTTGACCAGCAATGCTCTGGAGTTCTTCAATGGCTCGGCGGGGATATGGGTACCCGACAATCTCAAGACGGGGGTGACGACCGCCTGCCGCTACGAACCTGACATAAACGCCACCTACAGCGAGATGGCTGAATACTACGGTGCGGTAGTCATTCCAGCACGACCCCGCAAGCCTAGGGACAAGGCGAAGGTCGAGAAGGGCGTGCAAGTGGTCGAGGGGTGGATACTGGCTGCAATACGGAACATCACCTTCTTTGGCGTGCACCAGCTGAACAGCGTCATCAGCGAGAAGTTGGAGGTGCTGAACAACAAGCCGTTTCAGAAACTGGATGGAACGCGTAGAACCGTATACGAGCAGATAGACAGGCCAGCCCTCAGACCTCTCCCACAGACTCACTATGTGTTCGCCGAGTGGAAGAAGGCGAATGTGAACATAGATCACCACATCGCTGTCGATCACAATCTGTACAGTGTCCCCCATAGCCTCATAGGCCGTGAGCTGGATGTTCGACTCACTGCAAGGATTGTGGAAGTGTTCAATCGCGGCCAGAGGGTAGCAGTTCATCAAAGGGCTATCGGTCGCGGAAAGGTGGCCACAGAACCAAGCCACCGCCCTGCATCGCACCAGAAACACCTCGAATGGACGCCTGAACGGATGATCCGCTGGGCTGGAACGATAGGGCCCAATACAGGCGAACTCGTGAAAACGATACTCGAGAGAAGACCCCACCCGGAACAGGGGTATCGCTCATGCCTGGGGATCATCAGGTTGACGAAAGCCTATTCACCCGAGCGGGTGGAGTCCGCGGCGGCCAGGGCGCTGGCTCTGGGCGGCATCTCATACAAGAGCGTGAACTCCATTCTCAGGAACGGATTGGATCAGACGCCTCTGCCTGAGCAGGCGCCGCCCGAGGCGTTGCCCGCCCATGCCAACGTCCGCGGGCCAGGCTACTTCAGCTAAGGAGGCGATGAGATGCTGATTGAACATACCATAGCCAGGCTTAACGACATGCGCCTGACGGGGATGAGCGAAGCCTATTCGTTCCAGCGAGAAAGGCCCAACATGCAGGAGTTGTCCTTTGATGAACGCTTCAGCATGCTCGTAGATGGAGAGTGGAGTTGTCGGCAAGACAGGCGGTTGGCACGTCTGCTTAAAGAGGCCAAACTGCGCCTTCCGGCGTGCATCGAGGACATCAACTACCGGCAGCCCCGCGACCTTGATCGAAACGCCATCATTCACCTGGCTACCTGCGATTGGATCAAGGATGCGCAGAATGTTCTGATAACCGGGCCTACTGGCGTGGGCAAGACATTCATAGCCTGCGCCCTGGCCCACTCCGCCTGTCGACACGGATTCAGTGCGCGGTACTACAGAGTGCCGCGCCTGCTCTCCGACCTGGCCGTGGCTCGCGGCGACGGGTCGTACGCGAAAGTCCTGAACAGGCTGTCGAGGATACGATTGCTGGTCCTGGATGACTGGGGAACGGCGCCGTTGGGGCCGTCGGAGAGTCGCGATATCCTGGAGATCATCGATGATCGCAGTCAGCTGTCCTGCACGATCATGGCTAGCCAGCTTCCTGTTGAGGACTGGCACGCATCCATTCTCGACCCGTCTGTGGCCGATGCAGTTCTCGATCGCCTCGTCCACAACTCACACAGAATACGCTTGAAGGGGGAATCGATGAGGAAGGTAGAACAGCGGGCACAGCGAACCACTGACCAAGGGACATGAGTCCATACCGAGCGTCGCTTCGCTCCGACCTGGCAACCCGGCCTGCCGGAACTACTGGATTCCTTGAGCCGGAACAGGTGGACGATTTGGCCCGGAACAGCTGGATGACTTGACCCGGAACGAGTGGACGTCTTCCTCCGGACTACGTGGACGATTTCGCCGGAATACGCAGCCAAGCTAGCTGCCTTGATCTCAATCGCCTGCCTCGCCTCCATCAGGTCCAGAACGTTGGTGTCGGCAAGCGCCAACAACTCCAAAGGGTTTCTGGCGGTGAACCCATCAGCAGCCTCGGCTACATAGGTTCCGTTGCCCTGACGAACAACGATGACTCCCATGGTTTCGAGCTGACGTACGGCCTCTCGAAGCATGTTGCGGCTTACCTGCAATACGCTCGCGAGTTCACGCTCGGGCGGTAGTCTCGTCCCAGGCTGGAACTCCCCTCGGGCGATCGCCGAAAGCAACCTCTGAGATACTACGTCAACGGTTCTGACTCGCCTGACAGCCTCCAAGTAGCTTTCCACCTCACGTAATTCATGCGACGCGAAGCATAAATTGGTAGGATGACCATATCATTCGACAGTACTACGTATTCGACACGACTTGAGCAAATCCTATCATGGGAATAATTGTGATGAAATTCACTTTTGCGCCATGCTTGGGGGCATTGCCAATGCCATCGCATGTCCACTGCTGATCAAGACGTTGCACGGACTCCTTTGCCCACAGAATGGTTCGCCTTGCCCCACACGACTCGATCGCATGCAGCTGACTAGAGGGTCATCTTTCGTCGGTGGTGTAAATCGGCGGTACGGTTCTCTCCGGGTTTGGTGTCGCAAGTCTCGTACGGTCGGTTGGTTCCAATGCCCACTGCGCTGCGATCCAATTCGGGGGGCGCCGCCGCCTGGGAGCCACATTGAGGGCTCCCTGCCGGCGGCGGCGCTCGACCCTATACAACCGGAGGCAGCATCATGCCCACGTCGGCTGGCGGCAGCACCTTGTTCACTGAACCTTGGCTGAAGTATCTGCGTAGTACGATCCACTCGTCGCCCTGCTCTATCATGTCGGCCCCGAGAAGCCTGAGGGCAGAGCTATCATTGGGGAAGATCCCCACCACGCCTGCACGTCGCTTGATCTCCCTATCGAGCCTTTCAAGATGTGTACGCTAGTCCAAGTGTTGACCACCAGTACACGTCGCGATTGTCCATGAGTGGGTCTTCGTCAGGTTCCGTGCAAGGTGTGCCCTGTTGAATGCACTATGAGCTGTTGCTATGGTGGAGACATACGCAACCCGTAGGAGCGCTCTCCCGATGTTAGCAGTGCGCTTCCCGGGGTTCAGGGTAACGGGTGTCGACTCTGCCGACAGTAGAATCCGGATTGACATCTCTGTAGACAGCAACTCAGCCAAATGTCCCGATTGCGGAGGTACGAGCACCTCGGTGCATAGCAGCTATCTTCGCCGGTTGAGGGACCTCCCGATCTTGGGCAACCCCGTCGAGGTAACCGCGTCGGCCCGATGGTTCAGATGCAGGGCCTCCGGATGTTCTCGAGTCACGTTCGTGGAGTCCCTCTATTGGCCTGCGCGACGCCATGCTCAGCGCACCCAGAGGGGCGCAGTCGTGCTGAGATCGCTGGTATCGCTGCTCAGCAGCACATTAAGAGCGGCCCTCGCCTTCTCGCTCGGGATTCGTACCGGTTCCAGTACACTTCTGCGAACCGTTGACCGCTCCCTTCTATAGTGAAAGCGCCCCGGTTCATCGGCGTTGACGACTCTGTGATCCGGCAAGGTAGAACCTACGGTGCGCTGCCGTGTGACCTCGAGACCGGGAGACCAGTGGACATCATCCCCGGGCGTGCGGCGGGTCCGGTCGCCGAATGGCCCAGCCGGCACTAGGGCATTCAGGTTGTGGTCCGTGGCCGCGCTACTGCCTATGCGCAAGCTACATCCTGCGTTGCCCCTGAAGCCATACAAGCTGCGGACAGGTTCCACCTAGTCCGCAACGTGACTGATG
>DBQN01000081.1:170-8111 GCA_002305255.1 Firmicutes bacterium UBA1393 | reverse complement strand
TCCACTAGAACGGGACAACTCCAGCTCGAAATCGACCCACCCGTGGGTCATCCCAGCTACAGGCGCCGAGAACATAAGCATAGCTGCATCTGCCATCCGCGACCGAGGGACCACACGCTGGCGGTCGACACATCCGAAGCGTCGACGGCGGCATCGTGAGCGTGACACGTGGAGCCGACCAGTCTCCTTCCTGGGCAGGGGGAGTAGGTGCGCTGAATCGCGCTTGAATGAACGAGGCGCCCGGCACGGGCGGCATGGGCCCCTCAGTGCCGGACGCCCAATGCATAGGAGATTACATCTCCACGCCCCACACGTCGATACGCCCGCTCTCCAGCGGGGCGCCATGGAGATACACCGGCAAGAAGATGGTGTTGCCCTCTCCATCAATGAACTCTGCGATATAGTAGTTTAGGGTGATGACCTCGATGACAATCGCATCCGGCGCTGCTATGCGCAGTATCTCCTTGTTGTCGACCAGTTCGGTCACTGGGATGGTTGTCCTGCGCATCAGATCCACGGTCCTGAAGTAGATATCGCCCATGGCCTGAGTCCCGTCCTTCTTCAGAACCGGAAGGCGAGGGGCATCCTCATACACCACGTCATGCGGAATTCCCACCTCATAGCCGAGAATCCCAGCGTAGAGGGTCTCTACTGGAGATACCCCGTCCTCCGGTGGTTTTGCGCTGGCCACACCAAGAGCCAGGATGAGAACCAGCGCAGTCACGAGGGCGATTCCCAGTCGCTTCATGTCTGTCTCCCCCCGATTTGATTCATGTGCACTGGCTGCCGGCCGGACAGCCAAGCCCACTGTAATCCTGCCAGTGGGAGGGAGTCACCTTAGTAATTCCAGTGGAGTGTGCTGCGACACGGCAACTAGCGCAGCGATATGGGAATAATGCATCAGGTGCGGTGATGTCCATTGACAGTGAACAGCCGTCGACAGGCAGCCGGATCGTTCGGAGTCATCGTGATCTTCCGCCACATCTGAACACGGCAGCTTCGGCACAGGTAGACCGGCATGCAGGAAAACGCAAAGGCGCATTGAACACGATGCAGTAGGAGGTGTCGGCATGGAGTTGGATGACATCATGAAGCAGCTTGAGGCCGTGGGAACCGAGCGGACAAAGGCGATCTACATGCGACACGGCGGGCACGAGCCGCTGTTTGGCGTGACCATCGCCTCAATGAAGCCCATTGCCAAGCGGATCGGCAAGGACCAGCGCATGGCTGAGGCGCTCTACGCCACCGGCAATTACGACGCAATGTATCTTGCAGGCATGGTAGCGGAGCCTCGTGCCATGACGGAGGCTGACTTTGAACGCTGGATAGACCAGGCGTACTTCTACATGGTCTCCGACTACATAGTTGCCGTGACTCTTGCTGAGACTGCGTTCGCGCAGGTCGTTGCCGACCGCTGGATCGCCGATGGTCGGGAGCTTCGGGCGTCGGCAGGCTGGTCCTGCTACGCATGGTTGCTTGGCTCGCGCCCTGACAGTGAGTTCGACACCGACAAGCTGCGCTCGATGCTCGACAACGTGGCACGAACCATTCATGACCAGCCGAACAGGGTCAAGTACTCGATGAACAACTTCGTCATGGCAGTCGGAGTATCATACCTGCCGCTTTATGAAGAGGCAGTGCGGGTTGCCGCCCAAGTCGGGCCGGTAGACGTCAAGCTAGGCAAGACCAAGTGCAAGGTGCCGCTGGCAAGCGAGGCTATCCGCAAAGCCGCAGATGGCGGGCGCCTGGGGTTCAAACGGCGTAACGTCCGGTGCTGAGGCCGGTGGTGAGCGACTGGTTGCCGTAGGTTAGCGCATGGGATTGACGATCAGGTCGGACTTGCCGCCAAGGGCCGATATGAGTGCCTCGTCGCAGGTGTAGAGGCGGGCGCCGGTGATCTCCGCAAGGGCGACGTAGCACGCGTCATACACCGTCGGCAGGCCGTACCTAGATGCGATTTCCCATGCGCGCCGCAGAAGAAAAGGCGAGTGCAAACGGCGAATAGGGAGCATCTCAAGCAGGGCGACCCGCGCAAGGGCCTCGTCGACAGCGACTTCACCCCTGGCCGCAATTCTCCTCAGCACTGACGCGACTTCGTAGTCGATGAGGTACGGCGCGACCATTTGAGTACTGCCGTGAATCAAGCGCTCCAGCACGGTGAGGGCCTCGGTCGAGTCTGCTTCGCTTACGAGCCACTTCACCACCAGACTTGCGTCGACACATACCGACAGTTCGAGCGCATCTCCGAACGGCATGCTAGCGATCACCTGGTTCATGCAGGTAACCAGGCGAACTGATCCCTTCGCGCCTGATCTGGCGGAGGGCTTCAGTGCCCGGATAGCCGTTGCACTTGCACGCCACTCGCGCCCTGAGCTCGGCCAAGATAGCATCGCCCGTGACATCAACGAGCGCTTCACCCCCATAGGCCGGCGCGGTTTCGCGCGCCCCCGTCGCCCCCGCCATCGCGAAGCGGCGCACCTCGCTCAGCCTCAACCGTCTACTGTTCCCGATCTTCACACCGCTGAGCTTGCCTTCGCGCAGCCACCTCCACACAGTCGGCACCGACACAGTGAGGTAGTCAGCGGCTTCCGCCACCGTCAGCAGAAGGTCGCCGTCCACATCGCCCACATGGGCCACCTCCCCGGAGCTTGATGTATTACATATCATCGTAGACCGTCATTTCCTAGCAAGACGCGATTGCGAGTTGCCCACCACGCCGCCCCATCGAGACCGGGTGCCGCCCGCGCGGTTCGCGCTGCAGCGACGCCAATGCCAGCTGGGGCGGTGTGCATCTGTGATCCACTGGCCCGAAGATGCTAGTTGTGCCAGTGGTCCGCAAGAGCGGGGGAGGCTGGAGGGTGACCCAGGCGCGGGTCACTTCAGAGGCCGCTCGACCCATAGCCGGGTCGCTTGAGTCCGAAACCGACCCAGCCACGGGTCGCCTCTCGAAGCCAAATGCGAACGGGGTAGAGAAGGGGTAGCGGCGCCGTGCGCCGCTTTCTTATTTGACCAGCTACGCGCGGTTAGGGCCGCTGCTGGCTTGGTTAGTCGCAACCGGCGCCTGGCGCCCTCGACGTGGACGACCTACCGGTGGGTCACTCCTGAGGCCAAACGCCCCAGGGCTGGGTCGTTTGGTGCGAGAATCGACCCATCCGTGGGTCAGGCCAGCTACAAGCGCCCGAAACCGACCCAACCTTAGGTCATCCCAGCTCCAGGCGTCGAATGCCCCCCATACCCCTGCGATCTCTGCGCGCGTCCGCCTGCCCGCCTCACCCGCCGCCCGCGAAATGACATGTTCTGGGAGGGTTCCACCGTGGCGATGGCGAATCCCACAGTCAGAGTTGAATAGATCGGGGGCACCCACCATGAACAAGACGCTCGTGGCCGTGCTGGCAGTCGCAACGCTGATATGTCTGGCTGCGGCCGGGCCGGCCGTGGCAGCCTCATCACTGCTGGATCTGGCTTTCAGCGGCGCCACCCTCGCCGAGGTCCAAGCCCTCATCAGCGCCGGCGCTGATGTGAATGCCCGCGGCTCCGATGGCTGGACGCCGTTGATGCGCGCAGGCGCTAGCAACGGCGATCCCAGCATCATCGCCGCCCTGGTGGATGCTGGTGCTGACGTCAACGCCAGGCTCAAGGAGAACGCGACAGTCCTCATGCTTGCCGCCGCGAATACCAGTAATGCAGGCATAGTCGATGCCCTGGTGGCTGCCGGTGCTGAGGTTGACGGCACCGACACCGACGGCTGGACTCCCCTAATGTATGCGGCAGCGTTCGGCAGCTCTGCAGAGGTCATCAGGGCCCTCACAAGGCTGGGGGCCGACCCTAACGCAGCGACGCCCGACGGCAGGACGCCTTTGATGCTCGCTGTATCCGTCGGTGATGGAGTTGATAAGGCCGCGGCGCTGCTGGAGGCAGGTGCCGATCCGAATGCCGCTGATCAGAACGGCTGGACACCCATGTTCTTCGCTGCCGACAGGAACCCGGACCCGTCCATGATTGACCTGCTGGCCGCGGCGGGAGCCTACGTCGACGCCGTTGGACTTGATGGCAGTACCCCCTTGATGATCGCCGCAGGATACTCCTCCAACCCGGCAGTCATCGAGGCGCTTCTCAAGGGGGGTGCCGATGTGAACGCCACCGACGATCAACGCTGGACGCCCATAATGTGGGCAGTCACCTACACGATGGTGCCTGAGGTTGTTCAGCCGCTCATTGAGGCCGGGGCAGAGGTGAACGTGTTCCAGTCCTTCGGCATGAGCCCTCTCATGCTGGCCGCCGTATACGGAACGTCTTCCGACATTGTCGGCGTGTTGCTCGAAAACGGCGCCGACATTGAGGCCACTGGTCTCAATGGCTGGACAGCGCTGACATTCGCTGTCGCCGAAGGCGGTGATCCCGACGCTGTCGAAGCCCTCATCGAGGCCGGCGCCGATGTGAACCACACAGACTGGTCAGGTCGAACCGTCCTTCAGCACGCCAGGGAGCGCGCCGAGGAAGATGGAGCGACAGAGATCATTGACCTTCTGATAGCCGCCGGAGCCCACGACTGAGCAGCCTCAGCGTCACCGCTGTCACCGCTCAAGGCGCCTTGTAACTGCTGTTACACCATGCTATCATGTCTGTGAACAGCATCACATTAGGGGTGCGCAAGGTGAATAGGATGAAGTGGCTGGTGTTCGGGTACAGCCTTCCTGCGGAGCCCACGCGGGCGCGAGTGTCGGTGTGGCGCCGGCTCAAGAAGCTGGGAGCCGTCAATGTGAAGCAGTGTCTGTGGTTCTTGCCATACTCCGACGACAGCCGCGCTCAACTTCAGGCTGCGTCTGAGTACATTCGAGCAAATGGTGGGACAGGCGTGCTCCTTGAGAGCACCGCTGTCGACGATGAGAGCAAGAACGCGATCATCAGGCTTCTCAACCGAGCGCGTGAAGCCGAGTACGCAGAACTGGTGGCGGAGTGCAGCAAGTACGTCGCCAGAATCGAACAAAGGATTTCGACGCGAGAAACAACGGAAGAGGAGTCCGTCCTTGCCGAGCTGGAACGCCTCACGTCATGGCATCAGGCCATCGTCGCCCGCGACTTGTTCTCATGCCCGGCCAGGCCCGATGCTGACAGCATCATCGCAAGGGCCGCCAACGCTGCCCACGCCGCCACCGGCTTTTCTGGGCTCGTTTCAAGGAACAACGGTGACCCGAATGTCGTTGCCCAAAGGGAACAGACGGGCGAAGGCGAATAGACTGAGAACGAACATAACAGTGCTGACAGACCACTCATGCTCAGCTGATGCGCAGTTACTATGGTCTCGATGAAAGTGCGCTGTATGACAGGGCTGGAAACAGTGCACCATTCTACACTAGGTCTATCATGGCGTTCGTGGCGATAGGGGCTCGCCGCGCTATCCAGCACCGATAGACCTGGCAAGGGATTTGATAACTCGAATGAGTCGGGGTGAGATGGAATATGGAAGGCGTCCCCACGCTGACCACCCGGATAACCACGTCCATAGTCAAGATCATAATGGCCATCCACTTCAGGCTGACGGGCAAACTCAGGCGCGGCAAGATAGAGCTTGGTGGTGTGGCTCCTCCGTTCCTCGTAGTCTCAAACCACCAAACTGACCTGGATCCCTTCTTCATAGGAGTCAACATCCCGGGCCGAATCAGCTTTCTCGCCACTGACTCCCTGTTCAAGAACAGGTTCGTCAGTGCGATCATGGCCGCGCTTGGCTCCATACCTAAGAGCAAGTTTGACATCGATCCTGCGTCCATCCGACGGATGCTTCAGTGTGTCAAGCACGGCTGGTCGGTGGGACTGTTCCCGGAGGGGCAGCGAAGCATGGCCGGATACACCGACGCCATCGCGCCCACTGTAGGGCGCCTCGCCAAGATGCTCGATGTGCCCTTGGTGGTAGCCAAGATCCAGGGCGGGTTCCTCACACGGCCGTGCTGGGCGTACTGGGGACGTCGAGGCCGCTGCATTCTCAACATGAAGGTACTGTTCTCGAGAGAACAGGTGAGAAAGCTGAAGCCCGACCAGATCCAACAGGCAGTGGCTGAGAGCCTGCACAACAGCGATTTCGAGTGGATACGCGCCCACCCGCATCTGCGATACCGCGGGAAGAACAGGGCGCACGGGCTTCACAACATCATGTTCTTGTGCCCTGAGTGTGGCTCGAATGACTGCTTTGTCACCAGGGGCGATTTCTGCACGTGCAAGGTATGCGGATACAGCGTCAGATGGGGCGACAGAGGCGAGTTCATCCTGGTGAATGGCAGCCGTCTGCATCATGAGAATCTTGAAGCGCAAGACAAGTGGCAAAAGTCCCAGATTCGGCTGGCTGCACGCCGAGCCACCTCTACCCCTGAGCGCGACGTCATACACGGCCCGTGCAAGGTGACAATCAGGCGTAAGCCCAAAGCTGGTCAGATGGAGATCTTGGGCGACGGCGAAGTGGTGCTCTATGAGGACGCCATACGCGTCGAGGCCGAACGTGAGGGCCGCGATGCCGACGCACTCCCGTCGGAGTTCCTTCTCAATCGCGTCAAGGGATTCTCAGTGGAGGCCATTAGGGGCCGGCGCAACAGGATCGTAGAGTTCCTCTACGACGGCGACATCTACAGCTTAGTGTTCCACAACGAGCTGGAGAGCACCTATGAATGGCACCTGATGGTCAGGAGTCTGCAGGCGGAAGCGGCCGCGCGCGGCGTGGGCGGTGGCGGCAGCAGGCGACACACAGCCCTGGGAAGCACGGGCTAATCCGTCCCGTGGGCCACGCACCAGGATTTCAGGTGCTAGACAGGAACACTGATGTGAGAGGTATGACACAGGGGGCGCGGCCACACGGTCGCGCCCCCTGCCATTGGTCTGCCCAACTCCCTGCGCTATAGAGACAGGGTCTTCTCCACCACGGAGTCGCCCTTGATCTCAACATCTCGGATGAGCTGAGTAGCGACGCCCGAGGCATCGGGGTCTACCTCAATGTCGTGCACTCCGGCCGGCACCCGCAGCTCATACACGCCAGTCTGTATCCTTCTCAGGCTTGCGTACTTGTTGGTTGCCCTGCCGCCGAAGTACACCCTCACGGAGGCGTTGGCCGGTTGCCCCTGGTATGTGAAGTTTACGCGGAGAAGTCCGCTGCCGCCCAGGTCGAGCGTCTTCTCGACTGTGCCCTTGCTCGTGACCTCGATACCCGTGATCAACTGGTCATCCAGGCCCGCCAGATCCGGATCGAACTGGATGTCGTGGACGCCCTCGGGCACTGTGATCTCCCATACGCCCTCCGACACCTTGCGCATGGTGGTGTACTTGTTGGTGCTTCTGCCGCCGTGGTAGAGGTAGGCGCCGCCTGCGGCCGGTTTGCCATCAAGAAGCACCCGTAGGCGCACAAGTCCGCTGCCTCCGAGATCCAGCGTCTTCTCGACGGTGCGACCGCCGACTACCTCGACATCTCGGATGAGCTTGTTATCCAGGCCGGCCAGGTCGGGGTCGAACTCGATGTCGTGGATGCCCTCAGGCACCGTGATCTCCCACACGCCATCCGATACCTTGCGCATGGTGGTGTACTTGTTGGTGCTCCTGCCGCCATGGTAGAGGTAAGCGCCGCCCGCCGCCGGCTTGCCGTCGACCAACACCCGCAGGCGCACCAGCCCGCTGCCGCCGAGATCCAACGTCTTCTCGACAGTGCTTCCTCCAACCACCTCGACATCTCGGATGAGCTTGTTCTCCATGCCCGCGAGGTCAGGATCGAACTCGATATCGTGGATGCCCTCGGGTACCGTGATCTCCCACACGCCCTCAGCAACCTTGCGCATGGTGGTGTACTTGTTGGTGCTCCTGCCACCATGGTAGAGGTAGGCGCCGCCCGCCGCCGGCTTGCCGTCAACCAACACTCGCAGGCGCACCAGTCCACTGCCGCCCAGGCTGAGGGTCTTCTCCACCGTA
>DBQN01000081.1:0-124 GCA_002305255.1 Firmicutes bacterium UBA1393 | reverse complement strand
ATCGCGGATGATCTTGTTCTCCATACCGGCGAGGTCAGGGTCGAACTCGATATCGTGGATGCCCTCGGGCACCGTGATCTCCCAGACGCCCTCAGCCACTCGGCGCATGGTAGTGTATCGGCCG
>DBQN01000071.1:2813-10518 GCA_002305255.1 Firmicutes bacterium UBA1393 | reverse complement strand
CAGCAGCGGTAGTCGTAGGCTGCACTGCTGCCGTCGTAGCTGTGGACTCTATCAGCACACTCGTCATCCAATGCGCCTCCCCACGAGCCGGGCGCTCAGCGCACCCGTCCACTCCAACTCCTGCCGAATGATCGCATACGTGCTCCGGCGCTCGCGCGGCGCATCGGTGAGCACCGACACCAGATCGCCCAGTTCCAGCGCCGGGTTGCCGCGCCAGGAGAACTCGATGTCTCTCCTGGGGCTGGCTGACGTCGCCAGGAGCGCCTGTGCGATGGCCTGGGCGTGGCTGAGTGTCTGCACCAGCGGGTTAGCCGGCAGCTCGTAGCGCAGGACTCCATTGGCGCGTATCGAGGCCGAGTCTCTTGCCACAACCTGCTCACTGCCTAGAGCCTCCAGCGGTTGCCCTGTCACCACAACCGTCACGTCGGCGGCATCCCCGCTGCTGTTCGTGACGGTGATCTCTGCGCCCCATGCGTAGTAGACTGCATCCGTGATGGCTACATCAGAGGGCGGAGACTCGAGATCAGCGCTGGCCCCGATCACAGGCGGGGCCTGGTATCGCACAGTCACTGTCACAGACTCTCCGGCAGGCACTGTCACAGGAGCAGTCGACCGATAGACTTCTGCGACCTCTCCGGGCTGCAATGGCTGCGTAGCCACCACGATCTCATTGGCGACCATATCCTGCCGCGATGGCGTCATCACCGGCGGGTAGTAGTCATCAGGTCCGATACCGTAGAGTCCATCAGGGGCTGTAGTTTCAGCCGGCAATGGGGCCCCCTGGATGTACCAGACACCAGGCGCCTCGCCGGGTAGTGTGATGGTCGGGACCTCGATTCGCACCCGGCCATCCCGATCAGCGTATACCACAGCCAGTGATGCCTCTGCGATCAGCCGTAGGGCATCTCTGTGTGACATGGGCGACAACCATGCCCACGGGATCTGTATGGCCTGAAGGGCAGGGTCTATCTGATACTCAGCTGCAGTGAGCCCTGCATGGGTCAGCACATCCACGGCCAGGTCATACAGTGTAGCATCCTGTAGCGCCGCCCCGGGCTGGTATGTGCTGATGCGTAACAGCTCCAGCCGGTCTCTGGCCATCACGGTGGCCTCCAGCGCATCATCTGGCGTATCCCAGTCGATGGTCCAATAGACGCCCAGCGGCACCCACTCTACAGCTCCGCCTATTTCAGCTCCTAGCCATACCCGCACACGACGGTTAGCCGCCACGAGCTGATAGATGGGGCTAGTAGCGTTGTCCGGATCGAACCGGTGATCTGCATTGGACAGCGTGACTGTGATCTCGTTAGCTGACACGTTACCGACGGGCAGTGAGCCCTGCGATGCCTCGCGCTCCTCGAGGAGCCGAATAGACACGAGCTCGTCGCCCTCATACACCTGCTGGATGGAGCTGAAGAACTCGGTGATCTTGACGACCGTGCCTGGCTTCGACCAAGCGCGTATCTCGAGCTCCTGAGTAGTTACATCGAGAATCGGCTCTGGCAGCGCCTCAAGCCAATCGAGCTGAGAGTTGCTTGTCACGGTGCGCTCGAGGAGCACAACATCATCACCATCGCGCAGACGGATCACGAACGCCGTGGGATACTCACCCAGCATTGACTCACCCACCACGCGCAGCGAATGCACAGGCCGCGGCGCGTGGGATATCGTCAGCGTCGGGTAAGGCACGGCGAATGCTCCGTCGGGCCCTGCCTGCGCTTGGCCCCACCAACCCATCTGGTATAGCTGGGCCATAGCCTCTGTGTCAGGCATGGGATGCCGAGCGCCGCCGGCGGTCCACGACCCATCGAGCACTGTCCAGAGATACGGCACCTCCGTGATACCGTCTGCGGTCTGTGATGGCCACGAGACGCGCGCCTGGTCGGTGGCAGTCGCATCTATGCTCTGGTCGATGAGTGGATCGGTGTAGTCGATCACTACCCGAGCCAGCACGCGCCGCAAATCACCCTGCATGGCCGTGTGAAATGCTGGCGTCACCGCATACATGCCCTCACCCCTTACTGCTCGATGAATGCGATGGACACCGATTCCCACCTGCGGACGCCGCCGACGGTATGCCACAACCCTGCGTTGATGTCGCCCGCGTAGACCGTCATGGTCACATCACCGCCGGCCTCCGGGTAACGGAAGGAGAAGAACGGCTTGTGCGCCGCGAGCAGGTCTAGTATGGCCTCATACTCCGCGTCGGTGATGTAGCTCCACTCCACATCCACCCTGCGGACGCCCGCCCGGATAACTTCCATGGTCATCTTGCCTGACGCAGTCCGGCTGCTCTTGGTCAAGTCAAAGCGCCCGGTCTTGATTTTGGCCGGGCGCGCTACCTTAGTCCCTGCGATATATATGTCTGCCACGAGTTACACCCCCTGCGGAGCCATGACTACCCGGACGCCCTGCCTCTGGCCCTCGCGGACTAGAGCCGGGAGGACAGCGCGCGCGAACGTCGCCCCGTCGATACGGAGGACTATCTCCTGGCTGCTGGTCGGGCCGCCGGCGGCCGCGCCTGTGCGCTGCGCCATAGTCATAGCCTGATACACTGCTGCACCTACCGAGTCGGCGATCACGTTGTCGCGCTCGAGAGGCAGCACCATCTCGCGGCGACCGCCCTCGCCCATCATGGCCATGGTGGGCCCTGTGACTATGCCGCCTCGGGCGAGGCCGGGCACATCGCCGCCCTTGCGAAAGGCCCCCATAACAGTGGCCACGAGCGCTGCAAGCCCCGCGATTCCGGCTGCGATGGTGCCGCCGGCGAGCACCGGCGCCAACGGCCCCGACCAGGCGAAGAATGCTAGCAGCGTCGCGTATGCCTGCTGGATAAGTGCCACGATAGCGGGTCCCACCTTGGCAATCACGCCCGAGGCCCATTCGCCGAGCGTCGACAGCGATTTCGACGCCATGTTCGCCAACTGCTGCACCAGCAGCTGTTTAACGGTATCGCCCATGCCACTCATCACAGACTGGAACGCCTGTTTGAACGTCATCGTCTTGTTGAGGATGCCGTCCCAGGCCTTAGCGAAGTGCGACTGTAGAGCACTACCCAGCGTCTGCACGATTCCCTTTGCGTCGATACCGAGTTTTTCGAGATTCGCTAGCAGGCCCGAGGCCATATCGGCAGTATCGTCTATGGCGTCATTGGTCAGCTCTTGTACTAGCGCTGTGCCTTCTGCAGTCATCTTCGCGAACCACGTCAGCACTCCAGTGACCATGTCCGGCACGATGGAGCCGCCGACGATCTTCATCCACATATCTGAGAACCAGCCTGTGACTGACTTCGTCCATTCCTTGATCTTCTCGCCAGCTTTGGCAGGGATGTCGGCAAACCAGTCGATCACGCCTTCGGCCATCAACTCCACGGCGGCCAGAGCATCGGTCTTCATCGTTCCGACCGATGTAACGATGGCTGCCCAGGTGTTACTGGCTGCATCTGAAATGGCCGTCCACTTCGGGCCAAGGTTAGTCTTGATAGTCTCCCACGCGGTCTTCGCAGCCGTATCAACCGACGTCCATACTGCACCCATGTTGGTCTCGAACGTCGCCCACCCGGTAGCCACGCTGCCCGAAATGCTCGTCCACGCCGTGCTCAGGCTCGTCTTTATCGTGGTCCATGCCGGGGCGACAGCAGCATCTACTGCCATCCACACTGCGCCCATAGCCGTCGTGAACGTCGCCCAACCTGTGGCTACACTGTCGGAGATACTTGTCCAGGCTGTGGCGAGGCTGGTCTTAACCAGCTCCCATGCAGGCGAGACAGCCGTATTCACCGAAGCCCACACGCCGCCCAGAGTGGTCGTGATCGCGCCCCAAGTCGTGCTGGCGGCTGTTACAGTCGAATCCCACACTGTGCTGAGTGCGGTCTTGATGCTCTCCCATGCAGGACTGGCCTCAGTCTCGATGCCTGCCCAGATACCACTGAGAGCACCGGTCAGCGCGCCCCATGTCTCCCCGGCTTTCTGCGTCCCGGCCGACCACAGCGACGTAAGCACCGCCGTGATGCCGAGCCATGCAGGCGATGCACCTGCGCTGACACTATCCCATACACCACTGATGGTTGACGTGAGAGTAGACCATACCGGCTCCGCTGAATTAACTACGCCGTCCCACGCGCCCGTGATGGTGCTGCTGATAGCCGACCAGCTTGTGGCGGCCGCCGACTTGATGCTATCCCATGACGTTGTGAGCGCCCCTGAGATGGTCGAGCCGATGCCTGACACGTCAATGTCGAGCCCCTCAAATGCACCGGCAACCGTATCCACTATGGCTGCCCATGCGGAGGTTGCCCTCGTTGAAATAACGTCCCAGGCATTGCCGGCCGATGTTGCAAGGCCGGTCCAGGCCGTGCCGAGCCCAGCGCTGATGCTTGCCCATGCGGACGTCGCGCCCGTGCTGATGGCGTCCCAGCCGGCGCCGATCGCGCTTGCGAGACCCGTCCAGGCCGCCGTGGCCGTGTTCTGGAGCCCGGTCCACGATGCGGAGAGCGCGCCGCTGATGATATCCCATGCAGTAGTTGCGTCAGTTTGCACGGTAGACCAGGCGCCTGCCGCCCCCGAAGCGATGCCTGCCCACAAGGCTCCCGCGCCGCTCGACAGCGCGCTCCATACGTTGGTCAGATCCGTCGTGATGTTTGTCCAGCCCGTTGCCGCGCCCGTGCTGATGGACGCCCACGCGGCCTCCGCACCGGCCTGGATGGCCGTCCATACACTTCCTGCGGACGCCACGAGCCCCGACCATACCGAGGACAGCGACGTCGAGATGCCTTCCCACGCCGTAGAAGCACCTGTGCTGATAGCCGTCCAGGCGGTGCCAGCGTTTGTCTTGATGGCTTCCCACGCCACACCTGCGCCGCTCTGGATAGCCGTCCATGCCGCGCTTGCCGAGGCCGTAAGACCGTCCCACGCGCCCGACAACGCTGCGGAGATGCCCGACCACGCAGTGCTTGCGCCGCTCGATATAGCTGTCCAGGTAGCATCCGCACTACTCGATATACCTGCCCACGCACCACCTGCAGTTGTGGCAAGACCATTCCACACCCCTGAGAGTGCAGACGATATGCCCGACCATGCCGTGGATGCCGCCGAGCTAATTGACGTCCAGGCGGAGCCCGCACCGGTTTGGATGCTGCTCCATGTGCCGGCTGCCCACTCGGCGAGGCCGTCCCACAGGCCCGTAAGAGCCACTTCAATGCCCGACCAGGTGCTTGCGCTAGTCTGCTTAACGGTGTCCCACGCACTGGCCATGGTGTCTGCCATTCCCGGCCACGCAGCGCCGACCCACGATTCCAACGAGCCCCACATGTCCATGAGCCAGCCACCAACCGCCTGCCATGCTGTCGTGGTGGTTGATGTGACCGTGTTCCAGCCCCCCGCGATTGTCGTCCCGATGGAACCCCACACCGTTGAGGCCAAGGACGCAAGACCGTCCCACGCAGTGCCCAGCGCCTGGGTGATGCTATCCCACACTGATGTCGTGCCCGTCTTGATAGTGTCCCAAGCAGCCGCCACGCCCCCGGAGATACCTGCCCATGTGGCGGTTGCGGCTATCGAGATTTCGTCCCAGGCAGTAGTAAGGCCGCCGGCGATTATCTGCCATGCGGTGCTTGCGCCCTGGAAGACGGAATCCCATGTGGTTGCCGCCGTTGCAGTTATGCCGCCCCACGTAGTCGTAGCGGCCTCGGAGATGCCTGTCCACGCACCTTCGAGAGCGGTTGTGATGCTGCCCCATGCAGTAGCCGCGCCCTGCTCGATGTTGGCCCACTTGGTAGCGAGCCGAGGGCCCAGCCCGGCAACGTAAGACTCGACGCTTACTACAAGGCCGTCCCACGCTGTGGTGGTTGACGTCTTCAAGTCATTCCAAGCAGTGACGGCGCTGTCCCTCAGTTCGCCCGCCTTGGTCTTCAGGTTCTCCCAGCCCGTTTCAAGGCTGGTTACTAGGTTAGTAATGGGCTGCATGGCGAGCTTCACGTTATCCCACGCCATAGCGATCTTGTTGATTTCCTCGCCCACGCGCCCGATGGTGCCGACCCAGCCGCCGACGTCGCCGCCGACATCCAGCGTCGGAGGAGCCGAGATGCTCGGGACGTCCATGTCCCAGTCGAGCCCCGCCATGTCCTCCTGGATCTGGTGGACCTCATCAAATGACTGCAAGTTGGACTGTGCCGCAGCTGCGACTGCTTTCAGCTGGTCTGTGAGCTTCTTCTGGCCACTTGCGGCGTTATCGCCCGAGTCGCCGAGCTGTTGCCCGGCAGTAGCAGCCTGCCATGCAGCAGCAGCTGACTGCCGGAGAGCTGTCCCGTAATCCAGCACTGCCTGGGCTGCTCCACGCAGGCCGGGGATAATGATAGAGATCGCGTAGAGCACAGAGCCCACCATGGTGTAGAACCCTGACGCGATGAAATACAGGCTCGCCAGCATGCCATTCCACACCTGACTCCATGTAACGCCCAGGGCTCCCAGAGCCTTGCACAGGCCCCAGATCGCCAGCGCAACAGCCGCACCCAAAGCGATCCACGGGAGCAGTGGGAGCAAGGTCGCCCAGAAGGCAGCGGCCAACCGCTTCAGCGCCGGTATTAGCGACGCAGTAATCACGGGCACGAGGGCGCCGCCGATCGCGCCCGCAATACCTACGATGGTCGGCTCCAGCCAGGGCGGGAATGCCTCTTTCAAGGCGTGGGCGAACCCAATTCGCGACACCGCGTCGGCAAATCCGCTAACCGAGCGCGTGAGCTGATCTATGGCCTCTTTGATGTGTAATCGGTCGATCAAGTCCTGCCCCATGCCGCGGGCGATGATGGCCATATTGTCTTTGAGAGTGCTCCAGCGCCCGAGCAGAGTCTTCGACTGCTTATCCATGGCACCGGCGAACCTGCGGTTCATGCCTGCGAGGATTGCGCTGATGCCCTTCGACGCAGGGATGGCCCGCCGCTCGACCAGCTCCATGGCCTCCGGGATACTCACGCCGATGGAGTCGGCAAGCATCTGCCACGCGGGGATGCCGAGCTCAGTGAGCTGGCGCATTTCCTCGCCGGCAAGCTTGCCCTTGGCCTGCATCTGCCCCAAGGCAAGCACGGCGCGGCCAATCTCGGCCTGGCCGCCGCCAAGGGCCGACACAGCGTCGCCGATGCTAGTCAGCGTCGGCAGGATCTGGTCGGCTGCGTAGCCGTAAGCAAGCAGCTGCCTGGCGGCCTGCTGGACGTCGTCTTGACTGAAAGGGGTGCGGGCGGCGAACGAAGTCAACCCCCGCAAAAACTGGTCTGCAGCCTGGGCGCTCCCGAGTAACGTCTCGAACGCGATCTGCGTCTGCTCGTAGGTGGCCGCGAGCTTGATGCCCCACGCAGACATGCCCGCGGCGGCCGCGCCCACGGCAATGCCCACAGTGCGCGCCATTTTGGTCATCGCGCGGGCAGCCGTGATGCTGGCGGGCAATGCGGCCTGCATAGCCTCGGGCAGCTGCTTCGAGTCCTTCATCAGGCGCTTGTGCAGCCTATCCCAGTCCTTTTCGGCCTTCGCGATGCCGCTCGACCATCGCTGAGAGCTCAGACCCAGCGCCACATGGAACCCGGCAACCTTTGACATGCACTCACCCGCCCATCATGCAGAGAGAGCGGCCATCACTGGCCGCCCTCACCGAATCTGTTCTCCCATGCCTTACCCCACAGCGACATCACGCGCTCCTGGTCGTCCGCCGTCTGCTC
>DBQN01000071.1:0-2638 GCA_002305255.1 Firmicutes bacterium UBA1393 | reverse complement strand
AGCCGCTGGGCAACCTTGTAGATGCGATCCAGGGCAGCGACGCTCTTGGCGCCGAGCTCGTCGACCTGCTCATCAGAGTATAGGCGCTTGCCGTCCTCGCCAACCATGCACATGGCCGAGAGCCGGACGCGCATGAGCTTCATGTCGAGGCGCATCTCGATATCCGTGTCGTTCTGGCCCTTCTTCTTGTGGTCCTTGGTGACCGCGATCTTCTTGTCGCCGAACCCAAACATCTCGTTTTCGAGTTCGCTGCGCTCCATCGCTGTCAGACCGCGCACATATACCGCGCCGCCCCACTCGGGCACTTCGACGAGCTCGCGGGGGATGTCGACCACCTTGTTAATGTCGTCTCTCGAGAGTATCTTCAGCTTGCTCACTCGTTCTGTCCTCCTACGCTATCGCGCCGTATGTCGGCTTGGACACGACCGTCAGCGTGACCTCGGCCTGCATAACGTCGCCGGCGCTGATCTCGCTGGGCGAGAACCCCGTGACGTATGCGTCGAACGTGTAGCCCTTGGCTATGGGATACCTGATCTTGCAGGTCTGCTTCGCCCCGGAATAGAGCGCGGCCTCCACCGCCTGGTGGGTCGCGTTGTCCGGGTCGAAGTTCAGGGTGAGCGAGCACTCGCCCAGGTCGATAAGCCCTAGGAGCTTGCCCTTGATGTCGTCGGCCGGATCGAGGTTGTCGACCTCGACAACATCGCGCTGCGGTCCGGGCGGCGTGATGCTGGCCACTGTCGCCACTGTGCTCGCGCCCATGATAAACGTGGTTTTTAGACCGGTTGCTTCGGCCATTCGCTTTCACCTCTCGTTAGCGCCTACTAATCAGCAGGCGTGTATTCGGGTTTTGCCGTGACCGTGATGGTGACCTCGGCCTGCATGACATCGCCTGCGGAAATCTCCGACGGGGCGAACCCGGTCACGATGCCGGTGATGCCCCAGATGCCGCCGCTCGCCAGCTCGATCTGGTAATTGTGTGCGAGCCCTGCATGGAAATCGTCCTCGAGGTCGCCATGCCCGGCGTCCTCCGGGTCGTAGTTCAGGGTCAGGGACAGTTCGCCGCTGTCTATGAGTCCGACCAACTTCTTCTTGACCTCGTTGACGGGATTCAGGTCATCCACCTCGACCACATCCCGCTGGGCTCCGGGCGGTGTGATGTTGGCAATCATGCCGACCGCCGCGAACGTGCCCGGCACGTCGGTTTCGCGGTTGAACTTAGTCCCGAGACCAGTTGCCTCAGCCATACCTATCACTCCCTATACATCATCATCACGTCGACATGATGATGGATCTCGTTCGTGTCGTCCTGGTCTTCCTGGTGATCACTGTCGACCCATGCCTCAATCACATCAAGCGTCCCCGCCATCGTGCCGATGAACCCTTCGACCGCTGCCATTGCTGCCCGAGCAGCCTTTTCGGCCTCGGGCTGCGTCATAGCCATGGCAGTCACCTGCAGGCGCGTCTCTCGGTATGCGATGCCGTCCAGGTCGCGCTGCGGGACGTCGGATATCGGCGGCCAGACTATGAGCAGAGGCCGTGCTGCGTCCTGCGGGACACGTCGTTGGTGGACGCGGTCGCCTACGGCGGCCCGCACCCCGGCGTCGGCAAGCAGGTGCGCGTATAGCGCCTTGCGGGCCGTCACTTCTTCCGCCATGCCTTGTCCAGCCTCCTCTCCAGCTCGCGCCCCATGACCTCACGGGCTTTGTCCTTCGACTTGTCAAATGCCGGGCGCAGCCACGGATGCGGCTCTACCCCGCCCAAGTCCTTCTTGTTGCGATACCAGCGCCGCCCTTTCTTGTATCGGCCAGTCACCCGTATCGACTTGTGCCCATACTCTACGAGCCGCCCATACCAGCCCTTCTTGCCGGGCCCGACTTTGGCCATCACGTTGGTGCCGATTGACTCCTTCGTGATTTCAGCGTGGATGTCCGAAGCGAGGGTGCCCGTGTCCTTGATGGCCAGCGCGGCGGCCTCCGCGGCCTTCTTGACCACTTCGGCACCGGACATGACGACTTCACGCATGGGGCCCGCAGCCATGTCCCGCGAGAGGTTCTGCAGCTTGCGCTGTATCTCTTTGCCGCCGGTCATGCGGATGGTCATGCCCTTACTCACGCCGGCTTCACCTCTCTGGCCATGAGCTGCAGCCAACGGCGGTTGCCCTCGCGGTCGAGCACGGCCTGTACCGTATACTCGTGGCCGCCGTGGCGGACTATCATGCCGGGTTCGACGTCGCCGCGCCAGCGGATGATGATTCGGTGGTCGGCCTGTTCCACTGTAGCCTGTGCCTCAAAGTAAAGGCGGCCTGTCAATGCTTCGACGGCCGCCCATACCTCTGCAATTGTGGCCCACGTTGGCGTTATTGGGTCGCCCCACTGGTCTTTGCCGGCGACGTAGCGGCCGAGGGTTACTCGATGGCGTAGCTTGCCTATCTCCATCGTCACTCACCTGCCGTCGCCGGGTAGGCGTGCTGGAGCTGGCACACGATGCTTTGCACCGCCGGCCTGATCTCCGGCCGCGCCTGTCCTGTAGCTTCCCTGTGCTCGTACCAGTCGGCCACCAGGATGAGCACCAGGAGCACGGCCAGCCGGTTCGCGGATGTGAACGTATTGCCGGTCGCATTCGCGACATACTCCTCAGC
>DBQN01000007.1:11159-39654 GCA_002305255.1 Firmicutes bacterium UBA1393 | reverse complement strand
CAGCCGCCGAGTTCTGCCGGGCCCTCATCGGTCGCCGGTTTCAGCTGGCCGACATCGGCGCGGCGCCGGCGAACGCGATGGAGGAAGGCCCGCCAATAGAGTAGGTCTGCCCCGCGGGGCAGACCTTACGTAATGTGCTCGCCACACCCGATACCGCAACCCGCTACGGCATATTCACGATCAGGTTGAGATCTCCCTTCGCCGCGGCCAGCAGTATGGGCTTCATGTAGGTATCCACCAGCGACGCGTTGAGGGCGACCGGCATGTTCTTCAGCTTCATCTCGAGCTGCGGGTTCTTTGCAGCCGCGAGGGCCCTGTCGATGTGGGCGTCGGTGAATCCCGGCAGCTCAGCCAGGGTAGTCGGGAATCCGACGCGCCGGCTCAGGGCCAGCATTCCCTCGGCCACAGCGATACCCAGCTCACGCCCGTGTAGACCATCCAGATCCGCATCGATGAACCCGTGACGCTTGTAGATGGCGCCCACGACCCTGAGGTGCGGCTCGATGGCGGGTGCGAAGAACACTGTGTAGTAGGGGTTCATCACGGCCACTGCCCGTCCGTGGCTTGTCACGTCCACCAGCGAGAAGCTGGTCAGATGTGCGCCGTTGGTGCCGCCCACCATTATGGCGTAGCCGCCTATGTCAGTGGCCAGCCCGAGGGCTTCACGGGCCTCACCGTCGGCGGGGTTGGCCACCGCCTGCTCCACGTTCGACACAGCCAGCTCGATGCCTACCTCCGCGATCTCCTTAGCCAGCTCGTAGTTGTCGGCAGGAATGCCGTAGAACACCTCGAGGCAGTGGCCGATGCCGTCAAACGCGCCGTCAATAGTCATGCCGGCCGGCATGGTCTTCGTGACTTCGTAGTCGAACACCGCCTTCGGCGGCACGATGGCGTTGTCTACGATGAGCTTCTTCTGCCCTGCCACCGGGTCGGTGATGTTCGAGTACTTGGTCAAGTGCGCGCCAGAGCTCGCGGCCGTCTCCACCGCGATCATCGGGATCAGGCTTGCCTTGTGCTCTTCGAGGGCCTTCGTTACCAGCCCGGTTCCGAAGTAGGGCTCGATCTCAGGCTCCCACTTGCCCAGCGAGGCGAGGACGTTTGCTGCCTTCACCGCGTCGATGGTGCTTCCTCCGCCTACGGCGATCAGGCAGTCCGGCTTGGAATTGAGGATGTATGTGGTTATGCGGTACACATCTTCGCGCGGGGCATTGGGTGCCGCGTCAGGCACCACCCTCGGCCCGGCCAGCTCAACGCCGTGCCTGCCAAGGGAGGCCAGTACTGAGTCGACAACCGGGCGGAACCAGTCGGCGCCGCTCGCCACCACCAACGCCCTCGTGCCAAAGCCCTTCGCGTACTCGCCGACCTTGTCGGTGACGCCCAGTCCGAACGCGTAGTTGTCGCCCTTGAATCCCTTAAGGAGCGTCCTTGCTCTGCCCTTCAGCGAGCACCCGGAGCAGCAGTTGCACGACATTCGTATCCCTCCCAAATCATGTACCCAGTAGGAATGATGAAGATGAGATGAGGTCTCCCAGGCCAACGGTGAGGGCCGGGCGCCCCACTACCTTCGTCGGGACGAAACAGACGTCCCACCCATCGACATGGGCTATCCCTTCCTCGGCCAGCTCAGGACGGCCAAGGTATTCTGCCAGCTGCCGGCTGGCCTCAAGGCCTGCCGCCGAGATCCCCACGGCGAGCCCTCGCTCTACGTCCTCAAGCGAAATCAGCGACGCCGTCGCGGTTCTTGCCGCGGCTGCACAGGCCGCGAACACCAGGCCATCGCGGGTGCGCTCGGCGCTGACGAAGTCCGGACGCGACAGGCACAGGTAGTAGCCGAGGTTGTGCAGGTGGATTCTAGCGAGGCCCAGTCTCTTGCCTGCTTCAGCCACTCCTCTGAATACGGCCGCCGGCGACTCCGTGGTCTCAATGTCAGCGGCGAGCTCAGTCTCACCTAGATCACCGAGGAGCGTCGCCAGCTCGACCTCGTTCAGGCCAAGGGAATGCCCGAGAGGCACCGTCAGGCCCATCACACAGCGCCGAACCACCTGGCTGCCGATGGAGGCCAGCTCAAAGTGGATCTTGATGCCGGGCGCCGCCTGCTTCACCTGGGAGATGAACTCCGCCATGGGCCTCAGGCAGTCGGCACACCCTGAGCCATCAGGGTATTTCTCCGACAGGATGTGGAATCCGGCGATTATGAAGTGCGTGAACCTCTCGCCCGACTCGATCAGGGAAAGCAGGCCCGCCTTGAAGTCGGGGTTGATCCTCAGCTGATTGTTGATGGGGTTGTACGACGCGATGTAGCGGTTGGCCCGCGGGGCGGTAATGTCGATGCCCGCCGACGGAACCCGGATCCTCATCCCCTCGGGGTACTCGAAGATCCAGTGGACGGCCTTTACCCCTTCCTCGCGCCAGGCGTCAATCGGCTTGCGCAGCACAAAGCCGGCGCCGCTGCCGCCCGCGCCGCCGTTCTCCTGCCTCACAACTACCTTCACATTGTCGTGCTGCGGCAGCAGCTCGGCCTGCTCGCGCGTGAGGGGGTTGACGTACAGCAGTATCCTTGGAAAGCCCAGCGGCGCCAGCATGCTGGTCATGTTGCCGCAGGTGCCGCCGGCCCTCAGGCGGTCATACGGCAGCGTGTCCATGGTCCACTCATGAACGTCCCTGGCCCTGATCACCCGCTGCAGGGCCTTGCCCTTCGCAAGCGACACCAACATGCCCACCAAGAGGTCAGCAGGTGTCCATATCTCTTCCGGCACTGCCCCGCGGGCAACGCGGGAGCGCACGTCTTCGGCCATGGCCGGGTCGGCCTCGAGCACCCGCTCGACCTCTTCGGGCACGATTCTCTTGAGCCCGTCTATGGTGGTGTGGAACCCAAGCACGGGCAGGGGCATGCCCGCTGCCGCCCTCTCAAGCACTCCTCTGTAGCCTCTCTCGTATATCTGCTCCCAGCGCGCAACGCGCTCGGCGCCATCGAGGGAAACGCTCACTTCCGCCTCATTACCTTTCGTGCCGCGTCGACTACGGCCTGACTGGTCAACCCGTACTTCGCAAGCAGAGCCTCGTAGTCGCCTGATTCGGCAAACGTATCTCTGATCCCGACTCTCTCCATGGGCACCGGACCATGCTCGACCAGCAACTCTGCCACTGCACCGCCCAGGCCGCCATAGATGTTGTGTTCCTCCGCGGTGACAATGGCGCCGGTCTCGCGGGCCGCGCTCATGACGGCTTCAGTGTCGATGGGCTTGATGGTGTGCACCTCGAGCACGCCTGCCTTGAGCCCGTCGGTCTCCAACAGTCTAGCAGCCTCCAGAGCCCTGTGTACCATGATGCCTGTGGCGATCAGCGTGACGTCTGCCCCGCGCCGGTGCCATATGGCCTTGCCGATCTCGAAGGGGGAGTCCTCAGTCGACACTTCAGGCAGGGCATTGCGGTTGAGCCGGAAGTAGACCGGGCCCGGCCATGCCGCGGCCGCCGCGACTACCTTCTTCGCCTGAATCGAATCTGAGACTGATATCACTGTCATGTTGGGCATCGCGCGCATGACGGCCAGGTCCATGGGATCCTGGTGCGTGGGGCCATCGAAGGAGTCCGACAGGCCGCAGTATGCGCCCGCCACCTTCACGTTGAGACGGGGGTATGCAATGCCCGTCCTCAGCTGCTCGCCTGCGCGCAGCGTGAGCAGGAAGCTGAAGCTGTTAACGAAGGGGATCTTGCCAGATGCGGCCAGGCCAGCCGCGACGCTCATCATGTTCGACTCGGCAATCCCGACGTTGAAGAACCTCTCAGGAAAGCGTTCGCCGAACAGTGTAGACCTGCTCGATTTCGACACGTCGGCGTCGAGCACCACCACGTCGGGGTTGCTCTCACCCAGGGCCACAAGGGCCTGCCCGTAGGCCTCGCGCATCGTCAACGGCTGCATCCACAATCCCCCCTCAGCTCTAGCTGCTGTGTCAGCTCTTTCATGGCCTGCTCATACTGCTGGGCATTGGGCACCCCTCCGTGCCAGGCGGCCTGCCCCTCCATGAACGACACACCCTTGCCCTTCACGGTGTGAGCCAGGATCACGCTGGGCTTTCCGGTGCGCTCCGTCACCGCCAGGGCCTCCTCATACGCCTTCAGCAGCGAGTCTACGCAGTGGCCGTCGGCCTCGACGACGTTCCAGCCGAAAGATCTCCACTTGTCAGCTACAGGGTCCATGCAGAGAATGCAGTCAGTGGGCCCATCGAGCTGGACACGGTTGAAGTCGACGATGGCGGTGAGATTCGTCAGCCCGCTGAAAGACGCGTATGCTGCCGCTTCCCAAATCTGCCCCTCATCAAGCTCGCCGTCGCCGAGCAGCGCCCACACGTGGTAGTGCTTCCCGTCGAGGCGAGCCGCCAGAGCCATTCCGATGGCAGCCGACAGCCCATGCCCGAGTGAGCCCGTCGACATCTCCACTCCCGGGGTCTTCCTCATGTCGGGGTGCCCCTGCAACATGCAGTTGATCTGCCTCAGCGACTTCAGCTCCTCACGGGGGAAGAAGCCCAGGTCGGCCAGGACCACGTAGAGCGCCGGCGCCGCATGCCCCTTTCCGAGCACGAACCTGTCACGGTCGGGCCAGTCGGGGTTGTTGGGATCAACGTTCAGCTGATGGTAGTAAAGGGTAGTCAGTATCTCCGCAGCCGAGAGCGAGCCGCCCAGATGCCCTGTTTGGACCCTGAAAACCATCTCCATCACATCAACTCGCAACTTGGCGGCGATGGCCGCGAGCTGTTTCGAGCACTCAACCCTTCGCGAAACCATGTGTCATCGTCACCTCCAGGCCTTGGTGTAGATCGTCGCCATGTCGTCCTTCGATAGCACCCGGGGGTTATTCTTCAGGAGACGAGTCTGCTTCGCCGCGCCTTCCACCAGCGCCCCCAGCTCCGAGCGGGGAATCCCCACATCATCGAGACTGCGCGGCACTCCCACGTCCTCAATGATCGCCTCGATGCCGCTGAGGAACTTGAAAGCGGCATCGTGCAGCGACAGCCCGTCGATGGGCTCACCGATGGCCCTCGCGAGGGTCGCGAACTTGCGCATGTCAGACGGGATGTTCCATTCGGTGACATACGGGAACATGAGCGCGTTGGCCACACCGTGGGCAACGCGGTACTTGCCTCCGAGGGGGTATGCCAGGGCGTGCACCGCGCCGGTGCCCGCGTTGGCTATGGCCACACCGGCTAGATAGCTTCCGAGGGCCATGTCGGTGCGTGCCGCAAGGTCCGACCCGCGCCACACCGCCGACCTGATGGAGCCTGCAATCAGCTCCACCGCCCGCAGCGAATACATCTCAGTCACGGCGGTGGCCCCCAGCGAGGTATAGGTCTCCACCGCGTGCACCAGTGCGTCGAGGCCTGATGCCGCCGTCACCGGAGCGGGCGCCGTCAGAGTCAGCTCGGGGTCGATGATGGCTGCCGTCGGCATGATGTGGCGGCTGAGCACTGCCTGCTTCTCGCCGTCCACAATGAACAGCGCGTTAGGAGTTGCCTCAGATCCGGTGCCCGATGTCGTCGGCACCAGCACCACAGGCAGCCCCGGCCGGTATATCTTGTCAGGGCCAAGGTATTCGCGCAGCGTGCCTCCGTGGGCGAGCATGATGCCCACTGCCTTCGCGGTGTCGAGGCAGCTTCCGCCGCCCAGGCCTACCACGCAGCCGATCTGTTCATTCCGATAGCGCGCCGCGATGCCATCGGGCACCTCTGCCCCAGGTTCGGGATCGGTTGCGTCGAACACTGCCGCCGCCACCGGAGCGCCCTCTATGAGGATGCGCACCCGCTCTGCGATGCCTGATGCGGCAACACCCCGGTCGGTTACGATCAGCGCCTTCGCGACGCCAAGGTCGCGCAGCACTCCGGGCAGAGCCCCGATGGCGCCTGCTCCGAAGAATGCCCGCTCAACACTGATGTGAGGTTTTAGCGCGTGCATCAATCGCATCAGCTCAAACCCCCGCCCCGGCGCCGTCTCCATCGGCGTCTCCATCGCCGTCTTCCGCGACGGGCCTCAGGAAGATCTTCAGGCCTTCCTTGGCCTCGAATCGCCGGAACCCCTCTTGCCATTCGGTGAGAGGCAGGATGTCGGTGGCCAGGAAACTCAGGTCTATCAGGCCGCGCTCCATGAAGTGAAGGGCCTTGTTCCAGGCCGACCAGATCGACCCGATGGAACCCGTGACCTTGAGCTCCTTGTAGCAGATGCGCTCGAAGTCCAGCTCGATCTGCTTTCCGAACAGACCGACCTGTGTGAACTGTCCGCGCCTGCGCACGAGCTCCAGCCCGAGCCTGGTGCCTGCCGCCGCGCCCGAACACTCGATCACCACGTCAGGCCCTCTGCCCCGAGTCAATGCCGCCAGTTCCTTCACAGGATCCTGCGCGTTCACATCGATGGTGGCCCTGACGCCGCACTTCTCAGCAGCCTTCAGCCGCTCCGCGTCGCGGCTGGTGCCCAGCACGACCACTTCGGCGCCTTCCACCCTGGCCAGCTGCGCGCAGATCAGCCCTATGGAACCGGGCCCAATGATGGCCACGACGTCACCGCCGCGGATATCGGTAAGCTCGTTGACAGCATGCACACAACATGCGGTGGGCTCCGTCATCGCCCCGATGAGGAAGCTGACTGAGTCAGGCAGCGCGTGCAGGTTTCGCGCCGGAACCACGACGTAGTTCGCAAAGGCGCCACTCACCCAGTAGCCCAGCGTCCGCCTCTCCGGGCAGACATTGTAGAACCCGGAACGGCAGAACTCACATACATCGCAGCGGATCACAGCTGTCTCCGACGTGACCCTGTCGCCGACCTTCCACCCTGTGACGCCCTCGCCCAGCTCTGCAATGGTGCCCGAGAACTCGTGACCGGTGATCACCGGCGGCCGCACCGGGATGGCTATGTCAGAGTGGAAGATGTGCAGATCAGAGCCGCAGATGCCAGTGTATTCGACCTTCACCATCACCTGACCCGGCCCCGGCGAAGGCTTCGGAGTCTCCCTGATCTCCATGTTGCCCGGGCCCGGCGCCGTCTTGAACAGACCTTTCATCCCTTGCCCTCTCCTTACGCTGAATACTCCTGTGATTACTCCTGACCGAGGTATGATTTTCTGACTGTTTCGTTATCGATCAAGGCCGAGGCCTTGTCGGTAAGAACCACATTTCCATTCTCCAGCACGTAGCCGCGTTCCGATATCTCCAGAGCCGCCAGCGCGTTCTGCTCGACCAGGAGCACGGTGACGCCTTCCTGCTTGATGCGGGTGACGGCCCCCAGCACCTGCTCGACGAGGAGCGGAGCGAGGCCCAGCGACGGCTCGTCGAGGAGCATGATGCGCGGGCGCGCCATCAGACCGCGCCCCACCGCCAGCATCTGTTGCTGGCCGCCTGAGAGAGTGCCGCCCATCTGCGTCCGCCGCTCTTTCAGTATAGGGAACAGCTCGTACACCCAGCTCATGGTCTCCTCTATCTCGCTGGTCGCGCCGCGCTGAGTGTAAGCGCCCATCTGCAGGTTCTCTTCCACCGTGAGCGCGGGGAAGATCCTGCGCCCCTCAGGCACGCACGAGATCCCCATGGAGACTATGCGCGGCGTTGCGAGACCGTTGAGCCTCTTGCCTGCGAAGACTATCTCTCCACACGTCGGGCGCACGACGCCCATTATATTCATGAGAGTCGTGGTCTTGCCGGCGCCGTTCGAGCCAATGAGACAGACGACCTCGTTCGGATAGACCTCCAGCGATATGCCGTGGAGGGCCTGGATATTGCCGTAGCACGACTTGACATCGGTAAGCTTGAGAAGAGGTTCGGCTCCCATCAGGTTCGCAGCCCCCTTGCGCCGAGATATGCCCTGACGACCTCAGGATCCTTCTGAACTGCCGCAGGAGTGTCCTCAGCGATCTTCTTTCCGAAGTTCACGACCGTCACGACGTCAGATACGGTCATTATCAGCCGCATCTTGTGGTCGATGAGGAGAACCGTAATCCCCCTGTCTCGAATACGCTTGATCAGCACGCCGAGGCCCTGTGTTTCCTGGAGCGTCATACCTGCTCCGGGCTCGTCTAGCAGAAGCAACTTCGGCTCGGTGGCCATCGCGCGGGCGATCTCCAGCAGGCGTTGCTGCCCGTACGGCAGCGACTTGGAAGGCCAGCCGGCTTTGTCGGCGAGGCCCACGAAGTTGAGGGCTTCATCGACCCTATCCCTGACCCGGGCCTCCTCACGCACAACAGCACGTGTGCGGAGGGTGTTCGCCACAACGCCCGAGGTTGTGCGGCAGAACTGCGACACAGTGACGTTCTCGCGCACAGAGAGGCTGGGGAACACCCGGAGGTTCTGAAACGTGCGGGCCATTCCCAACTTGACGCGTTCATACGGGCGCAGCCCGTCGATGCGGACGCCTTCGAAGCTCACGCTGCCCGACGTGGCCGGGTAGACCCCTGTGAGCACGTTGATCAGCGTTGTCTTGCCCGCTCCGTTGGGGCCGATTACAGCGTGGATCTCACCCTTCTCCACCCTGGTGCTGAGGTTGTCGATGGCGGTCAGGCCACCAAACTGCATCGTCACGTTACTCACTTCAAGCAGCGCCACGGGTGTCACCCCTTCTCTTTAGGAGAGTGGCGATCCACTCAGTAGCCCGTACCCAGATTCCCCAGAGGCCCGTCGGTCGGTAGACGATGATGACTATGACGATGGCGCCATACACCGCCAGATACCATTGCTGCAAGAAGCGCAGCACCTCCGGCAGGAACGTCAGGAGCACCGATCCCATGATCGCCCCGGGCAGGCTGCCCATTCCGCCGATCACCAGCATCATGGCGAGCATCTGCGAGCGCTCAAGCGTGTACACCTCGGGGCTTATATACTGCATCAGCGAGGCGTACATCGCGCCTCCGATGCCGGCGTACACCCCGCACAGCACGAACGCCAGAATCTTCAGTCGCGTTGGGTCGAGCCCCACCGCCTCCGCAGCCAGCTCGTCATCGTGCACCGCGCGGAACGCCGCTCCATACTTGGAGTGCTCTATCATGCGGGCCGCCAGCGTCAGCAGGGCCAGTATGGCGAGGAGCAAGTAGTAGAACGGCTGGTTCTTGCCGAACTGAAGCGGGCCAATGGTAGGCCGAGGCAGCCCGGCCACGCCGAACACACCTCCCGTAACAGGCGCCCAGTTGAGCAAGATGAGCCTCACTATCTCCCCGAACCCGATGGTGGTAATCGCAAGGTAGAAGCCCTTGAGGCGCAGCGTGGGAAAGCCCAGCAACAGGCCGAGCAGGCCCACCGCCACTATGGCTGCAAACACGCCAAGCCAGTAGGGCCACGACAGCCTCGTTACGGCCAGCGCAAACGCGTAAGACCCGACGCCCCAGAACGCAGCCATTGCCATGTGAAGCTGCCCGGTGAGCCCGAAGATGAAGTGCAGCCCCACGACGAGAAGCGCGTTCACTATGCCGGTCATCAGCACGAACTTCATGTACGAGTTCGTGATGAGAGGATAGAGGGCGGCCAGCACCAGGATGATCCCGATGAGGGTCTTGTCCTTCATAGAGAGTGAACGTATACCCATGGTCGCACCTCCTTACAGGCTTCCGATTACCTTCTTGCCGAACAGGCCCTGCGGGCGCAACAACAAGAAGGCTATCAGCACCACGAACACGATGGCATCCTTATACACGCTCGATACGTAGCTCGCCGACAGCACCTCTATGCTGCCGACAAGCAGACCACCGACTAACGCCCCGATCACGTTTCCGAATCCGCCCACGATCGACGCCGTATACGCCTTCAGGCCGATACTGCCCATGGCCTGCGACACCAGGAAGATCGGTGCAAGCAGCACGCCGGCGACACCCGCCAGAATCGATGCATAGGCGAAGGTGATCGCTATGATGAGCGGAGTGTTTATTCCCATGAGACTGGCTGCAAGCTGGTCTTGGGCAACGGCGCGCATGGAGCGGCCCAATCGCGTGCGGCTGAAGAACGCGGACTGGACGACCAGTAGAATCGCAGTAAACACAAGGATGAAGACGTACTGATAGAGGACTGTGACGGTGCCCAGGCCGAACAGGTCGAAGCGGAACCACTTCTGCCCGAACAGCCCCGACGTCGCCACAGGATACGTGCCCCACGCCACTATGGCGAAGTTCTTGAGGAATATGGACAGCGCCATCGTGGAGATCATGATGGTCCTGGGATGGGAGGCTCTCAACGGATAGTAGACTATCCTCTGCGACACCATGCCCACCAACACCATGCCCACTGCGGTGAGAAGCAGTGCCGTCCAGAAACTCGAACCTGCTGAGCCGGGACCGAGCCACGAGGCCACGACGGGCACGAAAGATGCGGCATAGAGGTAGCCGCCAACCATCACGAAATCGCCCTGTGCCAGGTTGACGATGCCCACGGCATTCCATATGAAGTTGTAGCCTAGCGCCACCAGGCCGTAGATACAGCCGTAAGCGAGGCCTGCTATGAGCTGCTGCACCACTATGGGGAGCTGCTCAGCAAGAAAATCCATGCGTGATCCCCCCTGCCCTGCCGGCTTTAGCTGCCGGCCTGAGCTGCCGGGAGGCAAGACGCCTCCCGGCAGCAATCAGCTTTGGATGTGTCGCGGGCCTAGCCCTGGATCTTGAAGGCTGCCTTGGGCTGTCCGCCTTCGATCTTCACGATGAAGATCTCGTTCACTGCCTCGCCTATGGCGTTGAAGGTGTAATTGAGACCCGACACGCCGGGGAAGTCCTTGATCTTGTGGAGGTTGTCGCGCACAGAAAGAGGAGCGTCGGAGTTGCCCATCTTGACGGCCTCTGCGACCATCATCACGGCATCGTAGTACAACACTGAGAACAGCTCGGGGTCATGGCCGTACTTGGCGCGGTATCTGGCGGCGAACTCCTGCACGCGGGCATCCATGTTGGTCAGCGTGTAGGGAGTGGCGGAGTACTTGCCCTCGGCCGCGCCCTGTGCCATCTGGATCGTTGAAGTCTGCGACAGGCTCATCGAGCCGAAGTAGGCGACGCCGGGCAGGAGCTGGTCGAACTGGCGGCAAATCAGTGCCTGCTCCTCGTTGTGGGTGAACACGATGATGGCGTCGGCTCCGGCCCTACGGAAGCTGAGGAGCTGGGCGGTGAAGTCCTTGTCACCGGTGTTGTGGCCGGCTGTGGCGACGGGCGCCATGCCGACGGCCTTCATGGCGGCGATGACGTTATCGCGTCCGCCCACACCGAACTGGTCGGTGTTGTGGAAGATTCCTATCTTCTTGTAGCCTTCCTTAATGGCGGCATTCACGAGGGCCGTTGCCGCAAGAGAGTCGTACTCACGGACCCTGAAGATCCAGGGGTTTGCATCCTCAGTGACGGCCATGGCCGAACCGGTCGCGAGCACCGGGATGCCGTTCTGGATAGCGATGGGTTTGAACGCCAGCACTGCTGTGGACTGATGGTCGCCTATGACCGCGCATACCTTCCTGTCATCCATGAGCTTGCGGAAGGCGTTGACGGCCGCAGTCGCGACGCCCTGTGAGTCTTCCATGAATACCTGCACCTCGCGGCCGAGTACCCCACCGGCTGCGTTGAGGTCCTCCATAGCCATGAGGGCACCTTCACGTGCCTGCTGTCCCTGCATGGATGCGCCACCTGTGAGAGCTGCCAGTCCGCCTATGCGGATCGGGTTGTCAGCACCATACGCTGAAAGGCTGAAGATAACCATGATAGTGACGAGCGCCATCATAAGTCTGCGCACTGCGGATCATCCTTTCCCGTGTGTTAGTTGGTCGCATTCAGAGTAGTGACACTACGCAAGGAAATCAGCGGTTGTGCCGTGTTCCGTTCATCACCTCCGAATCACCGCGCTAGAATTGGACCACTATCTTGATTTCGTCTCTGCTTCCTGAGGTCACGTCTTTCATTGTCTGATCGAACTCGTCTACCGTAATCTTCCGCGATACCAGAGCCTCAGTGCTGAGGGCTCCCTTACCGACCAGCTCAAGTACGCCCGGGAACACGCCGCGGCTGTTGCGGCTGCCGAGGATATCCAGTTCGCGCTTGTTGAGCAGCTCAGGGTGGAGGCACAGCTCGTCAGGGCACACGCCCACAAGCACGATCTGCCCTGCGTACGACACGAGCTGCAGCGCCAGGTTGATGGTGGGCACCGCGCCCACTACTTCGAACACCACCGGCGCGCCCACGCCGCCAGTGAACTCGAGTGAGGCTTTTACAGGGTCATCCGTCGTCGAGTTCACGGTGATGTCGGCACCGAGCTTTCGGGCCAGGTCGAGACGGCTCTCCTTCACATCGACGGCGATGACCTTCGCACCACGTGCCTTGAGGATCTGGATCATGAGCAGACCAATGTTGCCCGCGCCTATTACGGCCGCGGTATCGCCCGCCTGCAGCCGAGACCGGCCGATGGCATGCATTCCGATGCCTGCGGGCTCCACGAAAGACAGCTCAACGAAGCTGCGGTTCTGCGGCGCCTTGTGAAGCATCGACACCGGCACGCAGATGTACTCCTGCATGGCACCATCGCGATGTACGCCCATGACCTGCAGATTCTGACAGCAGTTGTAGCGCCCGATGCTGCACGGATAGCACTTGCCACAAGCGGCGTAAGGCTCCACCACCACGACGTCGCCCTCGCGAATACTGGGGGCGGTTGGGCCGGCGGCCCGGCTGGCGGCTGGGGCCGGGGCGGCCTGGCAGCGCCCGGAGGCAGCACAGCATGGTGCGGGGTCGCCGGCTAGCTTGACCACTGTTCCCGACACCTCATGCCCCATCACCCTCGGGTATGTGGTGAAGGCATGCCGGCCCATCCATGAGCGCACGTCGGTTCCGCATACTCCCACACACTCGACGCGAATCAGCGCCTCTCCCGGTTTGGGCTCTGGAACGGGTACCTCCTCGACTACTGTTGTGAAAGGCTCTGTAAGCAACAGTCTCTTCGTAAGGAACACCTCCTCAAGCTGTATCAGAGGGCCGGAGGCGCACAGCAGTTGCACAGCTGTTCGATCTCGGCACCCTCGAGCAGGCTCGCCAGGGTGTGCATGAACTTCGCAGCCTCCAGGCCATCGACGGCCCTGTGATCGACCGTCAGGGTGAAGGCGGCCACGCGACGGAACGCCCCGCCATCTTCGATGGGCGTCCAGACTCTTCTGATTCTCCCCATAGTCAATATCGCAGCCTGTGGCGGATTGATGATCGCCGAGAACCTGTCGATTCCGAACATGCCCAGATTGGAGAAGGTGAAGGTGCCGTCAGCAAGGTCGGTGGCGGCAAGCGTACCTGCCCTTGCCTTCCCCACCAGGTCTTTGACCTCTCTGGTCACGGCGTCGATGCCCTTTGTGTCGGCATCGCGCACCACGGGCACGATGAGCCCGGAGTCGGCCCCCACCGCGATACCGATGTTGATGCGCCTGTGCAAGACGAGCTCGGTGTCGCTCACGAAGCAGTTCAACATCGGATGGACTCTGAGTGCCGCGGCAATGGCCTTGACCACGATCTCAGTGAATGAGTGCTTGACGCCGCCGGCGTCGAGCCGCTCCTTCAGGCGCACGACACGGTCCATGGCGATTTCGGCCTCGATATGGAACTGCGGCGCTTCTCTGACAGACCGCACCATGCGCTCAGCGATGATGGCGCGGACGCCAGAAAGCGGGATCACCTCTGTGTCGGCCTGGCCGCAGGCGGCGTCGGCGGGGGCGGCCAGAGACGCCGCGTAGTCCCTTATGTCGTCAGACGTGATGCGCCCATCGGGACCGGTTCCGCAGCACTTGCTGAGATCGGCCTCGGTCAGGCCCAGCTCGCGCGCGAGGCGCCGGGCAGCCGGCGATAGCTTCGGCTCGGGCGACCGCAACGGCGGCGGCGACGGCGGCGCGAGTGCGGGCTCACTGCTGGCGGCCGGCGGGCTGCTGCCGGCGACGTCGCTGGCGGGGGTGCCGGCGGGGCCAGGGCCGTCAATGCCGACGGGGCGGCCAGGCTCAGCCTCGACTTCCTCACCGGGAAGGAGCACGAGGCCGATGGTCGCGGCTATGGCTACAGTGGCGTCGTTGGGATGAACTATCCTCAACACCCCGCTGGCAGGGGCCTCGACTTCGGTTGTGACCTTGTCGGTGGCTATCACGACGACGGGCTCGCCCTTCTCTACGACATCGCCGTCTCCCCTCAGCCACTCAATGATGGTACCCTCTGTGTTCGTGAGCCCGGTGTTGGGCATCACTATCGTCTCAGCCAACCTTCTCTCACCTGGCCCTCATACTGCAGTGTGCAGTCATCCGGCAAGCTGAGTGCGTGCCGGCGACCACGAAAACGCATTATGGCGATTCTCAAAGATAGGAGCGCCGAATACTTGCGAATCCGATGTAAACGTCCGCCTATACTTGCCAAATCGACATATTCCCATGCGGACCCTGAACTCGGAGAGTGTTACACACGTCGCGCAACGCGCAGAGCTGCGGTGTTGTGATTCGCCGTCTCGGCGTGCGGCGGCGCGGCCACGGCCCGGTGCGCATCCCAGACCCTTTATCCCGATTCTCACAGATACGAGCGCCCGATTCTGAAGAAATTGACGGAACCGGCCGTCTTTACTTGCAGAATTGACATATCCCAATTGCCGCGCCGCACAAGGCGATCACCCGACGAACCGCTCCCATCCCCGTCAACGCCCAGAGCTGCGGGTTTGGCACTGGCCATCCGGGCGCGTCACGGCTCGGCCACGGTCGGCCCCACACCCTCGGCCCTTTGTCTCGATTCTCACAGATAGCAGCCAGCTTCATCCCGATTCAGGCGATATCCGCCAGTCTTATCTGTGAAATCCGCAATAAAGCGCCCTTCCGAACCTCGCCTTACCGAGCAGCCTTCTTGACGGCGAACACGATATCGTCTTCAGAAGGCACAACGTAGTTCTCCATGGGCGGGCTGAACGGGATCGGAACATCAAGCGTGCCCACGCGCTCGATGGGCGCGTCGAGGTAATCGAAGCAGTCGTATGCGATACGGGCGGCGATCTCAGCGCCCACGCCGCATGTGACGTGGCCTTCGTCGACGATGACGACACGGCCTGTCTTCCTCACAGAGGCGGCGATGGTGTCCATATCGAGGGGGATCAGTGTTCTGGGATCCACCACTTCAACGCTGATGCCTTCGCTCTCGAGCTTCTCGGCTGCCGCCAGGGCCCTGTAGACCATCAGGGACGTCGCCACGACCGTCACGTCGTCGCCCGCGCGCTTCACGTCGGCCTTGCCGAAGTCGATGAGCCACTCGCCGTCGGGCACCTCGCCCTGCATGTTGTATGCCATCTTGTGTTCGAAGAACATGACCGGATCGTCCATGCGCACAGCCGCTTTTAGCAGGCCCTTAAGGTCGTATGGCGTCGACGGGATCGCGATCTTGAAGCCCGGCACGTGCATGAACCATGCATGAAGACTCTGGGAGTGCTGTGCCGCCGACGAGCGCCCGCCGCCGATGACGGTGCGCACGACCATGGTCGGCGTCACCTGCCCGCCCGACATGTACCTGATCTTGGCTGCCTGATTCACCAGCTGGTCCATGGCATTGGCGGTGAAGTCGGAGAACATCACCTCGACAATGGGCCGCATGCCGGTGATGGCCAGGCCCAACCCCACGCCGCAGATGCCGTTCTCGGAAATCGGGGTATCCAGCACCCGGGCGTCGCCGAACTCGCGCCAGAGCCCCTCCGTGACCTTGAAGTTCCCGCCGTAAGGCCCGATATCTTCGCCGATCATGACGATCCTGGAGTCGCGGGCAAGCTCCTCGCGCAGGGCCTCGTTCACAGCCTGTCTGCAAGTGATGGTTCTCACGCCCGTGGCCTCCCTTCGGCACCGCCGCACTCCGCGCGCCCGGCGCCCGCCGCGCATCCGCCGCGCGCCCCGCGCCCCTCGCGCCCGGTCGCCCTGAACCCGATGAACAGATCATCCAGGGCCTCCTCGGGCTCGGGCAGCGGGCTCTCAAGTGAGTAGGCGGCTGCAGCCTCGATCTCAGCGTCGACCTCGGCCTTCAGCGTGTCGACCTCGGCCCGGGTCATCACGCCCGAGTCGAGCACGTGGGCGATCATCCGCGGGATGGGGTCCTTCGCGCGCCACGCGGCGACTTCCTCGTTTGAGCGGTAAAGGGTGCCCGGGTCTCCCACATGGTGACCGCCGTATCGGTATGTCTTGCACTCAAGCAGCGTGGGCCCTTCGCCGCGCCGCGCCCTCTCCACGGCGGCGCTGGCCTTTTCGTACACATCGAGCACGTCGTTGCCGTCGGCTATCGCTCCCACCATGCCGTATCCCTCGGCCCTGACGGCGACATCGCGGATGGCCTGGTGCCGCGCCTGCGACACCGATATGCCGTACCCGTTGTTCTCGCATACATACACCACAGGCAGTCTCCAGAGCCCTGCCATATTGAGACTCTCATGGAACGTGCCCTGGTTGGTCGTGCCGTCGCCGAAAAAGCACATTGTGACCTGGCCTGACCCCGTGAGCTTAGCTTTGAGACCGGCACCTGTGCCCATTGGAAGCCCGCCGGCCACGATCCCGTTGGCTCCCAGTATGCCGAGACTGGCGTCGAAGATGTGCATAGATCCGCCTTTGCCCTTGCAGTATCCCGTTCGGCGTCCCAACACCTCGGCCATCATCTTCGCCACGTCGCCGCCCTTGGCGATGCAGTGCCCGTGCCCTCTGTGGGTGCTTGTGATGTAGTCGTCGCGCGTCAGGGCCGCGCAGCCTCCCACCGCCACCGCTTCCTGCCCATCGTAGAGGTGAGAGAAGCCTGCCATCGCGCCGCGCGTAAACAGATACTTGATCTTCTCCTCGAACGCCCTAATAAGCATCATCTTCCGCAGCATCTCGATCTGGAGCTTGTTGTCTGGAACCGCCATCTTGCCGCCCCCAAAAACAAACATCGCCAACGGCGCTCAGCGCATTAGCGCCCCACCGTTGACGTCGATAGTCGCACCTGTGATGAAGGAGCTCTCGTCAGAGGCCAGGAAGGCGACGGCATTCGCGATGTCGACCGGGTCACCCAGTCTTCCAAGGGGAATCCTGGCCGTGAGCATCTGCCGCTGCTCGTCGCTCCAGTCTGCCGTCATTACACTGTCGATGGTGCCGGGTGCCACGGAGTTCACGTTCACGCCCCATGGCGCCAGCCGCCTGGCAAGAACCTTTGTGAGCGTGAGCATGCCGGCCTTAGACACTGAGTAGTGGCAGCCTGCCACTAGCGCCCCCATCTCACCCGCAATTGATGCAATATTGATGATCTTGCCGTACCTCTGTGCCTTCATGGCCGGGATCACGGCCTGCGCGAGGAAGAACGGCCCCTTGAGATTCACGTCGAGCACCTTGTCCCACTCGGCCTCACCGATCTCCTCAACGGGAGTAGTGGGGCAGATCCCTGCGTTGTTCACGAGGACATCGATGCGCCCGTGCCTGGCAAGCACGCCCTCAACCATGCTCCTAACTGCATTCACATCGCCGACATTGACGACAGCCGACTCTACGCAGGGCCGACGCCCAGAGCCCTGACACCCGCAAGCGCCGCGCGTGCCGCATGAACCGGACCTGAGACGCTCTATGGCTGCATCCAGCCCGTCCGGCGCCACGTCTGCGAGCACCACAGTAGAGCCCTCTCGCGCAAGAATGGAAGCGATTTCGTACCCGATGCCTCGGGCGGCCCCTGTTACGATCGAAACCTTGTGCTCAAACCTCAAGTGCATCACCTCTCGCGCCGTTCCGAACATATCTGAGTGCCTGCAAGAGCGCGGTCGCGTCGCCGAAGGCTCCGGCTTTCGTGACCACGGTAATACCATCGAACGGCCCCCCTGCCAGCGTACCCATGGGCATGCCGGGGAGGATCTCGCCAGCAAGAATGATTCGCGACGCCTCTAGTTGGGAACACACGCCAACCGCTGTATCGCCACCTGTGAGTATGAGACTACAACTACCCAACACTTCTAGCGACTGTCGGACAACTCCTCCCAGCCCCGCCACGATTTTGTCACTTCCGTAGCCAGGACAAGGCGGAACAGCTGTCGCCGAGAGCACTACATCACATCCGTCTGCCAGTGCCTTAGTAATGTACTCCAGTCGCTGCCCGCCTGTGGCCTCTAGCTCGTCCATGCCCAAGTCGAAATGGACGACGGGCGCGCGGGCCTTCAAGTAATCCAGCTGGCCGGCGCTGACACGGCTCCTGCTTCCGATGACGATGACGGCCGGCTTCGCGCGTGAGGCGCGTGAGCCCCGTGAAGCCTCGGGGCTCGACGGTAGCGGGCCGGGAACTTCCGACGGTCCAGGCCGATCCAGCGAGTTGACGATCCCGAGAGCCAGCCCGGCAGAACCGCACATTACCGTCGGAATGCCCAGGCCCGTGACGGCAGCCGCAACGGAATCCAGGTCAAGCTGGGTTTGTGAGTCAATCACGACGATCTCAACACCGCGGGATACGGCCTGGCGCATACAACCTGCCAGGACATCGACTCCTTGCCTCACCTGCTCGAGCGGGATCTCGCCTACGAGCCGTCGGCTCTGCCGCCTCAATACAGTGGGCACGTGAGAGTCTCGCACGGGCGACAGCGCATCCGTCGATATCTCAGTATCCTTCACGGGTCGACCGTTCAGGAGCATGTTGCCGCCGATGGTGGTTCGGCCAAGGGCCGGAAACGCCGGCACGACGCACGCGAACCGCGACCCGATGCAGTCCATCACTGCGTCGAGCTCAACCCCGATGTTGCCTCTAAGGGTGGAGTCGATCTTCTTGTACACCGACGTCACACCCCTGCGCTTGAGCCCGTCGCATACAGCCTCTACGGTGCGCCGCGCTTCCTCCGCTGGCCGGTTTCTCGTGTCGGTGTTCGCCACAAGCACGCAAGGGATGTGCTCGCCGACGCCGACACCGACACCGACGCCGTCGTCGGCCCTGCAACAGCCGGCGCCGCCGCGATTGCCGTCGCCGCCCCCGTCCCCACTCAGCGCGGCGGGGGTCAGATATACAACACAGGCCGCTCCTGACCTGCGAAACTGCACTCCAGTGTCCATGGCTCCTGTGAGATCGTCTGCAACGACCCCGAGCCCCACAAGCGTCATGCCACCACACCCCCGGCGGAGTTGGCATTCCGCGTACGAACAGGCGCTACCTGCCAGACTCGCCTGACTGCTCCTGATTCTTCACAGTAATTGATGCAAAGACCATGCCATTTTCCGTGGCAGGCGCCTGCGCGTGGAAACGTCACACAGATGTGTTGCATGCGTTACATGCGTTGCTTTGTGGGACAGTCAGCGACATGCTAGAATGGACCGGGAGGAGTGGATGCTGCAATGGAGGCGCGTATTGGAATCGTGGCGCCATATCCCGACCTGGCCCAACTGTGCGACGAAGTCTGCCATGAGCTCGGTGAAACTGGCGAGATCCGCGTAGCCGAGTTGGTCGCCGGTGTCGAGGTTGCGAGGGAGATGGAACGCTCGGGTGTAGACGTCATCATCAGCCGAGGCGGCGGAGCCCTTGCGATAGAGCGCGCAGTCGAGGTGCCGGTAGTGGCCATTGAAGTGAGTCCGCTCGACCTGATGCGCGCGGTGGCGGAGGCACGCAAGCTCGGGCGTGTCATCGGCGTAATCGGCTTTAGGAACGTGGTGTACGGAATCGACGAGGTATCGCAGATCCTCGACGTCAAGGTCGTTCCCATCATAATGGAGAGCGTACTGGAAGCAGAGAGCAAGATCCTCGCCGCCGTGCGCGACGGAGTTGAAGTGCTGGTGGGCGATGTCGGCGCCACCAAGGCCACATCGGCCCTGGGCATTCGCAGCGTGCTCATTCGCTCCGGCAAAGATGCCGTGGGCAGGGCCATCGTTGCCGCGAAGCAGGTCGCTGCGGTCAGGCAGCGGGAGAAAGAACGCGCCAGCGAACTCCGTGCCATCCTCGACTTCGCCTTCGACGGTATCGTAGGTGTGGGGCCCGACGGACGAGTCAGGCACTTCAACCCGGTGTCGGAACGCATCCTCGGGGTGACCGCCAAGGCCGCCATCGGCCGCAACATCTCCGACATCATCCCCGGCACCTCGGTGAGCTCACTCCTGAAGTCACGCGCCCCGGAGGTAGGCGAGGTAAGCAGGATCGGACAGGCGACGATCGTCAGCACTCGCGTGCCTATCATTGTGGACGGCAACGCCACCGGCGCAGTCATCACGTTTCAAGATGTTACGAAGATTCAGCAGCTCGAGGAGAAGGTGCGGAAGCAGCTTCGGGCAAAGGGCCACGTTGCGCGCTACACGTTCGACGACATCATCTCAGTCAGCAAACCCATGAGGGATCTTGTAGACCGGGCTCGCAAATACTCTCGAGTCGACTCCACAGTGCTGATCACCGGCGAGACCGGCACCGGTAAGGAGCTCTTCGCCCAGAGCATCCACAATGAGAGCAGGAGGCGCAGCTTTCCCTTCGTGGCCATCAACTGCGCGGCGCTACCCGAAGCCCTCCTCGAGAGCGAACTCTTCGGATACGAAGAGGGAGCATTCACCGGCGCCCGGCGCGGCGGTAAGCGAGGGCTGATCGAACAGGCGCACAGGGGGACTATCTTCCTCGACGAGATCGGGCACATGCCGTTGCAGCTGCAGTCCCGACTCCTTCGCGTGCTCGAAGAGCGCGAGGTCATGCGCGTGGGCAGCGACGGCGTGATTCCCGTAGATGTTCGGGTGATCTCCGCCACGAACGCCGACTTGAACGCAGCCATCACGCGCGGCCAGTTCCGAGAAGACCTATACTACCGCCTGAACACTCTGGTGCTGGATATCCCACCATTGCGCGCACGCTCTGAAGACATCGCCGCCCTATGCGAGCACCTTTTCAGTTACTACTGCGATCGACTCGGGGTGCCCCTCAAGCATCTCTCCCAAGACGCCCTGCAGGTGCTGCAGGCTTACCCCTGGCACGGCAACGTGAGGGAGCTAAAGAACGTCATCGAGCGGATAGTGATCACCGCCGAGCCTGACATCGTCGGTGCAGCCGAAGCCTCTGCGCTGCTACACTACGCCACACCTCCGCGCAACGATCTTCCGACTGCGAGGGCACACGGCAACGCTATCGCCGAGGCCACATACGACGACGGCGCGCCCCTATCCGATATCGAGAAACAAGCCATCGAACGTGCTCTCAAAGCCGCCAACGGGAACAGAACACGTGCAGCCCGCATGCTGGGCATAAGCCGCACGACTCTCTGGCGGAAGCTGCGTCAATCAGACTCTACNNCTTCTATGGCTCTAGCTGCTGCTGTGTGTTGATGGGATAATCGAACAGGATCACTGTGGGATTGTCGACCGGGCAGTCGTCCTCAAGCCAGCTCGTGTAGCCGATCCCCTTCAACACCTCAAGCTGCACGCTTTCGCAGGGCACCGTCGCGACTACGTCAGCTATTCCGTCGCGCCTGAAGTCGCGGAGTGCTGCCGCCAGTGCCGCGGCGCAGGCCCGTCTTCCGCCCTCAAGCACGTTGATGACTGCCTCCGGCCTGTCGGTCGGCGACTCCGCCCATATGGTTGCCAACAGAATGGCGCCGTCGTCGCCCTGCCCTCGCGGCGCCGAGTATGCGTAGCCGTCCACGGCCAGCCCGGAAGCGTAGTCCGGCTCAGCCGGGTAGAACACGAAACCGGAAGGTATCATCCCGCCTGTTGAGGCAATTGTGTGCGAACTGAGCACCTGCCTGATGAAGGGTGAATCTGCGCCGAGTTCGTCGCCGCGTAGCCTTGTCACCAGTTCCGGCGTTGCGCCCAGCTCTGCTGCTAGCGTCTCTGCCCTCTGTGCGAGCTCGTCCACGGTCAAGTCGCAATCGAGCCATCGCCCGCCGCCGATACGAACGAATCCCGCCGACTCATTCAGCGCGATGCTCTCCTTGTTGTCAACGGCTGTCGCGAAGCGAAGCGTGCTTACTCCGGCCCGGAAAGCCGCGTCCATCAGGTACCGACCGATGGCACGGGCAACGCCGCGGCGCTGGTAGGCTGCGTCTACGCGCAGACCTTCCAGCCAGCCGTGTTGGGGGCTGTGAAAGGCCAGTCTCCCAAAACCGCATAACACTCCATCAAGTTCAGCGACGGCGAACACACCGTGTGTGGACGTGATCCACCGTTCGGCCACGTGCGGGATATAGTCGTCGCCATCCCACGTTCGTGAGCCTATGTCAACGATCCTGGCCAGGTCGTCCATGGTAGACGGCCTCACCGTTATGGATGCTGCTTTGTTCATCTGCGATGCGCCTCCTGATGTCATGCCTGGCTCTGCATCCTTGCGGAACAGCGGCACTCCGGGTCTGCCAGCACCTTCACTTCGTCAAACGTCATCCTGAGCGCGTCGAACACGAGCAATCTTCCGACTAGTGAATCTCCGGCACCCAGCAGCAGCTTGAGCACTTCCGTGGCCTCAATGCATCCCATGACCCCCGGCACGCTCGAGAGCACGCCTGCTCTGGCAGGAAGGAAAGGCCCCAGGCTGTCGTCGGTCGCGTCGCCGAAGAGGCACCTGTAACACGGTCCGCCCGAACCCGGCACTACGGTCATGACCTGGCCCGACCAGGCCGTTGCAGCTGCGTGCACCATGGGCACGCCGGCATCTACGCATGCGTCGTTCAGGTAGAGCCTTGCCGCGATGGTGTCGAGCGCGTCCACGACTACGTCGTAGCCCTTGACGAGCGTAGCGGCGTTGTCGGGCCCCATCCGCATCGGCCACGTTCTCACCTTGATCGCAGGATTCAGCGCCTTGACAGCGTCAGCCGCCGAGTCGACCTTGGGTCTTCCCAGGTCAGACTGGGTATGTGCCACCTGACGCTGCAGATTGGACTCTTCGACCTGGTCGCCGTCGACGATCCCCAGCTCACCCACGCCTGCCGCGGCCAGATAAAGCAATACAGGCGAGCCGAGCCCGCCTGCGCCGACTACCAGCACCTTTGCACGGCCGAAGGTCTCCTGCCCGAGCTTGCCCACGCCTGCCAGCACAAGATGCCTGGCGTAGCGACCGCTGGCTGCGCCGACCGCGCCGGCAGCAGCGCCTGCCGCGCCTGCCGCGCCGTCCGCCTGCGTCAGCTCCTCCGTCTCGCGGATATCCACTGCTCCATCACCTCGAGCACTTCGCGGTTGTTGGGCTCATTGAGTACCTCATGGTACATACCGTCCCAAACGATCAGTCTCTTATCTGTCGCGGCAACCTTCTCGTAGAAGGCCACCGTATGGGAAGTCGAGCAGATGAAGTCATTGCCGGCCGGCATGAACAGCGTGGGCACTGTCACGGCCTCTGGGTGCGCCGACACGTCAGCCATTGCTCCGTCGAACTCCGCCCAGAAGCGGAGGGTGATCTTACGCGCGCGTACGGGGTCGGCCTTGTATGCAGCCACGATATCGGCATCGTGCGTCAGGTGGTCGGGCGAAAGCCTAGTGTTGATGGCAAGGTGAGGTAGTATGTGTGCCACGGCCCCTGCAAGGACTCTCTCGACGGCAGGCACCGGCATCGACAGCGCAAGGCCAGGCGATACGGCTACCAGCCCTGATATGGCGCCCGGGTTCCTCTGGGCGTAGCCCAGTGCTATGAGGCCTCCCATGGAGTGGCCGACCACGAACACGCGCAGGCCCGGGTGGCGTTTCGCGACTGTGTCGACGACCATGCCAAGGTCATCGTAGTAGTCAGAGAACCGGTCGACATGGCCGCGAGGTCCGCATGAGCGTCCCTGCCCTCTGTGGTCGTAGCCGTACACAGCGTGCCCGCACTCGGCCAGGTAGTTGCCTACACAATCGTACCTGCCCGAGTGATCGGCCAGACCGTGGCATATCACCACCACCGACTGCGCCACGCGCGCCGGTATCCAGCTGCGCATAAAGATTCCGGTCTTGTCAAACGCGCGCAGCGTCTCCTCTGCTCTCATCGCTCCACTACCTCTTTGCCGTGCACGCTCAGCTCCCCGCCGCGAACTGCAAAACCCCCGGACTCCGGAACCTCAGGATCCCGGGGCCCGGGGGCCCGTTGACCACTGCAGCCCGCGTGCGGGTCTGTAATGTGTCAGTCTCTGAAGCCTCTTATGTGTATCTTACTAGCAATCGGGTAGCCAGTCTATACAGTCTACAGATATCCTGAATGCCTAGATGATCCCCAGCTCGCGTCCGGTGCGCTCGATGGCGGCGAGGGCCGCGTCGAGGTCTTCGCGTGTGTGCCCGGCCGACACCATCGTGCGGAGGCGCGCCTTGCCTCTGGGCACTGTGGGGAACGCCAGCGCGACGACGAACACGCCCCGCTCAAAGAGCTTGTCGGAGAACTCCATGGCCAGGGCACCGTCGCCTACCATCACGGGGGTGATGGGGGTTTCGCTTATGCCGGTGTCGAAGCCTAGCGCGGTGAGACGCTCTTTGAAGTAACGAGTGTTGTCCCACAGGCGCTCTATGATCTCAGGCTCCTCCTGCAGGATGTCGAAGGCCTCTATGCACGCTTCCGTGACAGCCGGCGGATGCGACGTGCTAAACAGGATCGGGCGGCCTCTGTGGATCAGGTAATCGATGAGCACCTGCGTGCCTGCGACGTATCCGCCGACGACGCCAATGGCCTTCGACAGTGTGCCGACCTGGATGTCCACCTGGCCATGCAGACCGAAGTGGTCTACGGTGCCGCGGCCGTTGCGGCCCAGCACTCCGCTGGCGTGCGCGTCATCGACCATGGTGATGGCCCCGTATTCCTTGGCTATCTTCACGATCTCGGGAAGACGAGCGATGTCACCGTCCATGCTGAACACGCCATCGGTGATCACCAGCACGTTGTGGCCGGCCTCACGCACCGACTTCGTGTCTTCAAGGGCAGCCCTCAGCCCCTCCATGTCAGCATGGGGGAACACTTTGATGGCGGCACGCGACAGACGGCAGCCGTCGATGATGCTGGCGTGGTTGAGTTCATCGCTGACGATGACGTCGTCCTTGTTCAGTACCGCCGAAACCGTTCCTGCATTAGCCGTGAATCCCGACTGGAACACCAGCGCGGCCTCGGTATGCTTGAACTTGGCTATCTTCTTCTCGAGCTCAACGTGGCCTTCCATTGTGCCTGCTATGGTGCGCACCGCTCCGGAGCCTGCGCCCAGCTTGCGCGTGCCGCGCAAGGCCGCCTCGATCATCCTGGGGTGCTGGTTGAGGCCGAGGTAGTTGTTGGACGACATGTTTATAACCTCGCGTCCGTCGTATACGGCGCGCGGTCCGTTCATGCCAGTAAGTACCCTGGGGTGCCGGAATAACTTCTGCTCGCGCAGATTATCGAGTTCTTTGCCTAGGTAAGCTAGGGCATCAGCCAACGCATATCCCTCCTAATGCAGTCTGCAATCTACACAACGTGCATGACGATGCTAGTGTGGCCTCCCTACGGTATCAGGATCACCTTGCCGCACTTGCCCGCCATCATGAGCTCCATGCCCTTGTGGAATCCTTCCCACAGACTGAACTTGTGCGTTATGACGGGGCTGACATCGAGGCCAGCCTTGAGCAGCGCCCGAGACTTGTACCATGTGTCGAACATGCGCCTGCCGTTGATGCCCTGCAGTGTGAGGCTGCGGAAGATCACGTCTTTGGCGAGGTCGATCTCCATGGGAGCCGACGGGATACCGAGGAGCGAGGCAAACCCAGCCTTGCGCAGGGAGCGGAGACCCTGTGTTATCGCGGCCGGATTGCCGGCCATCTCAAGCAGCACATCTGCACCCAGCCCGTCGGTGGCGGCGCGTACCGCGGCCACAGGATCCTCCACCTTCGGGTTGATCGCAAGGTCGGCGCCGAGCTTGCGCGCCAGGTCAAGACGGTAATCTGATACATCAGTGACGAAAACCGCCGTCGCGCCGGCGGCCTTGGCGACCTTTATAGCACATAGACCGATTGGGCCCATTCCGGTGATGAGCACCGTCTTGGCAGACAGACTTGTCGCGAAAGCTGTGTGCACTGCGTTTCCCAACGGGTCTTGAATAGCTGCGATTTCATCTGGTATGTCGATGTCCCATATCCAGCAGTTGAACTCCGGCATGACGACGTATTCAGCAAAGCATCCGTCTATGTCGACGCCAACGATTTTCGCATCGGCGCATATGTGCGCCTCGCCTGTCTGGCAGAAGAAACAGTGCCCGCAAGCTGTATGAGTCTCAATAGACACGAACTGCCCCGGCTTGATACGTTCCACACCGGGGCCCACCTCGACCACGTCTCCACAGAACTCGTGGCCAAAGATCCTGGGTGTGCGGATACGGTCTTGCGCCCATTTGTCCCACTCATAGATATGGACGTCCGTACCGCAGATGGCCGTTGCCCTAACCTTGATCAGCACTTCGCCTTTTCCGGGCCTCGGAATCGGCACTTCGATGAGTTCAGCTCCGGGCGATGGCGACATCTTGGCCATCGCCCGCATAGTTCCCTGCATCACAAAGCCTCCTCTGACGGATCTTGAGGTCCGCCATCATGGTATATTCCCCGCCCGTGAGCACATCCCTCCTAATGCAATGCACGTACACTGGATAGACTACTCCAAGCTCTTTATATGTCAGGTGATGGTGATGAAAGACAGATCTCGCGTCTTCACGACTGCTCTTGCCGGGCTGGCGTGCGTGTTGATCCTGGCATACGGCAACCGCTTTGCCGTGCCCGTGGCGGACTGGGTGCCGGAGCAGCCGCGAGAGCAGGCGACGGCGGGTGGGGCGGTGGCGAGCTCGGTGGCGACGAGTGCCGCGGCGACAGCGGCTGCGACCGCGACTGCGGCCGACGGGGCAGTCGTGCCAGCGGCCAGCGTGAAGCTGGCGGGTGGCGCCAGCAGCAAGGAGCCTGGCGTGGCCGGGTCGGCATGTGAATGCCCCGACGTGCACAAGCTGTGGTTCGAGGACCCGCCGATGGTGGGACACCAGGTGTCGGACTTGCAGGAAGGACTGGCCGTGGCGGGTTTCTATCGAGGGGCTGTCGACGGGGTGTTCGGTCGCGCCACACAGCAGGCGGTTCTCGGCTTTCAGGCATCGGCTGGCCTGCCCGAGACCGGGGTCGCTGACATGACTACCTGGATGGCCCTTGGGCGCGCGTGTGAGCCCGTGGTGGAAGCCATGTTGAGACGCGAGGATCCCAGTCTCGAGCAGCAGCTGGCTAAGGCCGATGCCGGGGTCGCTGCGGCGAGGATGGTCTTGATAGATACATCAGATCTCTCCCTGACGGTGCTGGAGAACGGTCTCCCAATAGCCAGATTCAGAGTGGGAATCGGTGAACCCGAGACGCCCACGCCCCTCGGGCAGTTCGTGATAACCGACAAGGCGGCCTGGGCCGGCGGGTTCGGCACCCGGTGGATGGGGCTCAACGTGTTGTGGGGCAAGTTCGGCATACACGGCACCAACAAGCCGTGGACCGTCGGGCAGCGCAAGTCAGGCGGCTGCGTGCGCATGCTCAACAGAGATGTGGAGAAGCTTTACGCCCTGGTAGGGGTGGGCACGCCGGTGATGATCACGGCGGGCCACTTCGGCACATTCGGGACGAGCCGGCCCAGGATCACACCTGGGTGGAAGGGAAGCATGGTGTTCGAGATCCAGCGACGCCTCATTCGAATGGGCTATCTGGAGGGGCCCGCCGACGGAGCTTACGGCCCGAACTCGGAGCGGGCGGTGATGCGCCTCCAGAGAGACAAGGGCCTGCCTGTCACAGGCGAGGTCGACGAGGCGACATACAGGGCGCTTGGGCTTGAGATTATCGATTGACGGGGCAGAGGGCAACTGGCGTGCCAGCGGCCAGACGGAGACCGGGGTGAAACAAGACGAAGCAAAGGGGAAAGCGAAAGGGCATGCCCGCGGGCATACCCTTCCTTTATATATGTGCTTCATCGATTCGTGTCGGGTTATGTAGTGCTGCTTAGTGCTGCGGCATCGTGCGTATGCGTGTGCCGCAGATCGCTGCACCACCTGCGTGTCGCTGTCGCTAGGCCTGCTGGACCGCCTTGACCTCGGGAATCTCCTGCTTGAGGATGCGCTCGATCCCGTTTCTCAGAGTCATCTGGCTCATCGGGCAGCCGGCGCAAGCGCCCTTCAGCTTGACCTTGACGATTCCGTCGTCTGTGACATCGACGAGTTCGACGTCGCCGCCATCGTTCTGCAGAGCAGGCCTGATTCTGCCCAGAACGCTCTCAACCTTCTCGCGCAATTGGGTCAGCCCCTTTCGTAAATGTGGTTACATACTAGCATTCCCCTACTGGCAGGTCAACGAAGTTGCCTTGCCCGGTGCGCGCCGCGCTGTCGCGGCTCAACACCATTTTGGAAGTCTGCCCAGCGGGGCAGACTTACCTTTTGTGCTCCACCTGGCCATGGTCTGGTTGTGTCGTGCCAAGTGGTGCAAGTGACGGCGGCGGTTCTCCTCGGCCGGGCGGGGCCCGAGGGCCGAGGTCAGGGATCCGTCGTCGGTGGTCCAGGCGGGCGTAGGCCTTTACATCGGTTTTGAAAGATAGCGGCGTCCTTTACTGGCGAAATCGAGGTAAAGGTCCACCCTATCTGTGTGAATCGAGGTAAAGCTGCCGGGA
>DBQN01000007.1:0-11085 GCA_002305255.1 Firmicutes bacterium UBA1393 | reverse complement strand
CCTTTACTGGCGGAATCGACGTAGAAGCCCGCCCTATCTTCCTGAATCGATGTAAAGCTGCCGGGACTCCTGCCGGGGCCGCCGACTCCGAGTCAGGCCCACGAACCGCAACCCCCTGAGCTGGGGGTTTGTGACCAGCCACGAGAAGGAGGTTCGCCCGGACAGCTGCAAGCCCGCCATCGAAACCCTATAGGTCGATTTCGAGAGACTTCCGCGTCCTTTACTGGCGAAATCGGGGTAAAGGCCCGCCCTATCTTCCTGAATCGATGTAAAGCTGCCGAGACTCTTGCCGGGCCCGGCGACCCCGAGTCGAGCCCAAGAACCGCAACCGCCTGAGCTGGGGTGCTGCGATCGGCCAGCCAGCCGGAGCTCGACTGAACGACGGAGAGTCGCCGGGCACGCACCTTTACGTTGATTTTCAAAGATAGCGACGACCTTTGTTGCCGAAATCGGGGTAAAGGCCCGCCCTATCTTTCAAAATCGAGGTAAACCCCCAGGGCCTCCCGATTTCAACCCGCCTACTCCAGCGACTTTCGCCACAGCACGACCTCGGTCAGGTCGACGAAGCCTTTGCGCAGGTAGTAGTAGCGCGGCCAGTCGTAGGACGCGGCCACCAGGCACACGGTCTCGGCGGCACGGCGGGCATCAGCCACTGCGGCCGCCATCAGAGTCGCACCGATACCGGCCTCGCGGCGGTCTCCCAGCACGAAAAGCCTGTCTAACCTCGCAATCCCGTCATGGAAGAACACCTCGATGCACCCAACGGCCTGCCCACGCTCGTACGCCAGGTAGACGACGCAGCCGCCGTCGTCGATGCTGGCTGCCTGCAGCCGTCTCCAGTCGAGCTCGGCGGCTCTCTCGGCGATCCCCGGCAGGTCCCAGCTGTCGTAGCGGCGACGTGCGAGCTCTGCCCAGTCAGCTGCGGTGTTCGCCGTCAGCCTGACAACGTCTACATCAGGCCGCCGCCTGAAACGCCGCCGCGACCCCTTCCCCAGAACCTGAATCACTCCGGGTTCGGGAGCGTAGTCGGCCTCGCGCAAGACGAGGGTCAGCGCCGCAGGCTTGGTGCGCATGTCGGTGGCGAGGGCGCAGAATGTGCGGCCCGACTGGCTGAAAAGCCGCTCCATGCTGCGGATGAACTCGGGCGGGTCCATGCCCGTGTCGATGCACCTGACGTGGTTGGCGTCGAAGCGATCCGGACAGACATCCGACGTCACCAGCATGAACTCATCTTCCTGCCGCACCTCGCAGCCGAGGGCAGAGAAGTGGTCTTCGGCGGCGAGGATCCGCCTGGCCAGCTCGGGCTGAGCATTGGTAGCGATGGTCATGATGCCTCCTTCAACGCGCCGGCCTGCTCATGCCGGGGTTCGCGCACGGCCAGCAGCAGAACCACCAGGGCGGCCACCGACACTGCGAGGGTGACGCGAAAGGCGGTTCCGAAGCCGACGGTGTCAGACAGGTAGCCTGACATCACAGGCGCACCCGCCCGAACCGGCGAAAGCAGCAGCCAGGAGTAGGTGATGTACATCGGCACCTCCACGGGTGTCGGGGCGAACTCCGACAGGATCAAGTTCTGGCTCACCATCATGCCGCTGGTGCCGAGGTTGGCGAGGAAGATCACTGCGAACATGGCCGCAAGCCCCTGCGCCTCGGCGGCGGCGTCGGCCACAGCCGCCGCGCCTGCCGCACCGGCCCCACCGACCCCACCGACCCCACCGGTCGACCCAGCCACCACAGCCGCCAGCAGCGCTGCGGCCGCGAAGAATATCGCCGCGAAGCTCAGGCTGGCCTTGTGCCCCCGCCTGTCGGCCATGCGCCCGAGAAAGGGCATGCCCAGCGCCGATGCGCCGACTGCTACTGCGGTGAACCTTCCTACAGTGCGAGTGCTCGCCCCCAGCACACGCACGGCGTAGGTGGAGTAGAACGCGTTGGCTGCCATAGCCACAGCCAGCAGGGCAATGGCGATCATTGCCCACCTGTAGGACGGGTTGTTCCGCGCCGACGCCGCCGCGTGTCGCAGGTATTCCCACGACGACCGCCTGTTGATGGGTGGGCTGTCGGCCGGCTCCCGCGCCGCCGCAAGGGGGAGCACCGAAAGCAGCAACACGATCGACGCCGTCGCGAACAGCAACGCGAAGTTCCGAGGGAACGCCACTTCCGTCAGCACCACCCCGGCACCCTCAGCCACCGCCAGCCCGATGATGCCTGATAGCGCCCCCGCCAACCCGAACAGACCGCCCCTCACCTCAGGCAAGATGCACTTCGACAACATCGAGAAGTAGGCGGCCAGGCCGATGCTGGCCGCTACGTTCGACAGGGTCCAGGCCACCATGAACCCCCAGATAGCCATGGAGGGGCGAGTCTGACCCCATGCCAGCACCACGCCTGCGATGGCCAGCAGGAACAGGCGCTCTATCACGGAGAACGTGATCAGCACATGCTTCTTGAGGGGCAGTCTCTCCAGCCGAGCCGCCGCAAACACCCCGGGCACGAACACCCCGAGGCTGCCGAGGGCAGGCGCGAGCCCCACCACCAGATTCGACGCGCCCAACTCCGTCAAGAGCAGCGGCATTATCGTTCCGGCTGAGATGAGCGAGAAACCCAGGGGATAGCCAAGCGACTCGATGAAGAACACCGAGTAGTTGCGGCGCAACCCGAGCCGCCGTCCCTGTGCCTGGCCATGACCCTGGCCCTGGCCGCGGCGGCTGCGACTGCGGCTGCAACCGCTGCTTCTGCCTCTGCGGCTACGGTCCCGGCCGCCGGTCTCGCCTGATTGCGATGCCCCCAAGTCTCACTCACCTCCTGCCATCGTGTAGCGTGGTCTGCGCGCGGTCTGAATGCAGTGGCAGTGGTAGTCTCACCTCATGAGCCTGCATCATGCCTTTCCAGCCGGAGGCGTCACGCCATGATGGCGGCGAGGTCTTCAATGGCCGAAGTGATCGGCATGATGTTGAACTTCTCATGCAGCACGTCTACTACCGACGGAGTCAAGAACGCGGGCAGCGACGGGCCCAGCCGGATGTTGCGTATGCCGAGGTAGAGCAGCGACAACAGCACGCACACAGCCTTCTGTTCGTACCATGAGAGCACCAGCGACAGCGGCAGACCGTTCAGGTCGGTGCCGAAGGCCTTCGCCAACTCCTGCGCTACGACTACTGCAGAGTAGGCATCGTTACACTGGCCGACATCGAGTAGTCTGGGTATTCCGTCGATTGCCCCGAACTCTAGCTTGTTGAAGCGGTACTTGCCGCATGCCAGGGTGAGGATCATGCAGTCCTCTGGCACGGCTCGGGCTAGCTCGGTGTAGTAGTTGCGCCCGCTCTTCGCTCCGTCACAGCCGCCTATCAGGAAGAACCTCTTGATCTTGCCGTTCTTCACTCCCTCGATGACCCTATCGGCCACGCTCAGGATGGCGTTGTGGCCAAAACCAACCGTGATCAGGTGTTCAGGCTCGTCGGCCTCGAACCCCGGCGCAGCCAGAGCGGCGTCTATGACCGGGGTGAAGTCGCGGTCGGAGATGTGCGCCACACCGGGCCACGCCACCAGACCAGATGTGAAGATCCTCCCGATGTAGTCGTGTTTCGGCTTCTGGATGCAGTTCGTCGTCATCACGATGGCCCCGGGGAACTGCTCGAACTCCGTGCGCTGGTCCTGCCACGCGCCGCCGTAGTTGCCCACGAGGTGCGCATATTCCCTCAGCTCAGGATAGCCGTGGGCCGGCAGCATCTCGCCGTGGGTGTATACATTGATGCCCTTGCCCTCGGTCTGCTTGAGAATGGCCTCCAGATCACGCAGGTCATGCCCTGATACCAGGATGGCCTTGCCCTTCACAGGCGTCACCCTCACCTTTGTGGGAGACGGATGCCCGTACGCCGTCGTGTTCGCTTTGTCGAGCAGCTGCATTGCCCTTACGTTGACCTCACCCACCCTGAGCGCCATGGCGAGTGCCTCATCGAGACTGACATCCCGCCTAAGCAGGAACGCCAACACTTCGTGGAAGAACGCGAACACCTCGTCATCCTCGACGCCCAGCACCATGGCGTGGTCTACGTAGGCCGCCATGCCCTTGAGGCCGAACAGCACCAGGTCCATGGTGCCCGCCACATCGGGCCCCATCTGCGCCGAGCGGGCAAGGAGTTCCTCAGTCACCCTGTCTCCCTGCTCCACAAGACCGGCGAGGTCTGGCGCAGGCTCCCACGTGACTGCGGGTGCGGCAGCTACCGAGAGACCGCCGGCCTCAGCCAACCTCTTGCGGATCTCGAATCCCTTTCTCAAGAGCCCCTCGATCCGATCGGGGTCGAAGTTCACGTTGGTGACAGTAGTGAAGAGCGCCTCAACCACGAACACGTCGGCATCACGCAGCGCCGATGACAGGGTGGGGGAGACGGTGGTGTCGGCCCCGGCGGCGTTGCCGGCCTCGGCCGCGGCCGCCGCCGCCCGCATGCGCCTCGCCTCACGCGCGAACACCGATACGCCCTGCGCCACCCTGACCAGCAAGTCCTGCAGAGACGAGGTTGCCGGATCCTTGCCGCACACTCCGAACCGGTCGCAGCCGCTGGCGCCGGGACCTGTCCGCTGCTCACACTGATAACAGAACATCACACTGACCTCCCACTTGATACTGTTCCGTCCATGTCGATTCTGAATGCCGTAACCGGCATGTTGGTGCCAGCTGCCTCCTGCGCCTGCTTGACCAGGCCAATCATGCTGCCGCAGCACGACACCGCCATGTGGTAGATGCTCACAGACCTCGGGAGACAGACCCGGAAGATGTCGGTGAGTCTGTCGAGGTAGAACTGCCTATCATCGAACTTCGGACAGCCGATGATCATCGCCCCGCCCGTTCCGTTACCTGCGACAGCGCTCTGAGCTGCCCCGGGCGCCACGAATCCCGCGCAGTCGGCCCAGATTCCGATGTCGGCACCACGCAGCCATGGTGCGTCAGGCGGAGTGAGCCTGAGCTTGATGGGCCAGTTGGGTGTGGCCCGACCGGCGGCGCCGGCGGTAGCGGGAGGCGGGGCCGGGGCCGACGTCGGAGCCGGGCTAGGCGCCGGAGTCGCCGCGAGCTCCAGCTTATCAAAGGTCGCGTCCCACAGCGGGCATCCGCCGCCGGCGGCTGCCGCGACTGGCCGCCTCACCGTGGTGAAGGATATCGCCCCCTGCGGGCATTCGCCCACGCACACGCCGAGGCCATCACAGTGATCCTGGTTGACCACTCTGGCCACACCGTCTATCACCGCGATGACTCCCTCAGCACAGGCGCTGGCACACGTGCCGCATCCGGTGCACTTGGACTCATCTATCGAGATCGTCTGGCGCTCAATGTACGCGCCCTGTTCGCTTGACATAGCCGAGCTCACACCCCCTGCGGTTTATCCCCGCGTGGACATATATAGTAGGAAAGATCGCGCGATTCAAGGAAAGACCGGAAGTCCTCCGTCAACCTCTTTGGCAGATCGCCAAGGATACACGAGGCGAACGCGCACTTGCCTGTCGGCACCCCCGCCATGCAGGCATTCGCCACGAGCCGCCCTTCCATAGCCTCGTACACCTGGAGCAGAGTGATCTGGCTGGCCGGGCGCGGAAGACGGAAGCCTCCCTTTGGGCCCCGCACGGAATCGAGCAACCCTGCCCTGACCAGGCGCTGCAGCACCTTCGAAAGGTGCGCATGTGAGAACCCGGTTGCGTCAGCTATCTGCTTCACCGTGACCAACTCGCCCCCTGCCATAGCAACAAAAGCCATGCTATGCAAGGCAAGCGACGTCGCCTCCGACATCTGTATCGCCGTGACCACGCTCCGCACCCCACTCTCAATCGGATCCATACGACCTCAAAACCCACGCTCAGTATTTCGGCATTATAGTACCACAATCCCCCTATCTGCGCAAGACGAAATGAACCTGGTGCAGATATAGAAGAGAGGGGGCTAATGCCCCCTCTCCCTCTTGAGCTGGTTTGCCATAGCCGTCTCTGCCCTCTCGATCAGCCTCCTCACGATGAGGCCAGCCTCGCGGGTAGTGATGTCACCGTAGTCATATGAATCGCCGTTCCGCCTTATCTTATTCGCGAACCCGAGTTCTCTGGCGATCTCATACTTGACCTGGTCTGACACCATCGATCGTCGCTGCGGCATAGAACCACCTCCAGTCTCATGCTTCCCCGATACTGTCCGTGGGAAACCATGCGGATTGCTGACGCAACGGGCAAAACCGGGCAATGCGCACCGATTCAGCCTTTGAGCAACGCGAATAGACTGTACCGCGTATACCTTCCATAATGAATGCTTCAAGGTGGATGATGACAATGTCGGCGTACAATCCCGCTGTTCTATACAGCTCAAACGCAACCCCGTCACAGCTCGGTTCTGGAGCCGGCCCCGGCCAGGGAGTGCAGACGGGACAGCGTCCATGGGGCCTGTGTGGCCCTGGCTGCGGCGACCGCTGGGGCGTTCCCTGGTTCGGCTGGGGTTGGGGTCCGGGGTTCGGGCCCGGATTCGGGCCAGGGTTCGGCCCGGGCTTCGGCTGGTGGCCGGGTTGGGGACCAGGCTGGGGCTTCGGGCCCGGATTCGGCCCCGGCTTTGGCACGGGCTTTGGTCCGGGGTTTGGCCCAGGATTCGGCCCCGGATTCGGTATGGGGTTCGGTCCGGGGTTCGGTCCGGGCGTGGGCACCGGCCCCTTCGAAGTATCAAATCCGGGTCAGGGCGGATCACCTGCGGCCTCAGCCCCGGCAGCGCCTGCGGGCGCAGTGGTGCCGGCGCTCACCGTGCAGCCCAGAGCAACTGACGCGCCCCCACGGCCGGCCGCGGGCTTCTAGCCCCATTGCATGTGGCCTGGCAGCTGAGCTGAGTCGAGCAAGAGGGCGGGCCTGCGGGCCCGCCCTCGGTCATCCTCGCTGCCTCTGATTTTCATGCCGCATGCTTCAGCCCTCATCTGCTCGCGTATCCGCCTCCGGCCACGCTCTTCACCATGGCCACAACCTGTTTCACCATTTCGACGATGGTCCCCACGATCGCCACTACGAACACGCCACGCAGCACACCTGCAATGATCTTCGCGAGCGACTCCAGTTGTTCCGGACTGGCCGACCCCCCGAGGGACATGAAGGCACTTGCATCGATGATAGTGGCCCTGAGCAGGTATCCGAGCAACACGAGGTTGGCGGCCCCGATGACCAGGCTGAACACGCGACTTCCTATCGACCAGCGCCTCTGCGCCAGCAGAATCGTATGGTGCAGAAGTCCGGCCACGAACAGAATGTTCAGGTAGGGGAGGAATGACGCCAGCACATCGCGGCGGAGCACTGCGGTGTATCTCCATTCCCCGTCTCGCGCATAGTAGACTCCCAGTCTATCCATGAACACGTTGAAGACCACCAGTGCCAGCAGGGTGAAGCATATCGCCATGACCGAATCGCTGATCTTGACGGCGTCGGCGTCGGCGGTAGGCGGCAGTCTCCTTGGATCCCATTGCCTCGTAGCCCCGGCCATGGCTTCCTTGTCCTTTTCCGACAGTGCGCGTTCGAGAACGGCAAACACTATGGTCACCGAGCCCAGGGCGCTCAGCACGCCTGATACCAGGCCCGACAGGAACTCGCCGAAACCTTCGACCAGTGAAACGCCGTTGATCCCGAGGTCCAGCGCCAGAGCGATGCCGAGACCCAGCGTGACAGCGCCGAGCACTATCGCGACCACCAGCCTATAGGCATCGAACAGCTGAGGGCCTATGAGGTAGTGAGGATCAGGCGAGTATCTGGCCGCCACCTCCGCGGGAGATCCAAAGCTCTTCAACACATTCACTACATCTTCCTCAGAGGGTTCGCCACCGGCGGCGCGCCGCTCGTCGATGGCGTCCATGATGAGTGATCTCAGCTCAGCCTCGATATCCGCGCGCGTCTTAGAAGGCAGACGGCGCCCGACTGCAGCCACGTATCGATCAATCAACTCCATACGTATCATCTCCGTCCTGTGCGTCCGGTCTCAGAAGGCCATTCACCGTGTCCACTATGCGATACCATTCCGCCATGATCTCGCTAAGCGCGCTACGCCCTTGCTCACTCAGAACGTAGTAGCGGCGCGGTCGCGAGCCTTCCACCGACCAGTCACTATCCAGCAGTTGCTGACTCTCGAGCCGCCTGAGTAGCGGGTAGAGCGTGTTCTGGTCGATATCCACTCCTCGCGCGGCCAGCCTCTGCAACAGCGAGTAACCGTACTGCGCCGTAGTGAGCTGGCTCAGAACCGCCAGAGTCAGCGTGCCGCGCCTCAGCTCAAGCGCGAGGTTCTTCAGAGTTGTGTCGAGATCCATGGCCACATCACCTCCTGGCGTACACATAATACTGTGTGACATACACTATTGTCAACACACTAATATCGTGTGACCATTGCCGGCTGGTCGCCCGCAAGCCGCCCACAAGGCCATGCGGGCGCCGTTGGAGGGAAGCAACGTCAAGATGTGCAATACTAGGATAGCGTAGTCCTTACTACTCAGGATGAGGTGATCAGTTGATACGGGCCGTCCTGTTCGATCTCGATGGTACGCTCGTCAGGTTTGACCCCGACCAGTTCCTACATGAGTATGTAGCAACGATCAGCCGTGCAGTCGCGCACCTGATGGACCCTCGAACCTTCGTAAAGGCTCTGCTAGAGTCCACGCAGGTGATGGTGGACAACACCGGCCCCGGCACCAACAGAGAGGCGTTCTGGCAAGACATCCTCCGGCGAATCAGCTGCAACCAGGACCAGCTTGAACAGCTCACAACCGAATACTACGGCGCCGTATTCCCGCAGCTCGGCGTTTCGCTGGGTGTAGTGCCCCACCCCGCCGCACGCCCGACGCTGGAGTGGCTGATCCGCTCTGGCTACGACGTGGCGATAGCCACAAACCCCATCTTCCCCAGGGTTGCCACCGAGGAACGCCTGAAGTGGGGCGGAATCCACGGTTTGCCTTACAAGCTCGTATCCACGTACGAGGACTTCCATAGCTGCAAGCCAAACACGAGCTACTACGAAGAGGTATTGGAGACCATAGGCCGGGCCCCCGAGGAGTGCATAATGGTCGGCAACGATATGCAGGAAGACTGTGTCGCCGGCGAACTCGGCATGCGAACCTATCTAGTTGAGGATTACCTGATAGACCGGGGAATCGACTGCCGGCCGCCCGACTTCCGCGGGTCATTTGACGACATGGTCAAGTTCCTGACCTCAGGAGAGCTCGCGAGACTGTGAGCCGAGCAACGCGTGTTCCACTCAACCTGCCCGCGGCACCAAACCCGATGGCGGTTGCACATTGACGAAATTTCACAGAAGACGATCGCCTATCGGTACAGAACGGCATTTTGCATCTGGATATTAATGCCTGCGGGCAGGAGGTGGATGATTGACTCGGTGTGCAAGACTGTTGTTGTGTGTGGGCATCTTTGCCGTGCTCCTTGCGGCATCCGGGTGCACTAGCGGATCCAAGACGTACAAGGTATCAGGGTACATCACCGTTGTCGACAGTGCACAGGGCGTGGAAGAAGTGACCCTTCTCTTCAGCGGTGACTTCGGCACCGCTGTCACCGGAGCTGACGGCGGGTGGGCGAAGATCGGACTCAAAGGCACTGTAACAGTGACGCCAACGAAGTCGGGTTGGACATTCACTCCGACAAGCCGACAGGTTAGCGAAGAACCCAACAGCGTCGACTTCACCGCGACTGATACGAATTCCGATCCTGTCACGTTTGTGGATTCCAACCTCGAAGCCGCTGTGCGCGAAACCATCGAGAAGCCCGAAGGGCAGTTGACCAAGGGTGACGTGATGAACATCACCAGGCTAATCGCCAGTGAACGCGAAATATCCAGCCTGGACGGCATAGGACACCTGATAGGCCTTGAGGAGCTCGATTTCAGCTACAACCAGATATCAGACCTTGGTCCTCTCTCAGGACTCACTGAGCTTCGCATTCTGTACGCCACGGGCAATTAAGTCGACGACCTTACCCCTCTTGTGGGCCTCCTCAGTCTTGAGGAGCTGAACTTCAGTGACTGCAATGTCACCAGTCGCACGCCCATCGAAGGACTGACCAACCTGAGAGAAATATACGGACACTCCAACGCCATAGATACTATAGAACCGGTCGCAGCGCTCACCAGTCTTGATACCCTCTACCTGAACTTCAATCCGATCTCCGACATAAGTGCCATCGCCGAGCTCCCGTGCCTCATGGGATTGTCATTGTCCTACATTGATGCAAGGGATTTCGGTCCTATAGAAGGGTTGACGAACCTGGTGACTCTGTATCTGGCGGCGAACGAGTTTTCGGATATGGACCTACTCGCGGGAATGACTGAGCTCGAAGTACTGTATCTGGAGTACAACGACATCACTGATATTAGCGCGTTGTCGGGGCTTACCAAGCTGTACAGACTGAACCTAGCTCTCAACATGATCTCAGACGTAGATCCTCTTTCCGGGTTGGAATACCTTGACTAGCTTGAGCTAAGCCACAACCAGATAGACGACATCTCAGCGCTAGTGGAGAACCTGGGACTAGGTATCGGAGACACCATCGCGCTTCAATGGAACAAGCTCGATCTCACAGATGACGAAGGGGACATGGCGGATATCAACACCCTAGTAGGGCGCGGGGCAACCGTGACCTACACCCCTCAGAACATGCCTTAGCCCTCAGACTGAGGCACATCGAGTATTCCGGCCATGCACAGTGCAGCGAATAGTGCATGCAAGGCACCGCGTAAGGCGCGGTGCCTCTTCTCCGAGTGGCCGCAATGTCGGCGGCGAACTGAGCATGAGCACTTATCGACGATTACCTGATAGACTGGCCTCTCTCGCTATGGGAGCCGGACTTCTGCGACTCATCCGATGGTTTGATCGCGTTCTTGGCGTCAGGAGCTATAGCGAGACTGTGTGCCGTAAAGCTGTCGAGCCGTGCATCAGCCGAGCTCCCTGCCGATCTGCGAGCAACAACAGCCTTTGTGCACTACTGGACGGAAAACGCGCTCGGGCAAGACGCACAGAGCCGTGGGCGTTCGCACCCACGGCTCAAGTCATCTAGTAGGGGATATGTATGGTGCCGGAGGCGGGATTCGAA
>DBQN01000077.1 GCA_002305255.1 Firmicutes bacterium UBA1393 | reverse complement strand
ACGCATGGACGATTTGGGCCGGAACCTGCACTAGCCTCGCCACTACGATCGGTCCGATGCTGGCCTGTATTTGACGTCCCGCTTTCTGAACATCGTAGGGTTAGCCATCAGTTGGTCTGGGCCGCTACAGGTCGCTGACACTGGCGCTTCCGAGATCTCGCAATCCCCAGTCGAGGACCACGATCCTGCTCTGGGCGCGAAGTTCCTCGGCCAGCTTTGCCACGGTTCCGGCCTTAGAGCTCTTGAAGGCCTCTTCAATGTAGGCTCTGGCCTCTTCATACTCGAGTACGCCATAGTCATCTTTGTTCTGCTCGAAGTACTGACGAAGGTCTTGTTCAGTGATGATGAGATCCTTGGTAGTGTACCTGATTGTCAGCAGGTTCAGCTCGATGTTGGTCCTAAGGTCGTCTTCGGTCATGCCATATTCGGCGAGGACGCAGTTGTAGCTCGCACCGAATTGGCTGCGGATTTCCCGTACCTCGGTCTCTACTTCGTCTCTGGATACGACTATGCCCGCTTTCGTCGCTGCTTGCTTGATCAGGCTCTCTGTGATCATCTGGTCCAAAACATTGTAGCCCGCAGCGGCCTCGAGTCTTGCCACGAAGTCACTCCGCAGAATTGGCTGCTCGTCGACGAAGGCAACGGCATACGAAGTGTCAGCTGACTCACGACTCTGAGCTGTGCCTGCAACATCGCGCGACATGCGTTCGACATCCGTCACCAACCAGGAGACGCCGGTGTTGCTGAGGCTGATCACATATGGTTCCGTCAAGGCGGACTCTGTGGCAACAACGAATGACGAGTACCATGAGCCGCGTCGGGACTCGCTAAGGTCAATGTAGAGCTCCTGACCCTCCACGAGGTCTTCGACAAGCTCTGGTGCCTTTGAATCTAGAAGAGCAACGAGACTATCATAGTCGTCTATCCATGTGACCAAAGCCGCTGACTCGTAGTGTTCGTCGCGGATGCAGCCGATGAACTCATCGAGGACTCCGCCATCGCTCATCTGATAGTACTTTGATGGAAGGTATGAGCCAGAATCGGTATCCCAGCTATGCTCACCAACTGCCGCGAAGTGCGTCAGTGACCTCGCATCTGCCATACTGTTCTCAACTATACGTCCTTCGGCGGCGCTGAACCCTTCCCAGTCGGCGAAATTGCCGCCGCCCGCCTGCTCGTAGGCGATGACATCGGTCTGTGACGGCGAGGGGAATGTGTAGGAGTCTTTGGCATTCCAGCTCCGCGGCAGGCCGAACCTCTGACCACGTGCGGTGAGGACGCTCTCAAGTATCGGCTGATCTTCGAAGAACGCACGTGTCAACACTGCTCGGAGGTGGGCCGACATTGGAACTCTTCAGACGCAAGGCAGAAGGTATGGCAATCAAGGAGATCGCCCAGGCGATTGGGCGTTCGACGCATGCGGTCTCAGCGGCTCGGTTGGCCGGGTGTGCTCGGCGGGCGGACACCGATGGCGACGGCGTGGAGTTCTGCGCCGCCGGCGAGAGAAACGGTGTCGATGCAATGAAGTGGCATTCTCATTCCCCCAAGGCCAATCTTAGCATAGCAGGTGGCGGGCGGCTGTCTGGAGTAGAGTGCCGTGGCCCTGTGCGACCTCTTCAGAGACTCGGGCTCTTGGTGCCGATACTCTGTGGTGCGAAGCTCTGAAGGCACCAGCAGCCGGTCGCCGTGGGGTTTCTCGCCACACGGGCGTGCCGGCTCCTCGCATAATCTCGCAATGATGGAGGTGAATACCGAGTAATGGCGAACAGCTCGGTTGGTGCTACCGTCTTGGCATTTGGAGGGAAGGGATTACGGAACTCCTGAGGGGCCGGGATAACTGAGGCGATTCACTGTCGATAACGACGAGGGGGTAACGATGGATGTCTATTCACCCACAGCGTCCAGGCACGAAGGGCAGCCTGAAGCACATTCAGCACTTGGTGAACGTGTTTCCCGGTTTGCTGGAGAATGAGGTCAATCGTCTCTTGCCGCCGAACCAGAGGGGGCCCATTGAGTGGGTCTCTCCCCTGGCTGCGAATCAGTATGCAGAGTATCGAGACGGGGACTTCCTTCGAGTCCTTGGGCTTGCGGGTCACGAGGCAGAGCTGGCGAGGTTCTGGCCGAAGCACGGCCCACAGTGGGACGCCCTGGGAAGGTCCAGCGATACTGGAGAGAATGGCGAACCGCAGAGGGTGTTTCTTGTCGAAGCCAAGGCTCATGTCGCCGAGATTTGCTCTCCGCCCTGCAAGGCAACTGGCAGTAGCTCCAGTTCCATGATTCGGGATGCCCTCACCGCGACCCGAACCTTCGTGAGATCCTCTTCGGAAGCGGACTGGTTAGGATACTTTTATCAGTACGTCAACCGCCTAGCGCATCTGTACTTCCTGCGCGAGGTGCTCCATGTGGACGCGTATCTGGTCTTCCTATACTTCCTTGACGACAAGGATGTGTCCGGACCCACGTCAAGGAAGGAATGGGAGGCGGCGCTCACCGTGGTGAAGCGCTATCTCGGGATTGCCGGACGCCACCAACTTAGCGACTTCGTGCTTGATGTGTTCATCAGCGTCTAGTGAGACCACCAGGACCCCGGTCGATCAGCAGAGGACAACCGTAGCGTTCCGCGCTGCACCAGTAACCCGGAGTAGTCTGGACGGGGCAAGGGCCGGCATTCTGTGTGGCTCTCGCGCCACTGAGCAGGCGCGTCGTTCATTGGACCTAGGGTCGCACAATGCCCATTGTGCGACACCGGTGTGGGTTGCCAACCAATCAACCAAGGGACCGCGCGTCCCATGTCTCGGCCTGATCGCAGATCGTATCGCTGCTATCGCCGTTGAGGGATAGTGCCATCGCCCATGGCTCCCATTCGGGCCAGCGACCGACGCTACTGCCGCGGCCGGCGACAGGTCGGTCACCAAAGTGGGCGCTGTTAGGATGTCGGTTCACTTCATCCCGGAGTTCTTCGATAGGCAGAGAACGCATGGTCCGGCTACCGAAATGCGCATAGGACGGCCGCCACGTCCGGCAGACTGGACCGAGCGTAGGCAGCTGTGTTCGTGTTCTGCCCAGCGAACCGATAGCTGCGGGCGAGGATGAGATGATCGCCGCTGTCACCGTCTGAATGAGGTGTTGGTCGCGCCGACCACGGCCCCGATAGGGTGGCGTAGCGAGATCTTGGGCAAGCGGTTCCGCGTGGCGGGGATGTTCCCAGGCAGTCTTCCATACACAGCCCCCGAGGTCGACTCCATGAGTCTGTTCGTGCATGTGATCCGTGTTGGCCGGCCGCCGGACTCTAGGGTGGCCCGGCACAGACCGACGCCTTGGGACAAGCCAGCCCTTCAGTGTCGCCATGCTCTGGGAAGAGAGCAGGGATACACGCACAGCCTCCTTGAGTAGCCAGTCCGCTCATGGTGCTGTCTGACCGTCGATTCACGCAACTCGGCGAATACACCCCATATCCCGTCGGCCGCAACACTCTTGTGCCACAAGCAGTACTGCCAGGACGGGAATGGGGCACCTAATAGCGCTGCGAGTACCTGTGACCCAGCTAGCCGGCGCTATACCTATCTAAGGCAGACCCCGCTTCCGACGCCGCAATCTCGCCCACGGTAGCATTGCCACGCGCCAGGGTTTGGTGCCGACACGCCATAGTATGCTTGTTCAGTATCACGCCGTCAACGCGCGATATCTCTACGGTTCGTCTACCATGCCACAAAGAGAACACCTGCTAGGATGCCTCCGGAACGCTGCGCAGTAAGTAGTCGGGGTAAAGGGGACCCTCGCCATTTATGCAACGCCCACAAGGGCACATGGTAGGTCATATAGCAGGAGATTTGTGGTGATGGTCGCCTCGTTTATGCTCTCCTGCATATCACTCCAGGGTTCCTCAGCGTTCTCTCCGAGAGTTCTCGCCACTGTACCCGTGAATGACAAGCGAGTTGTGAACCATGACACGCACTTACGTTTGGTGGCTACATATCTGGACAGTGGGACGGACGCGATTACCCCGACGGGCTTGACCAGGACTGGGAGGTCCCTCAACCGGCGCAGATAGTTGCCACGCACCACCGTGCTGGTACTGCCTCAATCATGGTACTTGGATGCATTGCTGTTCACGGAGATGTCTACCCGAGTTCTATGATCGGCACAACCGGTGCCCGTCACCCTGAATTCCGGGAAGTGCACTGCTAACGTCGGGAGAGCGCTCTCACTGGTTATGTATGTCTCAACCATAACGGCTGCTCAAAGCGCTTCAACAGGACATGCACTACACGAGGCTTCGCGAAGACCCACTTCTCCATTGTCATTCGCAGCTGGGCGTTCCTTACCAAGGAGAGAAGCACTACGGCACTTCTTGCGCCCGCACCTGGCGGATCTCCGAACGGTTGCCGAGTGATGTCCCGACTGCGGAGAGTGGCACCACACCGCATTCTCACCGATTGAGAAGGGGAGGACATTTCCGAATTGTAGCGAATCGCGTAGTTTATGGCATACACTGGTTATGGTACTAAGCTCCTTCATAGGAGAACAAGGGCAGAGGTGACTGTAGAGCGTAGACTCCGTGAATAGTGTCGTGAGACATAATGAGAGGACCA
>DBQN01000013.1:59268-59566 GCA_002305255.1 Firmicutes bacterium UBA1393 | reverse complement strand
GAAACCGGGGTAAAGCCCCTCGCCGGCCGACTTGCCGCCGCCCAGCGCAGACTGCATCCTGGTATCCGGTCGCAGTGGCCCAGCTCAGGCGCTTGCGGTGAAGAGCCCCGTTCCGACGTCGCCGGCCCGATCGGAAGCCGCTCCGGCTTTGCCTCGATTCTGAGAGATAAGGCGGACCTTTACCTCGATTTACATAGGAAAGGGCTCCGCTATCTGAAGAAACTGGGGTGAAGCCCCTCGCCCGCTGGTCCGCCGCCGCCCGGGCCCAGATGCAGGCTGCGGGCCGGTGGCAGTGGCG
>DBQN01000013.1:47809-59236 GCA_002305255.1 Firmicutes bacterium UBA1393 | reverse complement strand
ACCTCGATTCTGAGAGATAAGGCGAACCTTTACCTCGATTTCGAAAGGAAAGGGCTCCGCTATCTGAGGAAACCGGGGTAAAGCCCCTCGCCCGCCGGCCCGCCCACTCGCCACCGCGCCGCGCCCCGCTACGACCCCAGTCTCAGCCCGGCGGCCTCCGCCAGCTGGGTCAGCGTGCAGAACTCGTAACCCTTGTCTTTCAGCGTTCGGATGATCCTGGACAATGCCTGCACCGTCGCGAGCCTGTTGCCGCCACCGTCGTGGAAGAGCAGCACCGAGCCTGATTCGGGCATAGGGTTGAGCACCCTGGCCTCGATGGCGTCGGCGCTCGGTCGTCCTCTGGCTGTGCTCCAGTCGAGCGAATCGACGTTCCACAGTGCTATCCTGTGGTTCTGCTCCTGTGCGGCCCGAACCATGTTCGCGCTGAGCGCGCCGCCCGGCGGGCGAAACCACGTTGTCGTAGAGCCGGTTGCAGCCTCGACGGCCCGCGCGGTCTTCGCGATCTCTTCCTCGATTTCGGCCTGATCCGACTGTTCGTCGAGTGTGTGCGAGTAGCCGTGATTGGCCAGCTCATGGCCTTCTTCAGCGATCCGCTTCACCAGGTCGGGCCTGGCAGCGACGTTCGCTCCCAGCATGAAGAAGACCGCTGGCACGCCCTCTGCCTTAAGCACATCGAGGATCTGAGAGGTATATGGCCTCGATGGGCCGTCATCCAACGTCAGCACGACTCTCTTCCCGCTCAGACGGTACTGCACCCTCATCACCGACAGCGGCGTGGCGGTGGTCCGCTCCTCCTGGCCCAGCACGCGCCCTGTCACAACCCCGCGGCTGACAGTGGTTCTCGCGGGCTGGCCCTGGTCTCGCACGACAACGAAGGATCCGCTGCCTCTGAGTTCCATCGGCGCCGGCGTGAGCTGTTCTTCTATTACTATAGTCTCCACGATATCGTCACCCGGTCTAACATCGACATAATCGCCCGGGCGCACCTGGGCGTCGGGCGAGCACTGCAAGCCGTTGAGCAGGTATACTCCCGGCATGCCGGCGCCGGCCTCGAGTATCTCACCGTCTACGTCGATGAGGTCACCCGCCTCTGGCTGCCGCCCCTCTCCCAGCGCCGCCGCCACCGTGGTGCCGGCCGGCACCTCGACCCGCTCACCCATGATGGTGATGGGCACCGGCACGGCTGCCACCACCGCGAAAGACACGGTGCATGCCAGGGCGACGGCAAGGAAACCAAAGCACCCGCCGCGCCAGTCGGGCCTGTGCCACGGACCGCTCATGCCCTATCGCCCCCGCCTCCCTGAGAAGTCGCGAGCGTCGCGTGGGTCGTGGCGATTATCGCATCGCGCCCGATGGTGGCGACCGACTTCGCTTCAAGCAGGCCGTGCGCTGCGCCGGGCTCGGGCTCCACATCAAAGGCTTCTACCCGACCGGTGTCCATGTTGATAACCAGGTCGGCCACTCGGCCCAGGGCCTTGCCCACTACGGTTATCACAGGGAGACCGCGGATCTGTGAATCCAGCCGTCCCATCGCTTTGAGCTCTGGAGACTGGCCGAACTCTATGAGTGCGGATGAATTCTCAATTACGACTGCGTCATCGCCGACACCCTGCACCAGCGAGACCGGCACCGCCCTAGGCGATTCAAATCTGTCGTTCAGTGCTACCACAAGGGCAGCGACTTCCCCCGTTATGGAGTTGATCAACACCCCGCTTACCTTGCCCGCAGCCGCCCCCTCATCGATTGTGAGAACCTGCCGTCCGGTCAGTTCAAGTGCGTGAATCATCCGTCAATTCCCTCCCGAGCAAGGCATTTAGTCTGCTAGTCCGCTGATCGTAGAATCGCTCGACGCTGACAGGATCCACCTCTGAGCAGGCCGCCGCCGCAGCCTGTGCCGCCTGCATTGAATGGAGGCGTCGCTGCAACTCAATGAGCTGCCTCTTCCTGTTCGGATCGCGCACCACCTCTGACGTGCACAGCTGCGCCATGACCCATCTGAGCTGGCCTTCAATGTCGCCGCCCTCAACGTGATACACCGGAGGCGGCTGACCCTGCCCAGGCGAACTGTCGTCGGGTGCGACCGCCGCATCTCCGCCAGCCCCGGCAGGCATCGAGTCGGACCGGGCAGCATCGGCGCGAACACCAGGTACCTGCTCGATGCCAGCCTCAGCCTCGGCCTGGGCACCACCACCACCGCCGGCTCCGGCGTGGGCGTCGGCGCCGGCGCGGGGTCGGGCCCGGGTGTGAGCGCGAACGCGAGTGCGCGTCGCCCCCGCAGTCGAGCGCCCACCACGCACAACCGACCGCATCACACGAGCCGCTGAGCGCGCCACCTTGCCCGCCACGCGGGCCAACTTTGCGGTACGGCGAGTCGCGGTCGCCACCGACCTCATGAGACCCATAATCGCGCCCGCCACCCCAACTCCAGCAGCGCGCACGGCAGTCGCTGCGGCACGCCCGCCGGCGCGAACCGCACGAGTGACTGCGCGCCTCCGCGACCCACTGGGTAAGCCCGCCGCCCCCCGGCTCCCCGACTTACCGGCAGGCTCGAGCGCAGTCGCTGGCACCGCAGCCGCAGTCGCGGCAACCTCCGACGCAGCCGCCTCCGGGGCAGCAGCCGCCTCCGGCGCCGCGGCTTCTGCCGCCGCCGTCATCTTCCCCGCCCCCTGCGAGCCCATCCCCGACCGCCCGGCTCCGCCGGTTGCGTCGGTCGCTTCGGTTGCTTCGGTTGCTTTGAGCGCCATCATCAGAACCGCCGACGCAATGGCCCAGAACATGGCCAGCGAAGCTGCCGGCACGGCAGCTCGTCCGACAGCGGCCCATACTGCCGCAATGACGCACATGAGAAACGCCGCGGCTGACGCAATGGTCAGGGGCGCAGTGGCTCCCTCCTGACTCCGACGGAGGAGGGGAATCGCGAGACGGACGCATGTCCACGACACGGGAACGCTGAGGACCACGACTGTGGCTATGTAGTGTATCATTTAGCCGGCCTCCCCTCTGGAGCAGAGTAGGAGTTCAATCGGAGTATACCAACGCACGAAAACCGTGTGCAACTCGAAGTATCCATGTTTTGTGGTACGATTCGGTAACAACGCACGGTGATCACCGAGAAACGTCGCCCCGGGCTAGGTGCCTGCGGGCAAATCCCCGTTTATCCCGCAGGATTTCGAACACGCGCGTCAAATTTAGTTTGGATATCGCGCTATTCAACGACGCAAGGAGCTGCAGCCACGATGCCCGACACTAGCTTTGCACAAGGCGTGCTCGCAATCAGGCGATTAACCCTGTTCCAGGCAGTGATGATTATGGTCGGCGGCAACGTTGGGGCGGCTATTCTCTCACTCCCATACGCTGCCCGCGCCGCCGGGTACCCCGGGGCGGCATGTGTCGCAATTGTCACAACACTCTTCTCGCTTGTCTCACATTTATATGTCGCCGAGATCATGCTCAGAACAAGACGTCCTACACAGCTTGTCGGTCTCATGCGTGAGTACATGCACGACCAGAAGAACGGCGCCCTCTGGGTGCTGATCATGGCCCTGCTGACGGCCGGGATAGCGATACCCTCCCTCACCGCCTACGTCATCGGCGGTGCCGAGATCATCGCGGCCTTCATCCCTGTGAATCCTGTCATAGCGGGTCTCATGTTCGTGGTGCCTGGCGCGGCAGTGGTCTGGCTTGGCCTAAAGGCCACCGGCATCGCCCAGCAGTGGGCGAGCATGATCATGGGCGCAGCGCTCCTCGTGTTCGCGTTCACCTCGACGACCCATCCTGATTTCGAGTTCGCCCGCCTGGCAAGGTTCGTGCCCGGCGCCATGGCCGCCGCCCTGCCTGTGGGCATCTTCACGTCAATGTCTCAGGCGCTGGTGCCCGAGGTCGTTCGCGGACTGTCGCATGAACCCGACCGCATCCCCGGGGTCATATTCGTCAGCCTCGCCATCAACCTCGGCTTCCTGATGGTGTTCTGCGCGGCCATCTTCGGACTCCAGCCCTTCGACGCCATCAGCGAAGTGGTCACTGTATCATGGGGACGTGCCCTGGGCGTGCCCATCTGGGCGGCCATCAACAGCTTCGCCCTTCTGGCCTTGCTCACGTCCTTCTGGAGCAGCGCACTGTCGGCAATGGGGAATGTCATCGAGGCCCTGGGCTTCAAGTCGGAAACAGCGCTCTCCTCCCGTGTTGTGGCCTTCGTGATAACCGTGGCCCCCTCGGTTGCCCTGGTGTTCACTCAGAGATTCGACTTCGGCGACATGATCTCAACCGCCGGCGCCGTCGGTGGAGTAGTCCTCGCGGTACTACCGATACCGATTCTCCTTCGGGCAAGAGCCCGCAACCAGCGCCAGCCGGAGTTCACCTGCGGAGTGCTGTTCTCAGTGCCATTCAGGGTGAGCATCGTGCTGTTCTACGTGGGCGTGCTGGCGTATGCCGCCATCACAATGTTGTAGCGAGAGGCGGATGTCAAGATGAAGGTTCGAGAAGCAGTACCTGCCGACGATAGCGCATTGCTTAAGATAGAGTCTGCTTCTGCCCAGGGAGACAGACTGCGCCTGGCCGAAGAGCGAACGACTTTCTTCCATAGAGCGTACAAGTTCGAGAACCCTCTGGTGCTGGTGGGCGAGAATGAGACCGACGGCACGCTGCTCGGAGTGATGGCTGCGGCGCCTGTGACCGTAAAGGTCGGCGGGGAGTACCGCAAGGCTGCCTACATGTTCGACCTGCGCAACAACGCACAAGCCTCCGGCGGACTGTCGAAGGCCCTCTTCATAGTGTGGAAACACCTTGAGAAGCGGCTTAAGGATGACGGCGTTGAGATGCTATTCGGCTACGTGAAGGAAGATAACTCACGCCCAATGGCCATCTTCAGCAGGATGGGCGTGACCCGGCGCGCTGTGTACACGCATTTCACCATACCCGTGATGCCGAAGAAGGCTGTGCGTGGCGACGTCAAGATAAGCCGGAGGGTGGAAGTCGCGAGCTACAGCGACGAGATCGCCGCGAGGTTCAGCGGGCATGACCTGTGGCCCCACATCGACGACACCGAGCTCCTCCAGGCAGTGTACGACCGGAACGTAAAGGCCAGAGTCACGTGTGGCCGGGCATCGGCGCTGGTAATCGACACATCCCTTGACGAGCGCAGGCGCGTCGAAAAGATGCCCCGGCTTTTCAGCGTGGCAGGCCCCATGGCGCGCCCGCTCAGCAAGTTCCTTCCGATCCCCTACATCCCAGAGCTCGGCAAGGAACTGCGCGTGTGGAACGTGCTCGATGTAATCGCCGGCGACAGCCCGGAGGATCTTGCCTGCGTGCTCGCCGAGGTCAACAACATGGCTCGGGAAGAGGGTGTACACTACCTGGCCGCAGGTGCATCGCCCGTCGACCCTGAGAGCAGGGTGCTGGCACGGCGCGCCCTGTGGCACCTGGACTATAACGTCATGGCCATAGACTGGGTATCGAACGTGCCCACGATGAAAGCTGCAACGTACTGGGATCCCAGGTCGCTCTAGGTCGCTCGAGACCCGGTCTCGCTAACATCAACATGCCTGACCAGTGCGTTTATGAACTCAGCCGGTCTTTCAATGTGAGGCGAGTGCCCACACTCAGCGAACACCAGCTCCTCAAAGCTTCCGCCGGCAGCGGCGTAGTCTTCGAGGAGCTTTCTTATCTGCGCCACCATGGGCTGAGGCGGACATACCGCGTCGCCGGGCCAACCCGGCACCACCTGCAGCTTGCCCAGAACAGCGATGTCGGCCAGGCAGAAGTCTGACACCAGCTGGTCGTCGGCGCCACGCACCCAGAGCACCGGCGGCTTGTGGTCCATGCTCGCGAAGCCCCGCAGGCAGAAGTGTTTCGGAGAGATCGCATTGAGCACCCCAGTGTCGCCTGGGGCATAGAACGGCCAGTTGGCGGAGGCAACTGATCCGCCGGGATAGTTGCCATCGCCCACGGCAGTCGCGAACACCTCGGCGAGCAACTCATCCTCCCGAGGCGAGCGGAACGGCGGCTTGTAGAACGTGGCGTTCACCACGTTGCGCGGCAGCGTGAGGTCGGGGCCGCTGTCGGCGTTCTTGGCGACGAGTTTGGCTATGAAGTCGCGGTTGACGCCGCCTGCGCCCGAGCCGGCGAAATCGGGGTAGTTTGGCTCGCCATCCACACCGTGTGTGCCCGAGTATCCATACGGCGACACCGGCGACACCAGTGTCAGGCTCCTCGCAACACCCGGGTGATCCATGGCATACTGCATGACCACCGCCGCCCCCAGCGACCAGCCAACCAAATCGAGGCCGCCCCCCACGCCCATGGTGGTGAGCAATGAGTGAAGATCATCGGCCCAATCACGCACGCCGCGGGTGGCATCGACAGGCAATGTGTCAGACCGGCCGTATCCCCTAAGATCGGGCGCGATGGCGCGGGCACCCGCAGGCAGAGCCAGCATGGTCTCTTCCCAGAAGAGCGACGACGCCGTGTTGCCGTGAACGAACACGAAGGTGCGCGGCGCCGCGTCGCAGCAGCCGCCGGCCGTGCGTGAAGCGGCCTCATCCGACGTCTGCCTGACAAACATCTTGAGCCGCGGTGTCTGCACGAACTGCCCGATGATGCCTCTCGCCAAAGCAATCACCCCTAACTCAGCTTTTCGACAACATAGTCCTGACTGCCCAGACCGATGGCCTCGGCATGCGCCAGCTGAACGCTCCAGTCTACATGCTTGTGCACTGCCTTGAACTTGTCATCCGACTGACCGGCATGCTGGCACGCACTGCCCGGAACGCCGCTTGCCGCGACTACCATGTCAGAGCAGGCCCTATCGATGGCGACTGGATCGAGGGAGGTCATGATGCCGATATCGCCCACCACTGGCACATCATTCACAGGGCCACAGTCGCAGTCGGGGCTGATCCTGATGGCAACGTTCACATACCCCACCTTGCCGCCTTTTCCCGCCACAGCGCCCAGGGCGTACTCAGCCATCCTGCGCTGGAGATTGCCCGGCGCCCCCTCATCCCAGTTGGGCCTGATCGCACCGTTGCGGCACCACACAACACACTCGCCACAGCCGATACACGAATCAGGGCTTATGCTGGCCTTGCCGCCCGCCATGCTTATCGCCGATGCGGGGCACGCCCGGTAACACCGCCTGCAGGAGATGCATCTGTCCGCCCTCACCCGTGGCTTCACATCCGAATGCTGTATCTGCTTGCCCTTTCGACAGGCGCATCCCATGCCGAGGTTCTTGATGGCACCCCCGAATCCCGCCAGGCCATGCCCCTTGAAGTGCGACACAACGATCATCGCATCTGCACGGGCGACGGCCGACGCGATCAGGGCTTCCTTGAGCAGCACCCCTTCGATGGGAACGGTCACTGAGTCATGCCCTGTGAGACCGTCAGCCACGATGAATGGCGCCCCGGTCACGGCATAGCCGAAGCCGTTCAGAACGGCAGATCGAGCATGGACTGCTCCATTGGACCGCCCGCCAGTATACAGTGTGTTCGCGTCGGTCAGGAACGGCGTGGCACCTGCGGCTATGACCTTGTCGACAACGACCTTTACGAGCTGTGGCGGCACGAACGCCAGATTGCCCGGCTCACCCACGTGCACCTTGATGGCCACCAGGTCGCCCCGGGCGATGCATCCGCCCAGCCCGGCCCTGTCGTAAATGCGTGAAAGCTTCTCTGCGAGGCTGATGCCCTTGTCATCACGGGCGCTCGCGAAATGGACTGTGGAGCTCATACAGTTCATGAACCTCCCTGCGAAGCTGATGTTACGTGCTAACATTGGTGATTCCCTGCGAACTGGCCATTTCCTGCCCGAGCCTCGCCAGGCCCCGCCCCGCGCCCGAGCGCGCTCCCCGGCGCAATCCTCGCGTCAGCTCCAAATCTGCTACAATATGAATGACTTACTCACGGCACCGAACCGACCCTCATGCCTGAGGCGGCGCGCAGTTGTCCGCAGTCGCCCGGCGCGCTGGCGGAAGGAGAATGCGGAATAGCACCACTGAAGCGATCATCGCCCCTGGGCACCATCATCGTGCTAATGGCTCTGGCAGTCGGCGTCATGTTGTGGGCTGAGGGCAGCCCCGACCGCACCATCCGCCTATCAGCGCCGTGGACCGCTGGCGAGCTCAGCACCTACACACTGGTGCGCTACTCCGGTGCCTCGGGCGTCTCTAGCGTCAACGGCGTCGACGCCACCAACGCCTCCGACGGTGCCGACGACGCCACCGCGCCCGCCATTGGCAGCGCCGAGCTTGGCGTGGTCAACCGTGGCGAGCACGTAGCTCTCACTTTCGATTACCACGACCAGGGGCTATCTGAGCGTTCGGAGACCGCCGCCGACGCCGCCACACTGCAGCCCGTAAGCAGCATCATCAGGCGTGAATCGCCCCAGAGTGGGCCGGCCACGATCACCACGCGCTATTCGCCAGCCGGCGCGACGCCGGGCAGCTCTCGTCCCGTCGCTCACATCGAGATCACCAGCTCGCGCGGTGACGAATCGGTCACAAGAGAACTACCCGAACGCGTCTATTACGATGCTGATCAGATGCTCCACCTGCTCAGAGCCATGCCGCTCAAGCAGAGGTTCTCCGCGACCTTCAATGCCCTCGACACACTCGGCGCTTCGCCGGTATCTGCGAGAGTGCGAGTCGTTGGCCGCGAGACCGTCCGCGTGCCCGCCGGCGAGTTCGATTGCTGGCGCATCGACGTGCAGGGGCTGAGCATGCGCGCCTGGGTCGCCGTGGCTCCCCCTAGTCAGCTGGTCATTTTCGAGCTGATCACCCGTGGAACCAGGGCGTTGCTCACGGACTACGCGCCGGGAGGTGGCGTCTAGCATGCCGTCCGCCTTCGGTACGACCCTGGCCTGGGCATTCGATCAAACCGTTCAAGTGTTCAGCAGATGGGGCATATGGGGACTGACTATAGTCAGCTTCGCCGAGTCTAGCTTCTTCCCTGTGCCTCCCGACGTGCTGCTCATCCCAATGTGCCTGGCCACGCCATCTATGGCGCTGGTGCTCGCGGCCGTCACAACGGCTGCGTCAGTGGCCGGCGCATTGTTCGGCTACGTCGTCGGCGCCCGCGGCGGACGCCCCATCCTCACTCGACTCACCGGCGCCGAGAGCTTCGACACTCTCGAGTCGTACTTTCGCCGGTGGGGCGGTTGGGCTGTGGGAATCGCGGCCTTCACGCCCATCCCATACAAAGTGTTCACGATAGCAGCGGGAATCTTCCGCGTGCGCCTTGCCCCCTTCGTGATCGCATCGGTCATCGGGCGCGCCGCGCGGTTCTTCCTCGAAGCCGTGATGCTCCTCAAGTTTGGCGACCACGCCCGTGAACTGCTCGGTTCAAGGTTCGACCTCATCACCATGGTCGCCGCAGGCGTGGTCATCATCGTATTCCTTATAGCTGGTAGACTGGGCAGACTTCGCCCCGCCGCTGCCGCGGTTGGCGCCGCCAACACAGGCAAAGCGCCCTCCCATCCGAGACCAGCGGCCGAACAGGCCTTCAGTCGCCTGAGGCATGCCGTGCGCCCGGGCAGCCACGGCAGGCGGGTGCTGGAGCGCGCACTGTGGGTCATCGCCGCACTGGTGTTCCTGGCTATAATCATTGTGGCAACGCAATCATAGGTGGTGTGAACTTGAGATCCGCTTCGCTGCAGCGAAATGTGCAGATATCGTTCCTGACAGCAGTGGCAATGGCTCTTCACCTGGTGGAGTCGACACTTCCGCCTCTGCCTGTGCCGGGAGCCAAGATCGGCCTCGCGAACGTTGCCACCCTCGTGGCCCTGAAGTTCGTCGGGTTCTGGCCGGCAGTGGCCGTCGCGGCTATCCGAAGCACCCTCGGCAGCGCCCTCGCAGGCAAGTTCCTCGGCCTGGGGTTCTGGATGAGCTTCGGAGGTGCCACGGCCAGCGCACTGATAATGGGGCTCGGGCTGCGGCTCACTCCCCGAAACGCTTCGGCGGTGTGGGCGAGCCTGGCAGGAGCAACTGCCCACGCCAGCGTGCAGATGGCCATTGCCATCCGCGTGCTTGGCCAGCCGACGCTGCTGGTATCGTTCCCCCTCCTGCTTGGCCTGTCGCTGATCACCGGCGTGTTCATCGGTCTCGTCTGTGATGGTCTCGACAAGCCCCTGCACCGTTTCATAGTAGACCGAGACAGGCGGAACCGTCGATGAAGATCAGGCGTGAACATCTGCTGATAGCCCTGGTGCTCGTGGTCGGAATCGGGCTTGTGTACTACGGGATGACGCGGCGAGGCCCCGCAGCGACACCAGGCACGAGACTGCGCATTACCTCCGAGCCCCGGGGCAGCGAGAAGACCATATCCGTGCAGCCTCTGGTAGCCGGCCTCGACGACATCATCGAAGTCGAAGGGCCGCTCGGCATCACGGTAGTCGAGGTCGATGGCACCCGGGCGCACGTGGTCTCGAGCCCGTGCCCCGACAAGATCTGTATCAAGATGGGCTGGCTGGAGCGTCCGGGGGAGTACGCCGCCTGTCTTCCCAACAGAGTATTGGCCGAAGTGCTAAGCCCTGAAGAGCAGTAATGCGGCTTAATCCTGCTTCCGCTCGGGCATACTAGCGAGGCGGAGGTGAAGAGATGAGAGGAACCGCAGCCAGCTGGGTAGTGACTGGTCTGGGGGCCGTAGTCTCAGGAGTCGGATCAAGGATGAAGGGACGGGTCGGCGATGGCTTGATGGGGTTCGGCCTGGCCCATGTTGTCCTGGGTGTGCTGGACATGTTCCGGCCTTCGCTGCGAGACTAGCACATCTCTGAATCACCGGCACAGGCGCGCGGGCTCCCTGCAAGGGCGGGGGCTGCGCGCTTGATATCAAGTGGCGCCTTCGCCCGGACCAAATCGCCGCCGTCGCTGCCGACTGTGAGATGCATAGATTCCGGGCGTCCGCGGCGTGAGCTGGCGGGTTTTCGGTCATTCAGAGAGCGAAGTGCCTGGTTCCTGGTATTTCGCTGAGCCCGGTCCGGGCTCGGAGATGCTCCGGGCGAGCGCGACGAAAAGGCAACCTGCGGGCTCGCCGGTGCCCATCGCATTCCAACAGCTAAACACGTTATGGTGGGTCTGCCCTGCGGGGCAGACCTATCCTTTGACTCCCGCCTCAATTCGATACTGTGCGCCCAGATCGCGAAATGCACAGATTCTGGGCGCTCACATCGTGGGCCGGCTGCTTTTCGGTAATTCGCAACGCGAAGTGCCTAGCTTCTGGTGTCTCACAGAGGCGAATCGAGGCCTTGCGGCCAACAGGGCGGACCTGAGGGCGCTGCGCTTGACGGGGTGCCAGGTACCTGTCACGTTCTAGCAGCTAGACACATCAATGGAAGGTCTGCCCTGCGGGGCAGACCTATCCTTTGTGCCTCGGCCAAACCGATACCGTCGCTGCCGACCGCGCGATGCCCAGATTCCGGGCGTCCGCGGCGTGA
>DBQN01000013.1:27792-47726 GCA_002305255.1 Firmicutes bacterium UBA1393 | reverse complement strand
CATTGTAGAAGGTCTGCCCTGCGGGGCAGACTGATTCTGTCCGCTTCGCACCGAACCGACACAACCGCTGCCGATCACGAGATGCCCAGATTCCGGGCGTCCGCGGCGTGAGCTGGCGGCCTTTCGGTATTTCGCAGCGGGAACTGCCCGGTTTCTGGTATCTCGCGCCAGCGAGCCTGCCTCGCCGGAACGTCGGATCAACCGATTAGGTGAGATGAGTCGAGAATCACCTCAGCATCTTGTGCCAGGCGACAGAACATGACCAGCCAACCGCCGCGCCGCAGATAGGTGTTGACGCGGGATGCATAATAGTATATCATCCTATTCAAGAACCATTCCTATTTAGGAACTGATGCTGATGAACACGGAACGCCGCCTAGAACGTGCCGACGACTCGATGATCGAACGCAAGATAGCCCAGTTCAAGAATGCCTGCCAGGCAAGGGGCGTGAAGCTCACTCACCAGAGACTGGTGATCTTCCGTGAGCTCGCTGCATCATCCGATCATCCCAACGCAGAACGAGTGTACGAGAGCGTGCGCAAGCAGATCCCCACCATATCTCTCGATACCGTCTATCGAACCCTGGCGCTACTGGCCGACATGGGCCTCATTGTGGCCATCGGAGCCCCGCGCGAGCGTGTCAGGTTTGACGCGACGGTCGATATCCATCACCACTTCATCTGCTCAAGTTGTGGTTCAGCCACAGACGTGCACTGGCCCGAGTTTCAGCGTCTGACATTGCCGGCCGAGTCGCAGAGCGCAGGGAAGGTAGAGTCGGTGAGAGTAGAGTTCAGGGGAGTGTGCGCGAGTTGCATGCAGAACAAGCAGCGTCAGGCAGAACCAAAGCAGCCCGGAGAGGCCGATTAGAAAAGGAGTGCATAACAGATGACAGAATCTACTGAGAAGTGCAATTGTGAGGAAACGGTACGCGTCCCCCTCATCGGCGACAAGGCGCCGGCGTTCAAGGCCACAACTACCCAGGGGCCGATGAATTTCCCGGAGGACTACGCCGGCAAATGGGTCATCCTGTTCAGCCATCCTGCCGACTTCACGCCGGTGTGCACCACAGAGTTCATTACCTTCGCTTCGCTGCAGGAAGAGTTCAGGACCCTCAACTGCGAACTCGTGGGGGTGTCGGTCGACAGCATCCACAGCCACATCGCTTGGCTACGCGCGATCAAGGAGAAGATCGAGTTCCGCGGCTTGAAGAATGTTGATGTGAAGTTCCCCGTCGTCGCCGACCTGAAGATGGACGTGGCCAAGAAGTACGGCATGATCCAGCCCAACGTCAGTGACACCGCAGCCGTTCGCGCAGTGTTCTTCATCGACCCCAACTCAGTGATCAGAGCGCTGATATACTACCCCGCTTCGGCCGGGCGCAACTTCGATGAGATCAAGCGTCTGCTCATAGCGCTGCAGACAGCCGACAAGAACAAGGTGGCAACTCCTGCCGACTGGCGGCCGGGACAGCCCGTGATCGTGCCGGCTCCGAACACCATCGGCAAGGCCAATGATCGCGTTGCCGAGGCGGCCAAAGCAGGCTACGACTGCAAGGACTGGTTCCTCTGCTTCAAGAATCTGTCGGAGTAGTGTCGAGGGCTAGGCCCTAGGGTTCGGGCGCCGTTGCCGGCGCCCGACTACTTCTTTATGGCTCCGGTGGCGCCGTTGCTCTTGAGAAGTGGCGCGAGGCCTTCGGTGACGCGCACCTCGCGATCGGGCATCACCCACAGAGCTTCCACGCCCGGTAACGAGGAAGCAAGCTCGGCACTCTCATCGTAGGGTATCAGGTACAGCGCAGTCGACAGAAAGTCGGCCATACCGGAGTCTTCCGTGACCACTGTTATCGCCTTGTAGTGCGTGGCGGGCATCAGGGTGACCGGATCGATAAGATGGTGCAACACCATGTCACCCACGACGTAGTACCTTTCGTAGTCGCCAGAGCTCACAACAGACGAGTCGTTCACGAACACCACATCCAGCAGGGCATCGTCGGATATCACCGATTCGTCAGGATCCTGAATGCCCACTCCCCAGCGTCCCCTGATCCCGTCGAGGGGTGTTCCCACTGAGCGCACGTTCCCACCGGCACTCACCATCCCTGATACCATGCCTGCCTCCATGAGCTCCCTGACCACCAGTTCTGTGGCGTAGCCTTTGGCCACGGCCCCCACATCGAGGCTCATGAGCGGGTCGGCCAGGTACACCGTGCCCTGTTCGCGGTCGACGATGACCTTGCTCAAGTCAGTGTGTTCCGCTGCCGCCCGTAGATCCTTCATTGGCGGGATCTCAGCCTCTTCGGGGAAGTCGCGCCCCCGCTCGCGGTAGTCATGCCAGATGCGCAGCACTGCGCCCATGGCGATGTTGGCCCTACCTCCTGTGCGCTCATACCAGTCTCGCGCGAACTCGATCATGTCGATGATGCGCGGATCCACTTGAACGGGGCGCACACCGGCATTATCGTTGATCGTCTTCAGGTTAGCGACTCCGGGGTAGCTGTTGTATATGTCGTACAACTTGTGTAGCTCTCGGAACCGCGACTCAGCGAGGTCGTAGTATTTCTTGAACTCGGCTTCGCTCTTCGCGTACGCCACTATGGTGGTGAGGGTGTCGAAAGCTCCGAAAAAGCTCTCGCTGTACTTTGTGTAGCCGCGGCCCGGAGCTGCCTGGCGCGCTCTGTACACCAGCACAGCCGACGCGGCCAGTGCAAGGAGCATCACCGCTACCAGTATGTTTCTCAGTGTATGTCGTTTCAAAGGCATCACCGCAATAACAGAATGAAGAGCCTCCCCTATCATAAGACGGGGAGGCTCGGGTTATCAATTGCTCACAAGAGCTAGCTCTGCATCTGCCTACTTGGCGTTGGCGTATGCCTCTGCCACAGCAGCGATGTAGCCTTCCACAGTGATGGTGACGGTGGAGGCGAGCTCAGGGATGTCAGGAACCGCGATGTGCGAAGAGTCACGCTGCTTGGTCTTGAGGGCCTTGATCTCAGCAACGGTCTTGCCAGTCATCCACTTCTCGAACTCGGCCATCTGCTCATACCATTCCTTCTTGATCGAGGAGGCCTTGAGCATGCCGTAGCCCTCGCGAAGTTCCTTCTTGGTCAGGAACTCGCCGGCCTTGTCGGTGGTGACCTTGCCGTCCTTGTCGAAGGCGACCTTGGTCTGAGCGGTGTCAACGATCACGCCAACGATCTTGCCGTCCTTGTCGAACAGCGCGCCGGCGAACACATTGTCAACCTGGGCAGCAGAAGAGGTGGACTTAGCGATGGAGATCTCATGCCCGAGGCCGAGCTTCACGCCGCCGGCAGGCACGGGAACTGCGTTGTTCCATGCTTCCTCAACCACTTCGATGTAATCCTGAACGGTGATGGTGACGGTGGAGGCGAGCTCAGGAATGTCGGGAACTGCGATGTGCGAGGCGTCGCGCTGCTTGGTCTTGAGGGCCTTGATCTCAGCAACGGTCTTGCCGATCATCCACTTCTCGAAGTCGACGATCTGCTCGTTCCATTCCTTCTTGATTGAGGATGCCTTGCGCATTCCATAGCCGTCGCCCAACTCGATCTTGGACTGTGCGAGTGCTGCGAGGTCGCTCGTAACCTTCATATCCTCATCGTAGTTGACCTTGGTCTGTGCAGTGTCGATTGTGATGTGCGTCACTCGGCCGGCCGCGTCGAAAGCGACTATAGCCATAGTAGTGTCAACCTGGGCAACAGCCGGGGTGACCTTGCCGTTGGCGGCCACTACCTTGTCCTTCGAGCTGCCAATGGATGTAACATGCCCGAGTCCGATCTTGGCAGGGGCATCCGCGGCGATACCCAGCGAGGGCAGCATTGCCACTGCTAGCAAGGCCGCTGCAACCATGATTAGCGCGAAAAGCTTTTTCATGACATGACTCCCTTTCACAGAAAATTGGCTCTGAAGCTACCCTAATTCTAGCATGACCGCGGGAACTGTGCCACACATTTGTGACGTTCGGTACTTACCTGTTCATAACAGTTATTGGGCATTCAAAGAAGTCGCCGCAGGTCCCTCACATACTGACCTGTCAGCGAGAATTCAAGGTTAGGTGCTCTGTGAAGGAAACGGAAGGGATATAAGAGAACAATGGTGTATACTCTGTCATGGGCCGCGTCTTCGACAGCGGCCAGTGAGGTGCTCAAAGTGAAACACTCTTTGGTCTGGTCATTGGTGATTCTGTCGCTGGTCATCCTGCCGGCACAGGGCGCACGGGCAGCACAAGCCGCTGAAGTGCGCGACGCATGGTGGTATCTTGAATACCAGGTAGGCCTGGGGCCTCGGAACCCCGGTTCTGCAGGTCATCGCGAACTCACGCAGTTTCTCCAGGCTGAGCTGGCCAGATACGCCGACACCGTGCTGGTGCAAGACTTCAGCACTGTGTATGATTCTGAGACTCTGGCCATGCGCAATGTCGCAGGTCTCTTCCTCCCTGAAGGGGCCGCAGCGGCGACGACGACGGCGGCGCCGCCGTCGCTCTCACCCTACATGATTTTCGGCGCGCATTTCGACACGAGGCCGCGAGCAGACTGGGATCCCGACCCGGCCAAGCAGTCCACACCGATCATAGGCGCCAATGACGGCGGCTCAGGCGTGGCTGTCCTGCTCGAGCTCGCCGGGTATCTCGCCGAACGGCGTCCCCCCTTCCCCGTCATGCTTGCCTTCTTCGACGGCGAGGACCTGGGCACGACTGCCGCCGACATGTTCCTCGGGTCCAAGCAGTTTGCGGCAGCGGTCAACCCGTCGGATGTGATGTGCATGATCCTCTTGGACATGGTAGGCGACGCTGACCTGAAGGTGCACATGGAGGGCTACTCGGCAAGCAGGAACCCGGCGCTGACTGCCGCCATCTGGGATGGAGCAGCAGCCATCGGCTACGGCTCTGTGTTTCCCAGGGCAACGAGGCACTACATCCTCGACGACCACATCCCCTTCCTTGAGCGGGGCATCCCGGCCGTCGACATCATCGACTTCGACTATCCCTACTGGCACACTACGTCTGACACCATCGACAAGTGCAGCCGCGAGAGCCTGTCCATCGTGCGCGATGTAGTCCTGGAAGCCATCTACGGCGGCAGAGTGCAGAGGCTTTTCTCCGGCATGTAGACAACAGACCCGTCCACAGGGCCTCCGCATCGGCCTGTCGCGTGCGGCGGGAATGGGGTCATGACACCAACTTGCGAGACCATGTCCCTCCCGCCCCCGGCCACCAGCTCCCGCCCATCGGCCCCCGCGCTGCAGAGGAAACGTATGTCCCGTGCCGAATCCTGGGTTGAGAGGGGAGGCCGTCGCTTATGCATACACGCACCCGTTTCCGCATGGCCGCAGCACTACTCATCGCCGTGCTCCTGGCTATCACGTCTCATTCCAGTAACGCAGCAGCACAACAGCCTACATACACCACGGAGTTCGACGCCCACATCACCGTAACGGCAGTGGGCAAGAGCGAATCGGTGGACGGTTCAGGTGAGGTGGTAGGCAAATCGGAATGGGACAGTTCATTCGCTACCGACATGGTGGTGTACCTGTACAGGAACAAACTCGATATGTACATGGAAGACCCCATCGGCACCATGGAGAGGCTCGACTACACTGAGACAACAGAGTTCATCATCGCCTCCGGCTCCAATGCGCGCGAGTCAGGCTTCGGCGCGAGCCGGTTCCCTGTGAATGTAAGCTCCCTGAGGCAGACATGGGAGCCGCGCATCGACGGGGAAGGACTCATCCTGGCGCACATCAGCGACGCCTCAGGCACCCTCGATAACACCGCCGTGGCGCTGCACATCAGCCCAATACCGCCTGCCACGCCAGTGGGCTCAGGGCCTGTGGTGTCGCTGGTCACCCGCTATAGGCTTGTGGTGTCATCAGGCAACCTGCAAGCTTTCACCGACCCAAACGCGCCCAGGGCCAAAGTGAAGCGCTATGACCAGTACGACAAGGAATGGGTTAACGAGCCTCAGAAATACGGGATCAGCCCACCCACGCATTGGGCCCTATCGGAGACCTCTGTCGATCCCGAGCCCACCGAAGGCGTGCTTCTCAAGCCGGTCTTCTTCCCCGGCACCGGCCAGCTTGAGGAGTTCCTCACGGCGCCCAAGGGCCCTATGACCTTCGTCCTGACAGGTTCCATCGCCACTGACACCGATTTCGAGCGTTCCTCCGAGAACGTGACCGTGACCCTCACCCTCACCCCCCGCAAGAAGGGGCTTGAAGCGGTGATCAAGCCTCAGCCGGGCTATGAGGAGTGGTTGCCCAGGGGGGGCGTCGATGAGAAATCGCCGGGAAACAACATCGTCGTCACAGCCATGGTGCAGGTCGAGAATGATCCCCTGACGCTTATCACCGACAAGATCAAGTACCGCTATGAGCTGATCGACACCTCCCGCGAGCGAGGCGTGTGCACGAACTTCCCCGGGATCGATCTGGCCGCAGCCATGAGTGGCGACCTTCCGACGCCCGAGTACGACATGAAGATCAGCGCAAGCAAGAACCCTCATCTCGAGGTGGCGGACGATGGGCAGAGCGCCATCAGCCGAGATGACCAGAACGACTCACGGTATCCATCGGTAGGGTGGATATGGATTGACGCCTATGACTATGGCGCCCGCACTCGTCTGAAGATCACCGCCATTACCGAAGACGGCCAGGAGATCCCCGCGCACGTGGAAGGCAAGCCCGACGAGGGCGAACTCCCCATACCGCTCGACGACAATGACAACAAGGTGGCGGATGTGTGGGAGAAGCAGATGGGCGTGTTCGGCAAGGACCTGCCGGCCGATTCAGACGAATCGTCGCTCCCGGCCGGGCAGCGTGCCACCGGCGATGGCATTTCGTTGTACGACAAGTACCGGGGTCTGATCTGCGGAAAGCTCCCCGACGGCTCAATCGCCCACGAAAGACTGGATCCTAACCACAAGTACCTGTTCGTGCGCGACGCCAACGCGATCCTGCGTTCCATAGCCTCCGATTCTCACCCCCAGGCAGCAGCATTGTACTTCGAGAAGCTGTCGGGCCTGAGGATACGCCTTGTGTCGGGCACGATGTGGACCGGCCCCGGCAGCATCACCGACGGGCGGCGCATAGTCAATTTTAACTCCGGCGACGAAACTCGAGCCGTCGAGCAAACCGCCCTCCACCTCACAACGACGCAGGATACCACTCTCGTGCCGGGCGACTGGCTAGAGTGGTGGGAGGCGGCTACGGGCAAACCCCTGACGGTGGGGCTATTCGACACCTGGATCCACGGCAGCGGCATGGCCTTCCCTGATTCAGGCGGCTCAAGCATCGGCTCACCCATGCGGACGTATCAGATCAACGTCTCCCTCGGGCTCATCGACTATGACCTCAAACAGAGCGCGGCAGCGCACGTAAGGCGGCAGGAGTGGGCCCTCGAGGAAGCAGCTCGCATCGAGCGAGACTTCCGGGACTGGGTGAACAACACTCCCCACACATACGACGACATGCACCCTGATCCGGGGCAGTCCACCGTGTTCATGGATGCCTACAACGCCCGCGAGCGCCAGCGCGACGCGGAGAAGGAAGCACTCGAGAACCAGATCATGCAGGCCGTCGACGATTACATCGCAGAGCATCCCGATGAGTGGCAACAGCGTCGCTCGATACAGATCGCCTACGTCGTTGCCCACGAACTCGGGCACGGCGTCGGGATGTCGCACCACGAAGGCGATCAGGGAGACAAGATGTGCATCATGACGGTGTTCACGTGTGATTACGACACCGACCCCTACGACGTGCTCGACGCCCGTCAGCTCGACAAGATCCCGAACAAGATCTGCCCGTCGTGTATGACGCAGATCGTAGTCTCAGATGCGAAGGGATAGTCGAGCCGCCTGGCGCCCCGTCTCCCATATTGTGATGCACTAGTACTGAATTGCAGTGTTGCAGGTTAAGCAGTTGCGCACCGGCTATGACGGCGTCGCGGTGGTATTCGGCGTCGACTTCCACGTCGGGCAGGGCGAGATCGTGGCGATAGTGGGCTCCAACGGCGCCGGCAAGAGCACCATCCTCCGCGCCGTATCAGGGCTGATCACCCCGATGGCGGGCTCCATCGAGTTCATGGGCAGGTCCATCACAGGCATGCGCGCGCACGAAGTCACCGCGCTGGGCATCGCCCACGTGCCGGAGGGTCGCCGCGTGTTCTCGAAGATGAGCGTGGAAGACAACCTGCTGCTCGGCGCGCACGTCGTATCCGACAAGGGCAAGATCGCCGACACTCTGAGACGCGTATACGACACCTTCCCCATTCTGTACTCCAGGCGGTCGCAGAAGGCCGAAACCCTCTCAGGCGGCGAACAGCAGATGCTGGCGGTGGGCAGGGGCCTGATGAGCGATCCCAAGCTGATCATGGTAGACGAGATCTCGTTAGGCCTCATGCCAATTATGGTAGACAAGGTGCTCCAGGTGCTCAAACAGGTGCGAGACAGCGGCGTCACGGTGCTCATGGTCGAGCAGAAGATCGAAAAGGCCCTGGCCATGGCCGACAGAGCCTACGTGCTTCAGACTGGCAGAATAGCTATGAGCGGAACAGGGCGCGAGCTAGCCGAGGACCCGGAGATAAGGAAGGCATACCTGGGGCTATAGCGGATTGTAGGCGGTCGTGCGCCGCCGGGGAGCCGGGCCGGGCGGGGCGTTACGAGCGCCCCGCCCTCACTGCTTGGAGCACCTCTTGCACTTCACTGCGCCGTCGCCACAGCGCGCAACCACCCGAGGTGTCGGCGAAGGTGTTGTGGTCGTCCCGAATAGCCTGAAGTAGCGGCGAGTTCAGAGCGTCGCGCAGGCGCACGCGCCTTACACTGGTATCGGAGTAGGGCGCGAACGGGCACGGCTCGACGTCACCGCCGGCGCTGATGTGCACGAACCCGCGCCCCGCGGCCAGGCAGCCGCCGGTAGCCTCCTCGTCGCCGGGAAAGGCCACGAACAGGGCAGGCGCCGACGCCTTCAATGCCTCCACCCTCTGAGCCAGCACGGCGCGCTGGTCGGCCGTGAGCTCCCATGCCTCTGTGCCCGGCTGCACAGGAACATACTCCACAAAAAAGAACAGACGACAGCCCATCGCGATCATCTCATCGATGAACCGCTCGTCGGTAAGCACGTCGAGTGTATCGCTGCGCACGGTGAAAGACGCGCCGAAGAACACGCGCCCTCGCCGAAGGGCCGCGGCGGCAGAATGGATACGATCCCACACGCCGATCCCACGGCGGCCGTCAGTCACGTCCTGCCCTCCCTCGATGCTCAACACAGGTATGACGTTCCGCTGCTTACGAAGGCGGGCGGCGAGGTCGTCGGTGACGAGCAGTCCGTTGGTGAACAGCGGAAACAAGATGTCGGGATAGTCAGCGGTTATGTCGAGAAGGCCCTGTCGCACCAGGGGTTCTCCTCCGGCGAGCAAGACGGCTGACACCCCCAGCTCGGACGCCTCGTCCAACACCGACCTGAGGGTAGTATCATCCATATCGCCGTGCTGCCCTGCGGGCGATCCCGCCGCCGAGGCCGCTGCGCTGTCGCACGAGCAGCACTCGTCGCGGTGCTGAGCCCGAGCATAACAGCCCTTACAGTGCAGGTTGCACTCTGAGGTAACGCTGACTATGAGGAGAGGGGGAACGTGGACACCCTGAGCTTCTAGACGGGCGCGCGTCGACGCGGCCCTGCGCTGTGCGGATATCGCGTGCGCGACGAAACTGGCCTGCGAGGGGTCTGACAGGCAAAGCCGTGCAGCCGTGCCCAGCAGGCTCATGAGACCGTGGTTCAGAAGATCGATCCCGAGAGGGCCCTCCGGGCTCTCAGAACGCTGCATGGCTGCCACCTCCGTGGGCGCCGCATGCCCGGCGTGGAGAATTCCCACAACAGTATATAGCTCGCGCCCACTTGAGTGAATAAGGAATACACATCTTGGCATAATCACCGTAGAACCTTTTGGGGCGGAGGAGGTGGCAACTACGGCCAAGAACCGCGACGGTGACCAGAGGCGCAGGAACGCCAATGAAAGGTCCCAGAGCAGCAACCTATCTAACCAGAACCAGCAGGATCAGAACCGACAGGACCCAAACCAGCGGAACTTCAATCAGAACCCGGATCATAGGCAACCTCGGGCAGATCCCTCGAGAGACAACAACAGACGGAACAGCTAGAACGGGCACGAACACAGCTGACGGTAACCCGCGACGAGCCGAACCAACAGAGCGGCGGCCAATGCAGATGGCCGTCGCTCTGGTTTTGCCCGCACCGCACGCCCGGGCCGCGCCCACGCACCGCGACCGTGCACAGCAAACCGCGATTCCCACAGCGTATGGCTGTAGTCTACCGAGCACCTCGATCGCATAGCCATGTGTGGCGGGGCGGTGGAACGTCAGATGGCGAAGGGCAGTAGACGTCCTCTCGTGGCGGGCGCCGTGGCGCTGGCCGCATCAGGTGCCGTGGCCAGCACCATAGGAGCTGTGTACCACATCATCGTTGTACGGGTAGCCGGCGCAGAGGCCCTCGGGCTCTTCCAGATGGCCATGCCGATCTACCGTGTCGCGGCAGGCGCCGCATCCCTCGGGTTTCACATCGCAGTGGTAAGGCTCGTCGCCGACAGTCTCGGCCGCGGCCGCCCCGAACAGGCCAGGGCTCACGCACGTTCAGCCCTCCGGGCGGCGCTGGCGTCCGGCCCCGCTGCCGCCATCCTCATCTGGTTAGCGGCCCCCATCCTCGCCGTCTCCCTGTTCAGAGACGCCCGACTGATTCCGGCCATCGCCTGCCTCGGGCTGTTGTTGATTCCGGCAACCGCCGGGTCGGTGCTCGCCGGCGTAGTACAGGGCTTTGGCGGCGCATCCTCGCTGGCCTGGGCTGGTATCGCCGAGGCCGTGCTGCGCGTGCCCAGCGTGCTGGCGATGCTCACCCTCCTCGCGCCGCTTGGAGCTGGCGCAATGGCGGCGGCCATGATCGGAGGGATGGTCGTCGGCGAAGTGGGGTCACTGGCGATGCTGTGGATCAAGGCCCGACAGCTGCTGGAAGGGGATCTCCGCCTCGTCAGGGCACCACGGGCCGAGGCGGCCCTCTTCAGACTGGGCATTCCGTTAATGGTCTCGGGCCTGTTCAACAGCGTGGTGAACCTGGTCAACGCGTCGCTAGTCCCCCGCCAACTTCAAAGCGCCGGTCTCACCCAGACCGGCGCTACTCAGGCATTCGGGCAGATGTCGGGCATGGTTGCACCACTGGTCTACATGCCCATGCTGTTCGTTGGACCCGTCGTTCAGGTAGTGACCCCGGCCGTTGCAGAGCTGCTAGGCAGCGACAGGCGCGATAGAGTCGTCAGGCTGCTGCGCAAGGCGTTCCTCATCGCCGGAGCCATCGGCCTGGCTTGGGCCGCGCTGCTCGTGCTCGTTCCCGGCCACATCGGCCGGATCCTTTACGGCGCGCCCCAGATCGCGCCCCTCGTGCGCCCACTGGCTGCGGCCGCGCCCTTCGTATACATCGGCATGATCTCCAGCGGCGTGCTGATCGGCGCCGGCCAAGTCGGGCCGGTAACCGTCAATGTGTTCGTCGGCAACATCACACGCACGGCACTCATACTCACCCTAGTGTCGAGACCCACATGGGGCATCCTCGGAGCCATCTGGGCAATGGTGGCCGACCATGTCGTGACCGCCGTGCTGAACATCGCCTGCCTGGGCTGGTTCATGAGCGCGCGACTAGCGCGGATCAGCCATGCGTCCCATGAACAGGATGCTGCCAGTCGCCACGTCTCGAATGGCAAAGAGGAACGGACGGTCGGCCGTGAATACGACGGGCATGTCTACCGGGGCTGACTTCACACCCACCACGACGGCCGTGGCCGCAGCCGCTTCCGTGCCCTCTTCATTCACCTCTACAAAGGCCTTGTGCAGCACCTGCGTGATGTAGAGCCTCCTGTCCGACATCGCCGAGAAGTCTGCAAGCTTGTCATCAAAGGCGTCGACCATACCCAGGCGCATCAGGTACTCCTTGAGAGACATCTCATCAACGAACTTGAAGCGCGGGATGCTCACATCGACTCTTCGATAGGCGAGTGAATCGATGAACGGCTCGAGACCGCCATCCTTCACGCTGGCCTCCACATCGGTGATGCTCGACTCCTCATCTGGAAGCACGATCAGCATCGCAAGATCCCCACCGGCATAGGGCATCTCCAGCACCTGCGCGTTCTGCGTGTGCGCATAGCGGAAGCGTTCCACTTGCCGCATGAAGGGCACATCTACGGTCGAGCCGACAGCCCCGGCAGTGCCGAGGTAGAATGGTGCGTTCGCCGTGAACTCCGGCCTGAACTCATTCTCCCACCGGCCCTTGAAGTATATCGCGTTTGTGAGCACCAGACGCGTCAACGGATCGAGGACTCCCTTCGCAATGAGGTCTATGATCTTCCCCTCCGTATTGTCCTCTACCCATTTGTTAATCGCGAGCCTGGCAGACTCGGTGTTGCCGGCAAAGTCCACGATCCTCGCGCCGGCCCCGTAGTATGTCTTGGCAGTGGCCAAGAAGTCGCGCTGGAACTCGAAGCCGTTCTGCGCCCATAGAGCGTTGGCCACCGACAGGCGATAGGCTTTGCCCCGAGCGTTGAATGCGGCATTCAGCTGCGAAAAGGCGGGGTGGACCAGTTCGGGAGCAGAGCCAAAGTGCAGCACCTCTTCCATCTGAGCGGCAGTGTTGCCCCGGGCACCTGCATACGTCATCGCCAGCGCTGACGAGATGCTGTACGGTGAGAAGAACAGGTTGCCCTTACGCGAGGCAGCCAGAGAGTACAGGTCGAGGGCGAAACTGTTGTTGGCTTCCACCAGGGCAGCTATGTCATTGGCATCCACAGTGACCAGTTCCTCAGTGCCGATCGGCTTCTCGCGGGCAACGCCAAGCGCAATCGCCAGAATCAACGCGATCCCCACTGCTACTGCAACGGATTTCATCTGCAATCCCTCCCCTTTCGTTCAGTCATATGACGCTCCACAATCACGTTTGTTCACCCGGCACAGAGAAGATGTGGCGTTCCCCCTCCAGGTAGAGGAGTCCGCGGCCCGGACTGCTCCAGTCAGAGGCGATCTGCCCAACTTCACCTCCAGCCGGAGGTGAGACTCCCCCGCAAGTGACGCCGACCAACACCGCCCGACCCCGGACCCTGCTTCCTCACTCCCCGTACACCCTCACCGAAGCGCGCCTCCCCTGCAGCGCGCACCGCGCCGCGCGCCCGCGCCCAGCCGAATCACTATTGACATTGACGTTACGTAAAGGTTTATGATAACGCCGTGAGGAGGCGATGGGCATGGAGTACACAGTGCACAAGCTGGCGCGGCTCGCCGGAGTCAGTTCACGGACGCTGCGATACTACGACGAGATCGGCATCCTGAAGCCGGCTAGGATCAACTCGTCGGGGTATCGCATCTACAGCCAGGCCGAGGTGGACCTGCTACAGCAGATAATGTTCTACCGCGAACTCGGCATGGATCTCAACAACGTAAAGTCCATTGTCACCTCGCCGTCATTCGATCCGACACAGGCACTCCTGGAGCACAAACGACGTCTGCTCGAACGCAGAACCCAGCTTGACGTGCTCATAGCCAATGTCGACAGGTCCATCGCGGCAACCGAGGGGAGATGCACCATGACCGACAAAGAGAAGTTCGAAGGCTTCGTGCAGCAGATGATCGACGAGAACGAGGCCAAGTACGGCGCCGAAGCCCGGCAGAAGTACGGCGACGAGGCCGTAGATCAATCCAATGCCCGACTGAAGGGCATGACCAAGGAACAGCATGATGAATCGGCAAGACTGGCTAACGAGATCGAGACCACACTTGCCCTCGCTTTCGAGACCGGCGACCCCGCCGGACCGTTGGCACAGAAGGCCGCCGACCTTCACCGCCAGTGGTTGACCTTCTGGTGGGGCAGCTACTCAAAGGAAGGGCACGCCGGCGTAGCCCAGATGTACGTGGATGATGAGAGATTCACTGCCTACTACGACAAGCGGCAGCCCGGTACAGCTCGATTCCTGCGCGACGCCATCTTCATCTACACCGGCCAGAAGGCGTGATCGCACCCTGGAAACGGCCCACAACGCGCCACGAGGGCCTTGCGGCCCCCGTGGCTTTGCATTGCTGCCTCAGCTCAGTTCAGGATGAAGTCGTCGACTCTGAAGGTCCAGAGGTCCATCTGCCCGCCGAAGGACACCAGAGCTGCTATTTGGCCTCTGGCTGACCATGAGATCTCCTGCACGCCAGAAGCGCTGACGATCTGCTTGAGTCGTCCGCCAGATGCAGGAACGGCTGCGATACCGGCCGGATTCGTCAGGAGCCACTTGCCGTCGGGCGACACAGCGAGCGTGTCGCCCGCCCTGTCGGCGACAGTAGTCTGAGCGCCGGTCTCGCGACTGAACGCACGGATGGTCTTGTCCGACAGGAAGTATACCGTGCGCCCGTCGGGTGAGGCCGCAATGGCGTCTATGGAACCGGGGATCATCACAAGGTCGCTGGGACTCTTCGTTGGCGACCCGGCCATGATCACTCCGAGTGTCCTTCCTGACACCTTGACGCTGGCCCCAATCAGGAAGTCATCTGACTGCGCGGGCCAGACCAGGTGCAGGATCTCTGATCCCCTGTCCCAGTCGAGCTGCCTGGCCTCTCCGGAAGCCACATCATAGATGCCAAGCCTGTTGCCAAACAGTCCGGTGGCGGCATACACGATGCTGCCTCCGTCAGGGCTCCAGGCGAACGCAGTGACCTTCCAGCCCAGACCAGCGCCGTACCTCTTGGAGCCCTGGTCGCCCAGGATCCTCAGATCGCCGCCGTCAAGGTACGCGATACCGCCTGTTCTGGCCGTTGGATTCGAAGCCGGACTGGAGTCATTCCGGCCATCGGTGACGGAAACGAGCTGTCCGGTGTCAACGACGAGACCCCGAATACCCTCTCCCTCAGCCGCAAACAACACCTGGGTGCCGTCGGCATTCCAGGCTAGGTGTCGGGCCGACCGCGGCGATGCCTGGTACCTCGCGATCTCGCCGACAGGAACACCACCTGCCACTGGCTGCACATACGGCGGAGCCCCGCAGGACGTAGCTCCGGCGCCGCACGTAGGCTGGTTGCCGCACGTTCTCGAACAGGTGGCCTGAGCCCCGCAGGTCTGCGCGTATGTATACTGAGTCTGGCATGCGGAGCAGGTGTAGCCCACGGTGGGCTGCGCAGCACTAGCACCGGAGTCTGCGCCGCTGTCGCAGGTGTGCAGGCCGGCACACGTGGCCGACCAGGTGGCCGCGGGCTCTCCGGGAGTGCCGCTGTCGGGCGTACACCCGGGCGTGCAGGTTGATCCACAGGTCGCAGCGCACGTCGAGGTGCACGTCGCTCCAGAGCAGGTCGCCCCGCATGTCGATGTACACGTAGCACCTGAGCATGTGGCCGCGCATGTGGCTTCTGAGCACGTGGCCCCACACGTCGATGCGCATGTCGCTCCCGTACACGTCACAGCACAGGTCGCGGCACCGCCGCAGGTGATCCCACATGTTGACGAGCACGTAGCCGCGCTTCCGCAGGTGATGCCGGGGCCACACGTGGGTCCGACTCCGCACGTGGCCGCACACGTCGAGGAACAGGTTATCCCGCTCCCGCACGTGGATGAGCATGTGGTGTCGCAGGTGGCCTTAGAGAGGCATGTCGACACGCACGTAGCGGCACATGTCGTTGTACACGTTAGCCCACAGGTTGATCCGCACGTCGCTGCACATGTCGACGCACACGTCACACCGATACACGTCGACGAGCATGTTGCAGCAGACCCGCACGTCGCCGCGCATGTCGACGCACACGTCACTCCGATACACGTCGACGAGCATGTTGCAGCAGACCCGCACGTCGCTGCACATGTCGACGCACACGTTGTTGTGCATGTCGCACCAAGGCATGTCGACGAGCACGTGGCAGAGGACCCGCACGTAGCTGCACATGTCGACGCACATGTAACCGCACAGGTGGACGCACACGTCAGTGTGCAGGTAGCCAGGGTGCCGCATGTCGCGGTACAGGTGGAAGTACAAGTGATGCTGCACGTGGCCTTGGTGCCGCACGTCGACGCACAAGTCGTGCTACATGTGGATGCACATGTTGAGGCACACGTAGCGGCACATGTGGAAGTACATGTAGCCAGGCATGTCGACAGGCACGTGGCCCCACACGTAGAGCCACACGTGGCCGTCGACCCGCAGGTCAGTGCACATGTTGCGCGGCAGGTCGAAACGCACGTTGCTGCTGTCGTGGGCAGGCTAGGTATCTGCTCGTCTGCGACGCCTCTCGAACTTGCTTCGCCGGCAGCTTCTTCGACGGGCTGCTCCTGAATGACCACGGGCGGCGGAACATACACGCCGCGCGGCACCTTCAGGTTCGCCTCCGCCGTCTGCACCGAGGTGGCGAACATAGGCGAGTCTGCCTCTGCCTCGCCGCCCCTCGCCTGCGCGCCGGCTATGCACACTGCAGCCGCCGAGATCAGCAGAATCAGCACTACCACAGGTGTGAGCCTGTCAGTTCGCTTGCTCATGGCGATCTTCTTCCCTCCATTCCTATGTTGATTAGGTGAAACTCGAGGTCGTAGATACTCCTGATCACCTCATCAGGGATGGTCGATGTCGTACCCATTACCGCATCGGAGAACAGAGACGACGCCGCAAACACCATGACCCTCCCGCCGGCTGTACCCACATCGGCCACGGCTGCCGCCGGGCGCCCGAGGTTGTCGTATACGAGCGGCGTGCCTCCCGTCACGGAATACGAAGCTACCGGTCTCGGAATCAAACCCCCTTTCAAGTTCATGAGATACGCATCGCGCCGGTCTTCTACTGACAGACCGAACATCCCCAGCACCTCATTGGCGGCCGTATCGTCGGAGCCATTGCCGTGGAGCACCAGCAGTCTCCCACCTGACTCGACGTAGCCCCTGATGAGATCCAGCTCGCGTGGCTCGAACCGCGTGGCGATGTTCGGCAGCACGACGATGTCGCACTCGACAGCCTCTGCCAGAGGCGCAACCCGGGGGCGGGCGCTAACCCGCTGGGTCCAGGTGTAGAACACGTGATAGGCCCTGCCTGAATCGATGAAGATCGTCTCTGAGGGGATCAGCATGTTGCCGTGGTCTCGCTCGAAGGCCACTTCCGCCGTGCCGTGCGCGATCTTGGCCGGCGGCGGATATGCGGCCGTGTCTATCCATCGCACAGCCATAATCGCCCCTACCGCCAGCACCAGAGCAAGTGCCACTCCGATGGGATCGACTATCGTCGCCCCGCGCACCCGGTGCCGCCACACAAGCACACCCGCGCCGGCCAGAGCCACCGCCACCAGCAGCCATGGCACCCAGATGAAGCGGTTGGTGCGGTTCAGCCAGTCGAGCGCGCCCTCGGCCAGCTCCCACTTGCCCGGGATGAACATGAAGAAGTTGGACCACACCGTGCTATCGGTGAACGCCACGACGCGCCCCTGCCCGCGTGTCAACGCCACTTGCTGGAGGATCAGGCCATAGTCCTTGTCGAAGTCGGGCGCGTCGGTGCGGAAGAAGTTCTCCTTGCTGTAATCAAGGTAGAGGGCTTTGATTCCGTAACCGGTGATGGCGCCGGCAGCCCAGAGAGGTGCGTCGAGCGAACACGACGTTGCGAACAGGAACCTTCCAAGCCGGCGCACGGTGGGATGCGTGAACATGCTACGGTCTTCATAGATGGACAGCCCGTCGGTGTCGAGATCGTAGGTTCCGTCGTGATTGTAGTGCAGGCCAAATCGCTCAGCGATGGGGTTCAGATACGTGCTAGTGCCAAAGACATTCGTGTGGTCACCCACCAGCAGCAGCCCGCCGCCTCGCCTGACAAACTCGACGACTGCCTCAATCTCATCGGCCGCATAAGCACTCGTCGGAGTCTTGAGCATGAGCACGTCCGTGTCGGCCAGCAGCTCAGTCGTGATGGGTGAGTCGAGGTTGCGCGACACGGTGTAGTAGTCCTCCATATAGGAAGCAAGTGAGTAGTAGTTGTAGCCGGAATCCTCGCCGTACCACTCGGTGGTGTAGGGTTCAGTTGTCTTCTCCCAGCTGGAGTGGTATTCGTCGATGAGTACACGCCCGGGCTTTGGCGTGCCGGGGTCGTGGAATCCCACAGCTGCGACAAGGGCGAAGCAGCACACCGCCAGGATCAGGCGCGATGACACCGACGGCCGTCGGGATGCCGCACCCCTCGCGTGCTGGCGAGGCGGATCTGCGGCGGTCTGCCACAGGCCGACGAGGCGCGGCACAGGCACCAGCATCAGCGGCACCAGTGTGCCAAGGGTCCATTCTGGTCGCCAGAAGATGTTGAGGTTGCGCACGGTGGGCATGAGCAGGATGAGCAGTACGTACCTCGCCCCGAAGTATGCTGCCAGGATCCCCGCGAGCCGCAGCGCCTGGCCGGCGGCGCGGCGGAACGGTCGCTGATGCTGCTCCGCGCAGACGACAGCGTCGATGAGTATGGCCGCCAGTCCGCCCAGAAACACGAGGGCGAACGCGAGGAAATTGAGCTTCTCCAGCGTGGTGGAGAGGGTGAACTGGTAGCCTGCTGTCTTCACCAGGAGGCCCCTGCCCCCGAGCGCCGCGTCGAGCCCAAACGCCGACAGGACCAGCTTCACAATGGGCTCAAAAAGACTGACATGGTGGAAACGCGACTCCAACATCACGTGAGCTGGGAGCCAGATGGAGTGAACTGATGAGACCAATCCACTGAAGGCCAGGCCGGCGCCGAGGGCCCTGGGCCACCTGAATCGGGCGGGAAGGGCCGACAGCGCGAGACCGACGGCCAGAACTGCCGCGCCCACGCCCTCGGGGAATGGCATGAGCACAGCGAGGGCAGCCAGGGGCAGCGCGCATAGAGCGTAGGAACGGAACAGCAGCCAGGCGCCTCCAGGCCCGCGGCCGGTGGCTGTTCCTGCGGCGGCCGCGGCTGAGGCGGCGCACACGGCAGCCAGGCCGACAGCGAACAGGCTCCACCCCAGCCATGGCACGGCATGGTAGTAAGGGAGAAGGAACACCCACGCCAATGACGAGCTGACTATTCCCGCCCAGCCGAGCACGTTCGCTCACCGCCTCTCAATGGGCTGACGTAGAAAACGCGTGCGCCCTGAGGAATTCGATGTTGCCGATGTTGTAGTCCGACACAGTCTCGAGATTGGGGTTGAACAAGAACATCGAGTCTCCAATTACCGTGATCCTGCCCTGCCCGACGGCTCGGGTGACCACCACAGGCTTGTTCCACATCGTGAGGCAGAGTGATGCGTTCGGGTCCTGCACCTTTATGGGCCATGCCTTGGCCATGTGCACGTGCCCGTCGCCGGTGTGGACTGCGAACCTGCCAAAGGGCACCGGCTCGATGGACATTCCGAACCTGGCAAGGAGGTTTTCGACGCCGCGCCGCTCCTCCCAGCCTGCCGATACCACCAGACGCCCGCCTGCATTTATGAACCGCTGCAGGGTCGTGATCTCAGATTGCGTGTAAGGAGACTGAGATCCGATGATGAACACCGTCTCCGCACGTGCGATGGTGTCAGCGTCGAATCTCTCCATCTGAATGGGCAACAGCTGATTGCGGAGGATGTTGTGGTACAGACCGCCCAGCCCCGCCTCGCCCCACATATCCGACGAGAACACCGGATGATGCGACCTGTCGATCACCGCACTGCCGCCTTCAAACGCCACCCTGGGCACGGGCTGCACCCATACCGGCACCTCCAGCGCGAAGGCGCAGGCGACAAGGGCCCCTGCGAGGGCAGTAAGAGGCCTCGATCTCGCCGTACAGGCCAGAGCGCCGGCAACTGCCGCCCCCAGCAGCACGACGGCTAGCACCACGCACCACGTGGCCACCGGCAACCGGCGCGAGCGCGCGAGCCAGTGGAACGTCTGGTCAA
>DBQN01000013.1:26454-27713 GCA_002305255.1 Firmicutes bacterium UBA1393 | reverse complement strand
AGGTATCCCAGGTCAGGTCGGTTCATGTCAGGTGCATCTATGAAGCCGACCTTGGCCGCCGCCACAGTGCGCGCAGGGAAAGCGACGCGCAGCGAGGCGCCTGTGCCGAGCTGGGTGTAGGCCTCGTCGGCAATGCCGGCGGTCACCGGATGCCGGCTGAACAGAAGGCCCGGCTGGCCCCATCCGGCGGCGAACAGGCTCCTCGCCGTATCGAAGTTCAGCCCGATGCCGGCGCGCGACATCACGAAGTCGAGCGGGTGCTCACCTGTGGGGAAGAGGGTGTGGTCGGCCAGGACGAGCAGCGAGCCGCCGCCTTCGATGAACGCCGCCAGGGCGAGGCGAGAATCTTCCGACAGTTCGCTCACAACGTTGATGGCCACGACGACCTGCACGGCGGCGAGATCCTCCTCGTTGAAGGAACCCCACGACACCTCATACCCTGTGCCCTCAAGGTACACCGGGAGCCAGTAGAACGATGGACGTGACTTGTCGCCGAAGTCATTGGGCGTAGTCGGGACGAACATCCCGGCCTGGTCGGATAGGAACATCACCGACTTGCGGACCTCACCATACTCGACTGCCCCGACACCTGCCGCAGCGATCAACGCCGCGAGCGCGATCCCGGCGGCCAGCCGCAGCAAGTGGCGGCCCGGGCTGCGGTCAGGGTGGACGCCCTGGCGCTGACGCCGGCCCTGGGCATGCGCGGGCTCCGAGACGGCGTCGGCTCCCGCCGCGGCCAGCAGTGCCGAGAGGGAGGCGTACACCCATATGAGAGCCGCAAGCAACAGCACCACACACGCCGTAAGCGCGACGAACCACGAACCCGTAAGGCCTGTGAACCGTGCGAACACCGCCACCAGGAGCAGATAGAGCAGGACCCCTCCCCCGATGGCGACTAGCAGGTTCTGAAGGCGGATCGCGGCTCGTTGACTGCCGCGAGCCGTGCCGAATAGGGAGATTGCGACGCAACTCACAATGTATGCGATGGCGAAATTGAGGGCGAGATATGTGGGGCCAAGTGCGACGGGCCGTCGGGAGACGAACGTCGCAAACGATGAAAGCCACCGGGCAACAGGTTCCGTGACGAGATACTCCAACCCGAAGGCTTCAGTAACGAGGGCATAAACACCGATTAGCGTGGTCACAGCAGCACACGCGATATGCGCTGCGCATTCTACAGGATCGAGATGCTCCCGGGGCGCGGCCCGTTCCCCGGGATCCGTGCGCCCCGCCGGACGCGCCGCCGGCCGCGCCGACCT
>DBQN01000013.1:25822-26375 GCA_002305255.1 Firmicutes bacterium UBA1393 | reverse complement strand
CGAATGGGGGGCAACGCCCCCCACACAGCCACAGAAAACAGCATGGACCACCCGGCCCTCAATGCCCAGGCGAACATCGTGGGCCTATCCAACAAGACCGCCGCAAGCACAAACATCAGGGAACACCGCGCGCCGATTCCACCAGGTCGGACCCGGCCCGACTCTTGCATGCCCATGACACCGCGCCCCCAAGCCGCCGCCTGCACCTCGGATATCCACGAAATGCATCGGTGTACCACTAGTTTACCCGATGGGCCACCTATGGTAAAGCGTTGGGCGACAATTATCGCCATGAGCAGTTCCCGCAACTCCCAGTGAGCCTCGCCTATGCGAAGCGATACAGCAGCGGGAGTATGAACACAACACTCACCAGCCACACCACGTACCACGGCACGCACCGCACCTGCCACGACAGGATGTCGCGCCGGCTGCCTGTGCCTTGCCTGAACCGCAGATAGTGGTAGACCAGCCCGGCCAGGTTCGCCAGCAGCAGGATGTTCTCTCCCAGCGCGGCCACGCGGTTGGGGCTCAACCCGAACTGAGACAGGCGTGC
>DBQN01000013.1:8955-25735 GCA_002305255.1 Firmicutes bacterium UBA1393 | reverse complement strand
TCTTGCGCAAGCATCTCCAACCTAGTGAGCGACACTCCGAGGAAAACGACGGTCATCACAAGGAATATCGGTATGAAGATGCGCGCCAGAATCGGGGCTATGTTTTCTATGAGACTGCGCTTCTTCTCCACGAGGTACGCCGCGACGACAGGCACACCGAGGAGTCCGCTCAAACCCACCCATTCCATCAGCATGTCTTCAATGTCGAGACCGACGGCCGCAAAGAACGTAGTGGTGAGCATCATGAACACCACTCCTCCAAGGCCGATCAGCACCGAGTATACGAAGAACTCACCTGTGAAGCGGATGAAGTCCCATACCGCGCGCACGTTCCGCCACTCTCCTGAGGTGTATGCCAGGCCCAGCACCAGCCAGAGCAGCATCGGCAGGTGCAAGGTCGTGAGCAGCAGAGTGCTGCCTGCTGTATCGAACGGGTAAACATTCACCGCCACTGCCGACACGGCGATCACGGCGCCGATGGGCGCCACAAGGCTCTTGGGCAGCCGCCGGGCGACGTAATAGCATGCGATCAGCACCGGGATGACGAACAGCGACAGGTTCAAGCCGTATACGGTCACGCCCTCTGCCGTTCTCAAGCTCACGCCGAATAGCAGCGGCAGCTTGCCCAGGGCCGCAGCAGCCAGCGCAGCCAGGGCCACCAAACCGGTCTCGCGGCGGACGCTGCCCTGAGCAGCTCCATCGTCAGCCACGGGCAGCTGGACCCATGTCTTGTCACGGTCGGCAGCGGCCAGTTCACCGGCGAGCACGGAGCTGCTGCCCATGCGCCGCGAAGCCACGAGAAAGGCCTCTTCTTCATCTAGCCCGGCGGCGCGCAGCCCTTCCATTGCGTCGCGCAGGTGATCCTCAAGCTCATCTAGCTCCTCAACGGCCAGATGACTCTGGGCCGCGATCTCCGCTTTCCACGTTGCTATGCTGCTCTCCACGTCCATGGTGGACATCTCCTCTCTCCACTGGCAATCCGAGGTTGATCAGCGTGTTCTGCACGATCTCCCATTGCCGCCTCTGGCGCTGCAGCTCGGCATGGCCGCTCTTGGTCAACCGGTAGTACTTGCGCTTACGCCCCGTTTCAGCCTCGCGCCAGTACGACTCGATCAACTCCCGTTGCTCCAGTCTGTGAAGCACGGGATAGAGCATTCCCTCAGACCATGCCAGCTGCTGCCGCGACGACTGCCTTATGCGCTGTATGATCTGATAGCCGTAGCTCTCCTCCTTCTCAAGGAGGAGGAGGAGTAACGGAACCACCGAGGCAGCAGTCAAATCTCTATCGATCCTCATGGTTCATACTATACCTAACGGCGCTAGGTATGACAAGAGGCAAAATGCGGGCCGCCATGAATGTCCGACCCGGCCCTCGCGTCGGCGACTTTCTGCGGCTTACTGCGCCTACCGGTGCCCGGCATGCCCTGATGCCTCAGGCCTTGCCGCCATGACGCCATGCGCCATCCCGCCCGAAAGGTGGCCAGCGCCGTGCTGTGCTATACTGGCAGTACGTCCAACACCTCGAGGGGAGGAATCGTAATGGCCCTAACCATCAACGAGATCCGGAGCGCGAGAGAGCGCATTTCGCCTTACATACTGCGCACGCCGCTCTTGAGGATGGAAATGCTCGACGGGTATCTCGGCTGCAAGGTATATGTCAAGGCAGAATGCATGCAGACCACCGGTGCGTTCAAGATCCGCGGCGCCATGAACAAGGCGCTCCAGCTCACCCCCGAGCAGCTCAAGCGTGGTATAGTGGCCGCCTCCTCAGGGAACCACGGTCGCGGCATCTCATACGCGGCCAAGATGCTCGGTGCGCGGGCGACCATCGTCATGCCCCGCACATCGCCGCAGGTCAAGATCGAGTCTATTCGCTCACTCGGTGCCGAGGTAATCCTGTGCGACGCACCCGAGCGTTTCCGCCTCGCGGAGCAGGTGTGCGCCGAACGAGGCGCCACAATGGTGCCACCGTTCAATGATGAAGACATCATGGCGGGCCAGGGCACACTCGGCCTCGAGATCATGGAACAATGCCCCAACACCGACATCGTGATCGTGCCCGTAAGCGGCGGCGGCCTGATAGGAGGCGTGTCGACTGCGATCAAAGCCATCGCGCCGAGCGTGCGCGTGTGGGGTGCAGAGCCCGCCGCGATGCCGCGTTACACACGCAGCCTGGCCGCCGGCGAAGTGGTGACAGTGCCCTACAGTTCCACCGTGGCCGACGCACTCGCTGCGCAGACCCCCGGCCCGAAGTGCTTCCCATACGTTCAATCCAATGCGTACGGTTTCGCCACAGTAGACGACGCTTACATCCTGAAGGGTATGAGACTGCTGCTCACCGAGGGCAAGGTCCTTGCCGAGCCTTCCTCCTGCATCGGACTGGGTGCCCTTCTGCAGGGATTGATCCCGGTGGAGCGAGACACAAGAGTCTGCCTGCTCCTCTCAGGCGGCAGCGTAGGCATAGATCAGCTCAGGGTGCTGGAGGATGTCGCCCTGTGATGCGTACCAGGCGATTGCTGCTGGCAACCTGGGCTAGGCACGCCGCCGAGTCAGGGGCGCCCGGCTCCGTGCAGACAGCACTGCCTCCCCTGTACCCACGGCTAGCCGCCTATCCAGCTAAGGGTGCGCCCGCGATGACCGCATCGGCGCCGGCCAGGCAGACGGTACAGCACGAGGCCGATCGACGAACTGCCGATCGGCCTCAAACACCCACATTATTGTGAGCCAAACTCGTTACGCCGCGGTCCGCAGCGGCGCCGCCAGTGCGGAGGCCTCACCCACGAGCTTGACCTCGAGCTGCCTGATCTGCTCTTCACTCAGGCCCACCATGTTCGTGAGGTAGTTCACGACAACGGCCTTCACCTCGTTGTCGCTGACAGGCTGACCGTTGTTCATCTCCTTGAGCTGGTCGTGCATGATCTTTGACACGATCTCGTAGCCCTGGGTGCCCTTCTGCACCCTGTAGTAGTTCTCATACGACACCATGTAGTCCTCAACGATCTCGTTCACGGTGGCTCCGGCCAGTCCCTGGAGTACCGCGATCACGATTCCTGCCCTGTCTTTGCCCTCAACGCAGTGGACAGCATATGGCCCCTCGTGGTCTATCATGAACTCCAGGGCCGCCTTGAGCTTGTCAGTGAAATCTTTCGCCGCGAAGTCGACGCCCATGCCCACGGAAATCACGTTTCCTGCTTCATGGAGACTGCGGTAGTAGTCCGAGTGTGTGAGACTCTCCGCGAACTCCTCAGGCGTGTCCGACAGGTTGAGTATCGTGCGGATCCCGTGCTCCTCAATCAACTTCCCGGCATATGTAGAGCGCTCGTCTCCCAGAGACGGGTGTGACACCCTGTAGAGGACGCCGGGCTTGATGTTCCCCTCCGTGACCTCTCTGAAGTTGGCGAAAGCCTCGTCGCTGTCGTACTCCTCGCGCTTTTCCAGCTTGGTGAGGTGGCGGATCTCGATCTGCGACAGATACGTTCCCTTCTCGCGGGCGAACACCTGCACTTCGGTTCCTACCGCAGCTTCATAGGTGGTGGCGAAGTTGCCGTAGTTGATTGCGAGCTGGACATACCCGTCCGTCACCCTCATGAGCGGGGTTCCTCTGTCGACATCTCCGTAGATGGTGACGAACGGCGCCACTATCTCGCGCTCCCCTACCTTGACTGCCACGATGTCGCCAACCTCAGCACCTGAGGCCTTGACCGCGGCCTCCGTTATGTCGGTCATCGAGTTTCCGTACTTGTCGACTGCACTGATCTTACCACTCAGGAGGATGGTATCTGCCGCAGCCGAGGCAGATATCGAACCAAGGACCAGAAGCGAGACGATCAACGCTATGGAAGCCAGTCTCTTCAAAATGAAGCACCTCCGTTTGCTTGGCCACACGCCTCTGTGAATTGGTCTCACCAACGATCGGTGTTTCGACGTCAAGGCTTGGGATACCTTCAGTCACACGCTTCACGCCGGCCACGGCAAGACGCCGATGCCCTGTCACACTCGCTCGAACAGTTCAGGACGATCCAGTGGCAGCAGCGGCGAAGGTTCACCTGAACACACGATCACAAGCTGGTGCATGGCTCTGGTGCATGCTGTGTAGAGCGCTCGCCTGAGTGACGGATCGTCATAGTTGCGGGCACTGGCATCACACACCACCACTCCGTCGAACTCTAGGCCTTTGGCCATGTATATCGGAAGCACGACAACTCCGCCTGCGAACTTGGTGTCGCGCGGCATCACCAGCCTGATGCCGGGCACAGCCCGCACGATCCTGGAATGAAGCATGCTGGCCTCTGAGGCCGTCTTGCATACGACGGCAATGGAGTTGCAGCCTCTCTGCCTGAGATCGCCCACAGCGGCGGCAACGGCGCCCGGGGTATCGGAGGGGTCGGCCACCCGCACGAACCTGGGCTTGTCGCCGTGGCGTTCGATGGTTTCGGCCTGCCGGAGCATTGAGCCCTCAACCACGGCCGAGGCGAAGTCCATGATCTCTGTCGTAGACCTGTAGCTGCGGCGCAACTCGACGTAGTGCACGCCCCGGACATCGGTGCCATCGGTGGCCCCCTGACCCAGAACCCCGTCGTAGTCGCGCGGACTCTTCATCGGGTTCAACGACTGGTTCAAATCGCCCAGCATGGTGAACTTCGCCCTGGGGAACATGCTCCTGATCAGTCTGTACTCGGCAGGTGTGTAGTCCTGCACCTCGTCGATGACGACGTGCCGCATAGACGCAACTGCGGCTGTCGTCGCGCCTCCGCCCATGCCAAGCAGCGCCAGGCCCAACAGCGAATGGAGGGCGAGATCTTCGTAGTGCATGCGCCCTGCAGCCAGAGTGTTCCTTGTGAACTCGCATACCCGTGCCCAGCCGGCGGAGTCGGGGTCGCCTGCAGCAGCCCATGCCGCATCAGGCTGGTAGAAGTCGCGATACCGCGCGTCTAGATCGACATTGCCCCACCGGTTGAGATCTCGCACGAACGATTCTATCGCGCTGCGCAACCGTGGGTTGACGTTTGCCGGGTCGCGAAACACGGTGTGGAAGTTGAGGATTCGGGCACGCCCCGCCGGGGTGTTCTCCCTCACCCTGACCTCAACGTCGTGCTCAAGCTGAAGGTGGCTCTCAAGCCAGGCGGCCGCGGCGCGTTTGGCCCGGTTGAATCGCACCTGCATCGGCTGCCCCGAGCCGTCGAGGTACACGTCTCGCAGTTGTATGCCGCGGAACGTCGCCCCGGCCAGATCGAGGTCAGGGAAATCCCGTGGCGAAGCTGCCAGGGCCTCAGCGTATCGGTCTAGCCACTTGAGTATCCGCTCTGAACTCTTGAGCTCCACCGCCTCGGCACGCAGATCGTGCCCGTGGGTTAGCCCATACTCTATCTGCTCCCACTGCTCCTCCACCGACAGCGGCGTAGGGAACGCGTCCAGCGCGACCTCCCTGAAGAGGCCTTCCTGGACGTTTTCCTCGCCTAGCTGGGGAAGGACTGTGGAGATGTAATCTTTGAACACCGGGTTTGGCGAGATCATCATCACGTTCGATGCCGATAGCGCTCCGCGCTCGGTGTAGAGCAGATACGCTACCCGGTGCAGGGCGACGGAGGTCTTGCCGCTGCCGGCGCCGCCCTGAACGAGGAGCACCGGGTGCTCGTCGTTGCGTATCACGTCGTCCTGCTCGCGCTGGATTGTCTGAACGATAGTGCGCATCTTCCCATCGACGCTGCGGCGCAGCATGTCTCTCAGCACTTCGTCGTTAGTGCGGCCGCTACTGTCGGTGGCCTCTAGCAGTTCATCCCGTCGAACCTTGTAGGTGCGCTTGAGCAGGATCTCTCCGCTCACGCGTCCGTCGGGAACCTTGTAGCCGGCGCGGCCCGGCTCGTACTTGTAGTACATGTCGCACACCGGTGTCCGCCAGTCGTAGACGAGCTTGCGCCCTGTGGCCCCTTCCCAGAGCCACCCTGTTCCCACGTAGATCTCCATGGGCTGCTGGTCATCGTCGGCCACGAAGTCGATCCGCCCGAAGTAGGCCTGCGGTTCCATAGTCCGCAGCTGGCCCAGCACCCGAGACCAGACTGCTGTTACGCCGGTCTCTTGCTCAATCAGCGTCGTAAGGGTGCGGAGCTCAGTCTCGACAGCTACAGCACCCGCAAGTTCGCGCGACTTGCCATGGATGGCAGCATTGAGCAGCACGATCTGCCGCCCGATCTCGTCTACCGTCAGTTTCAGCCTGGCCTGCTCAGCCCTGAATTCGAGGGGTGACAAGTCCCCAAGTGCCACCGCACACACCTCCAAGCCCGCTGCGTGCGCTGATGCGCCGCGCCATACGATTCTAGCAGAGCTCGCTCAGGGTGTATACGGCCACACGGCGGGGGACTGGGGGGGCCGGCGCGGGAACGGCTGCGGGGAGACGGGCGGGCATTGGGGGCCCAGGGGCCGCGTCGCGAGACGAGAAAGAGGACATGCCACGCTGGGCATATCCTCCACTTGAGCATGCATTGACGCAGCTGTCGTCGTCTGCGATGGCGGCCCGGGCCGCCTCGGCGCTACAGCAGCGGCCTGAACACCTCGGCACACCGACGCACGGCGGCGTCCTGTTCGGGGTAGTTGAACACCTCGCCTGACACGTAGCCGGTGTAACCGGCGCGTTTGAGCGCGCCGAGGGCGCCGGCGAAGTCCATGTGGCCGTATCCCGGAGGCTTTCTATTCGTGTCGCACAGGTGCACGTGCACCACGGCGTCAGCTGCGACAGCCAGGGCGATGCTCTCCTCGATGCTGGTCAGGTCATCGATATTCATGTGGTAGAGGTCGAGCATCAGCTTGAAGTTGGGCCGCCCGACTCGTCCAAGCCACGCAAGGCCGTCCTGGGTGCTGTTTATGAAGTTGCACACGTGGAAGGCAATGGGCTCGAGCGCGATGGTGACGTCCTTCGCTGCAGCATAATCCGCCAACACGCGGAAGCTCTCAAGGGCCCACCCCTCTGTGAGCTGGGCCGGCACATCGGGGCTGTAGTACCACCTTGACCTGCCGATGTTCACGTTGGCTCCGAAGATGGCGGCGAAGTCGATGAGTCCCTTCAGCCTCTCCATGGCGGCGGCTCTGACGTGTTCATCCGGTGCCGCGAGGCCAAGCCCCGACTGTCCGAACACCTCGCCCGAGCACACCAGCGGCACCTCGAGCCCTGCCGCTTCGATGGCAGCCTGCACAGGCGCCCATTCGAAGGCCGACGCGTCGTCCGTCGTGAGCTCTATGCCATCATAGCCAAGGTCAGTGAGGAGACGAGTGCTGTCTTTGATGTCAGCGTGGTATCCCAGCGCGTTCCTGGACTTGATGTCGGGCGTGGCCACCATGTAGGCCAGCTTCAGCCGCCCAGCCCGCTCCCAGGTCGTAGTCATCTGCCATTACCCCCAATGTCACGTGGTCTGCCTCAGCGGCTACTGCGAAACCGCCTTCAGGTAGCGCCGAATCCGCAACGCCAACCCGAGGTTGAACCGCGTCTCGGCGATGGCGAGGTCGATCCCTGCCAAGCGCTCCACTCTGCTGAGGCGGTATTTCAACGTGTTGACGTGCACAAACAATCTGTCGGCCGCGGCCTGCGCATTGCAGCCTTCCTCCAGGAATGCCTCGAGAGTGGGCACGAGTTCAGTGCCGCGCGCCTCGTCGTAAGAGATGATCTCGCCCAGGTGATCCTGGACAAACCCTCTCAGTTCGGCGTGGTCGCCGCAGCGCGACATGATCCTGTAGGCGCCCATATCGTCGAAGTGCGTCACCCTGTTCGGGCCGAACACCATGGTGCCCAAAGTCACAGCCTGCGATGACTCGCGGTAGCTCATGGCAACCGCCATGGGGTCTCTGTGGTATCGGCCAACGCCTATCGACACGGTACGAGGCGCGAGCTCAGCCTTGAGGTAGGAGTGGATGGTCTCGGCCAGGGAAACGGCTTCGGCCCTGGCTCCCGCCGCGTCGTCCACGTCTCCCATCCATGGCGTGATGACCGACACCACTCGCCTGTAAGGGAAGGCCACGATAGACCGTCCACTCAACACCTCGCCCGACAGCCTGGCCACGGCCTGAGTGATGTCATCCTGCAATCGCACGAACACCGGGTCAGGCAGTGCGTTGCCGCCGTTTCCGTTCTTGCCGTTGATGGAGTCGGGCGCCACGGTAAGCACTATGTTCGGTCGCGTGAGATCTACGTCAAAGGTCTTGGCCTTCTTCACCGCATCGGCAGGCGATTCGAACCTTCGGTACATGAGGTCATCCCAGAAATTCACCCTGTAGCGGCGCTCCACGTCCTGCGCAGTCTTCAACCTCAGCGCCTCCAGCGTCGCCGTGGTCACCGCATGCCCAATGGCGATGGCCTCCATATTGCCCAGCGGACGATCGTCGGGCTCGCGCACTATCAGTCTCCCATATCGGAAACCGTCGCTTCCGATTGAAGCAACTATCACGCTGTGAGGTGCAACCGCGGCCGCCGGAGCAGCAGCCGCAGCAGCGGCAGCCGCCGACGACGACGCAGGCGTCGCCGGCTCCAGGAGGGTTCTGGTCATCTCCGGTGCCATCGCCCACGGCCCTTCTACGGCACTCACCTGCCGCGCCTGGCGCGCATCTGAGGAGGACAACAGCTCGATGTCATCGGCCAGGCCGTCGGGCGGGCCGACGCTGGCTACAACGTTCCACCTCGCGTCCACTATGGCCACTGGGGCCTCGATCTGGCCCGACAGAGTCGCTGCGATGTCACCCATTCCGCCGCCGCTGATTACGGTGTCTATGAATTGAGTGTGCATGTCCATAGACCGCTGTAACACGCTGGCCTGGCGCTGCAGCACCTCGCCCAACACAGGCGTGATGATGTCAGCCCAGGCCACTTCAAACGGTAGCTCCACTATGGGGAAGTTCGCTCGCTCTGCGCTGGCGAGCGCTTCATCCGACAGGGCATCGATGAACCGCCGCAGCTTGATGCCGAGGCCGGCCGCGCCGGCCTTGATCAGGCGCTCTATCAGGTCGACCTGTCCTTCAGGCGTATCTTTCACGGAGTAGGCGGTGGTTAACACGAACTCGCCGCCCCTCAGCCAGTCGGCAGCGTCGGGGGCGTCCACTACTGTGACGTATTCGATGACGCGATCGAGTCCGCCGGAGCCGGCCAGCACCCTGGCCCCTGCCAGCGGCTTGATCTGCAGTGCTTCTCCTACAGTCAGGCCCAAACCCAGCCCTCCATCCGGCTAGCCGCCACTCTCCTATGCGCTCGTGCCGCCGCCTGTAAGCTCACACCCACACCTACGTTCACACAGCGTTTCGGGTTCCGAGAATTGCCGCCACTGCTATGGAGTTCAGCTTCACCTCGGGCGTATCGGCGCGCGACGTCAGCACCACCGGGCAGCTCGCCCCGGTGACCACGCCTGCGGCGCCTGCGCGGCACAGGTAGATCACCGACTTTGCCAGCATGTTTCCGGAGTTGAGATCAGGCGCCACCAGCACGTCGGCCCGGCCTGCCACCTCTGACACAATGCCCTTGTGAGCCGCCGCCTCGGGGCTGATGGCGTTGTCGAGGGCCAGTGGACCATCGAACACCGCCTTGTCGCGCGTCGCCCCCGGAATCTGGCCGCGCGCTGCCATCTGCACGATCAGCGCGGCGTTGGCGTTGCCCGGAATCGCGGGGTTCACGGTCTCAATGGAGCTGAGCATGGCCACGCGCGGTCTTCCGTCTTCCCCGAGCCCCAGCGCCCGCGCAACTCGCACCGCCCCCGCCGCGATCCCGACGAGCTGCTGCAGGTCGGGGGTTATCACTATGCCCACATCCGCCATGGCAACGAGCCTGCCCAGCGCAGGTATGTCATACACCCCTACCTGGCACAGCACTCCGCCCGCTGAGATCCCAGTCTCTTTGTTCAGAACCGCCCGCATGAAATCGGCAGTCTGCACGAAGCCCTTCATCAGGATGTCGGCGCCGCCGCTCCTCACAGTCTCCACTGCCCTACGGCATGCGGCAGCGTCACCGCCCCCTGCGCCCTGCCCCGACTCAACCACAACGAACCGCGCCGGATCCAGCCCCGCGCGCTCCACTGCGGCCACGGTCTCAGCGCCGCCGGCTTGCTTCGCCATGCAGAGTGCTCCGCCTGACACGATGCCTTCCGCTGCCGCCATCGCCACAGCGTGCAGCACTGCCGGATCATCGGCACCGGCTACTGCGATGCGCAGCCCGCGAGGCGCCGCCGCCCGCACCTGCTCGAAGTTGTTCACGCTCTCAACTCCCCACTCTACCCGACTCCACTCTGCTCTACCCTACTCGTAGATGGCAGGCAGCTCCTCGTTGCGCAGCACGCGCAGCACGCCGAGGGCAAGCGCCTCGAGCTCGTCTTCGCCTGGATACACCCTCATCGGTGCGATGAAGCTGGTGCGAGCCGCAATGCCATCCGTGAGCCGCCGCGACCGCGCCATGCCTCCGGTGACGGCCACCACGTCCACCTTGCCACAGAGCACGGCAGCCATGGAGCCTATGGCCTTCGAGAAGCCGTAGATCATTGCCGAATAGACCAGCTCAGCCTGGCGGTCACCGGCATCGATGCGCCGCTCCACCTCGCGCCCGTCCTTGGTGCCGAGGTGTGACATGAGACCGCCTCCGCCCACCAGCATGCGCACAACCTCGTCCCTGGTGTACCTGCCTGAGAAGCACAGGTCTACCAGGTCGAGACTGGGTATTGCCCCCGCGCGCTCTGCGCTGAATGGGCCTTCCTTGTCGCAGTTGTTGATCTCTATCATACGGCCGCCCGCGTGCGCCGACAGCGACCCGCCGCCGCCGATGTGCGCCACGATGATTCTGGCCTCATCATACGACTTGCCGATGTCGCGGGCCGCGCGCCGCGCCACCGCCTTCATGTTGAGCGCGTGCGACAGGCTGTTCCGCTGTATCTCCCGAACTCCGCAGATTCGGGCAACGTCGTCTAGCTCGTCCACTGACACTGGATCCACGATGTAGGCCTCGATCCCGGCCTGCCGCGCGATGCCGTAGCCGATGAGGCACGCTAGGTTGGACGCGTGTTCGCCCTGCACACCGCGTTCCGCATCATGCAGCATCCGCTCGTTCACGAGGTAAGTGCCGCTGGCCAGGGGCTTGAGCCTGCCGCCCCGGCACGCCACAGCCGAGAGCGAATGTATGTCGACGCCATGCTCGGCCAGGGCGCGCTCTACGACGGCGCGCCTCATGTCGAGCTGGTCTACGATGTGCGCATAGCCGCTCAGATCCTCTTCCGAATGCGACACCGATTCAGAGAACACAAGCTCATCGTCGCGGTAGACTGCCAACTTCGTCGACGTGGATCCCGGGTTTATCGCGAGTATCGTGTAGGCCCCGCAGTGCATGGCAACTGTCCTCCTCTAGTAGATACACCCCAGGGATCCGTTGCACCGCAACGCGAACTCCCTGTGCCCCGCCATCTCCGACGCCGTGAGCCTGCCTTCGGCGACGGCGAGCACGAAGTCCACAATCTCCCTGCCCACCTCGTCGAGGGTCTTTTCACCGTCTATCACGGTTCCGGCATTGACATCGAGGTTCCGGCGCATCTTCCGGAATGCCGTCGTATTGCTGACGACCTTGACGATCGGAGCAACTGGCGATCCCGTGGGGGTGCCACGCCCTGTCGTGAATATCCCGATCTGCGCACCGCCTGCCATCAGGCCGGTTAGAGACTGGATGTCCTGCCCCGGCGTATCCATCAGCACGAGGCCGCTGCGCGTGGGGCGCTCGCCGTAGCCCACCACCTGCACGTATGGCCGGCTCCCGCCCTTCCTTATGCAGCCCAGAGACTTCTCCTCGATGGTCGTGAGGCCGCCTGCTATGTTGCCGGGGGTGATGTCGGCGAGACCGCATGCCTGGCCGATCTTCGCCAGCTCGTGTTCGGTGCGGGCAACGACGTCCACGATATCGGCGCGCACCTTGTCGTCGATGGCCTGTGCAGCGGCAATGTGCTCAGCGCCCATGTATTCGGTGATCTCCGAGATCATGCAGGTCATGCCCATGTCGACCATGATGTCGGCGGCCTTGCCCACTGCAGGGTTGGCCGACAGACCTGAGAACGCGTCAGACGCTCCGCACTCCAGGGCGATGATAAGCCCTGTCTCGGGGCAATCGGTGCGCTCGACCCTGGCTGCCTCTTCGATGAACTGCCGCGCGATGCGCTCGGCTGCGTCGGCGGCGGCGAAGGTGTCGCCCTCGTCTTGCACAGTGACCAGCGCGCACTTCCCGCCCTCAGCCTCGATGATGTCGATTACCTGCTGAGGTATGACAGTCTCACATCCCAGCGATACCAATACCGTTGCATACACATTGGGGTTGCAGGCGATCCCGGCGAACACTTTGGTCATGTCGTCGTTGGCCACGGGATCGAGTGTGCATCCGTATGCGTGCGTGATGGGCTGGGCCTCAGGAACGCGCCTGCCCACCTCTTCCACAACTGCGTTGGCGCACACCACCGTCGGCAGCAGGATCACATGGTTCCTTATCCCCACGCGGCCATTGGCCCTAGCATAAGCCTTGATCATTCGTGTGCCCCCTTGCCGCGGGCGCTCCTCACGTTATGCACGTGCACCCACTGCCCCGCCTTGATCGCCGCCGTGGCCAGGCCTATGGGGGCGCCATACTTGGTCACTACTCCGCCGAGCGGGATGTCGCAGATCGCAACTTTATGCCCCATGGGCACGTCATCACCCACCGGCACCTGCCCGCCATCCCAGGTTGCCGTATCGCCTGCGGCCCCCGGCTCGACGAGGGTGACCACGTTGTCAGACGCGTCTACCCTTATGGCTCTGACTTGCTTCACTTCTTCAGCACCTCTTCGATGATGGCGTCCACCTCGGCCGGCTCGAGCACCCTGCGCAGGCTCCTGCCGAGAGTCTTGGCCTTCTCGAGGATCTCCTCAACCTGCGCGTCAGTGCAGGCAACGCCGCGCTGCTCCAGGAAATACTTGACGCTGGCCTTGCCGCTGGAACCGCCCATGACCACCTCGATGGGGCTGTGGCCAACGACCTCAGGCATATACGGGCACATGGCGGGGATAAGGCCCGCGGGCTCCATCTTTGCCTTGGCGTCTACAACCACACCTGACTCCAGCCAGAACAGGCGCGTGCCGGTGACCGGCTTGTTGCGCCATGTGGGGATGTTGGTGATGCGCTCTACCATCGAGCACACCTCGCCGAGCTTTCCGATGTCGACGCCTGTGTCTATCCCGAGCAGCAGCTTGAGCCCGGCGGCGACCTCCTCAGTGGCGACGTTGCCGGTGCGCTCTCCGAGGGCGTTGATGGACGAGTGGATTCCGTCTACTCCTGCATATGCCGCGGCTATGACCGATCCCATGGCCATCCCGAACTCGTTGTGCACGTGGAACTCCACGCGGACGCCGGGCAGGCGCGCCTTCAGCTGGGATATGGCGTGGAATATGGCGTGGGGGCTGGCGACGCCGAAGCTGTCGGTGAACACCACTGCCTCGGGCTTCGCGGCCTCGACGACGCGCTCATACACACCGAGAACGTAGTCCAGCGTGGCCCTGGTCACGTCCCAGCCCATGAAGGTGGTGGCGAGGCCCTGCTCCTTGGCGTAGTTCACGGAGCTGACAATGCGGTCTACAAGCTTCTCAGTGTCGCAGTTGTATCCATACATGCAGGTGTAAGGGTTGACGGCATGCTCGACCACGATATGAGACGCGCCCGCCTTGACTGCCGCATCGATGTCGTCCTTGACGCATCTGGCGAAGGGCACTATCGCAGCCCTGAGATTCATCTTTACGAGACGGGTGATCGCCCGCGAGATGTCTTCCGAGACCGCCGGCATTCCAACTTCAATGCGGTCGACGCCCAGGTCATCAAGGGCAACACCGATCTCGACGCGCTCGTCCTCAGTCCAGTTTAGGCCGCACGTCTGCTCACCGTCGCGAAGAGTCACATCGTGGATGTACACGCGCTTCGACGTGCTGGCCGGCATGACGGCCGGGTCGAAGTTCATCGGCGACACCCACTTGACTCCCTTTTCGAACCACGGGGCCCCTTCCATGGGCATGTTGTCAAGAACCTTCATCAATCGAGTCCTCCTCTACTGAAGTGTCGGAAATATCGGAAGCGTGATAGCTGACTCCGGCATGATTGTGACGGAATCGCCACGCTTGATCGCTCCTGCGAGCGCCTTCCCTGCTTCAGAAGGCAGGGCGCGAGTCATGTGCATCTTGTGCACCAGCGACTCGTCGATATCACTGACAAGCACCACTCTGTGCTTCACGGCGACGGTGTACACCAGGAACGCCAGGTATCCGGCGATGGTGAAGTCGCGTACCAGTGCTTTGTGGCACTCCTCGATAGTGGGGTAGTCGAACCACTTGAAGAATTCGTCGCCGCCTCCGCCGTCGCGCGCCTCACACACCATGACGATGGTGCCACCCGGCTTCACAGCCATCCAGGCGTTGTAGAATGCCTTGCTCGCCTGGTATATGGAGATATCGCGCGGGAACCCACCGCACGATGCCACAACAACGTCTGACCGGCATGCACAGGGTACACAGTACATGCTGTCTACAAGCGCGCATCCGGCCTCCCAGGCGTCACGCCAGTGGCCGGCAAAGAAGCCTGCGAACCTGCCCGAAGCGTCAGTCGCCGCATTCACAAGGAAGTCCACGTGGGCCAGTTCGGCGGCCTCCATCATATCCTCGTGCAGCGGGTTGCCCTTCGTGCAGCCCGAACCGACACCCTGTCGGATCCTGGGCAGATCATGGTCAATCACCCAGAGGTGATTAGACTTCACCGTGCTGCGCGAAGCGATGCCGGGAACAATGCTCTTCCGCCCGCCGCCATAGCCGGCCATGGCGTGATGGACCACGCCTCCTGTGAGAATCAGCCTATCGCACGCGGCGGCCTCGGCGTTGATCTCCACGCGAGTGCCCCTGCTCGTGGTGCCCACATAGGTGCACGGGCCATCAGGATCGTGATGGACGATGCGCAGACGCGACGCCAGGTCCTCGCCTACGATCTGGGCTATCTCGGCCGCGCTGTTCGGGCGGTGCGTTCCCCTGGCCAGCACCAGCGTGATGTGGTCGTCGGGAACACCTGCCCTGTTCAGCCTGTCGACGATGGCCGGCAAGAAGAACTTCGTTCCAATCCACAGGCGCGTGATATCGCTGACGGCTATCGCGCACGTCTCGCCCGCCTTCACCACCTGCTCAAGGGGTGGCGAACCTATCGGATTGGCCAGGGCGGCCTCCAGCGCGGCCCCGGGATCCTGCGCACACTTCTCGGCCGCCGGCGGCAGAGGCACAGGGTCGATCCGTCGCACCTCGTGCTCGTCTACCCAACCCGGCAGCGAAACCTCTATCGCTCCGTCACCATACTTCAGGCTGATACGGCTATCCACAGCAACCACACCCCACATTCTCTATGACAGGCAGCGTGTCGGGGGCTTCCCGCAGCACCGTAACGGTGGGCAGTGGGAGGCCCGGGCCTTCGCCGCGCGACGCGCCGCCGGCGGCCTCGGCCGCCGCAATCTCGATGGCACGGTCCACCGCAGCCTGCAGCTGACCGCTGCCGAAATGTTCAAACCCCATGTTGCGGACTTCGTTCTCGGTGAGGCCATCTGTCACCACGATGATTCTCGCTCTGTCAGCCACGAGCCTGACCGCCAGGGCAGCTGCTGCGCCCATCCTGTCGGCGACGAGGCCCGCATCCAGCGCCCGGAGGATCTCTTCGCGGCTCTTGGGTATCAAGTCGCCGAACTCCGGGTGTTCACCGATGCCTTCCACGGCAGGCGTGAGCAACACGATGACACCGCCGTCTTTCACGGCGAGGTCGGCCGTGTAGAAGGCTTTGCCCGCCTGCCAGAAGTTGATGTCAGCCGGGAAGCTGCTGGCCAGCACCACGTCGGCCTGCTCCGGCACGCGCGCCGCACACACCTGGCGCGCAGCCGCAACGCCAGCCCGGTGCGCTTTCACAGGGTCGCCCGCGACGACCGACACCACATCGCCCTTAGCGCTCAATACCGCGTTGACGATGAACCTGAGGCCTGCCCGTTCAGCGACGGCCTCCATCTCGTGGCGCACCACGTTCTCCACATTGCCAAGGCGCACCCCCGGATCCTTCGTGATCATCAGGTGCGTCGCAACGGTAGTCTCCTCGCCGCACACGCCCGGCTGCACGATCTTGGCCCCGCCCGACCAGCCGCAGTATCTGTGCGGTATGATGGCTCCGATGCCGATAACCAGGTCGGCGTCGGCGACTGTGCGGTTGATCATGACAGGCACTCCACTCGGAGTCGTGCCCATGTCCACCAGGTCGCTAGCCTTGTAGTCGTGATTCTCCACCCGCAGGCTCGACGCGTACTCCTCGCCGAGCTTGGCTTTGATCTCCTCCGGCGTCATCGGCCTGTGAGTGCCGTTGGCCATGACTACCGTCAGGTTGTGCCGGGCAACCCCGGCAATGTCAAGTTCCTCGACGACACGAGGGAGGATGAGCGACACCGGGGTCAGGCGCGTGGCATCGTCGGAGATGATCACCACATTCCTGCAACCGCGGGCGATATCTCTCAAACGGGGAGAACCCACAGGCGCCGCCAGAACCTCAGCCACTGCAGTGCCTGTGTCAGACAGGCCCCCCTCGGGCGCGACTACGCCGTACACTCCGACGAGCCTGCACCGGGCAGTGTCGAGCCTGAAATCCAGGTGACCCTGTCCATATGGGAGACTGACCTGCGCGAATCCATCTGCCAATCTCGCTCATCCTTTCGAATACACCAGACTGCGGACTACTTATCGCCGCGGCCTCTGAAGTA